>CALFNL010000032.1 GCA_937902875.1 uncultured Bacteroidota bacterium | reverse complement strand
GTAATATGGACTGATGAAAAGATCAACCAGCACGCCTGTAACTGACACATATAGCCAAACAGGCCAGGTGATCTTCGCTATTTTCCGGTGAAAGGGCCATTCCGCTACCAGGGCCCTGTATGCCGTAAACAATATGAATGGAAGAATAATTGCCGCCAGCACTATATGAGTGGATAAGATAAAAAAATAGACATACCGTATGAAACCGCTGCCTCCGAACCTTGTTTCAGTCGAGAAAAGGTGATGGCATATATAAGAAACCAAAAACAGCACGGAAAGTATGATGGCCGTGAGCATGATCCTCTTGTGTAAATGGTATTTCTTCTTTTTCACCGCGATCAGGCCTGCTATCAGGAGGATTGTTACTGTTGAATTGATCATGGCATTAATCCGTGCAAATAAATGCACATCGAAGCCAAGCTGCACATTGACTTTCACCCTGCTCAATATTACTATGGCGATGAATACCACAAAAGAAACAACCAGGATCAATGACTTCGCAAGCCTGTCATTCTTTCTAATTACCGCATTGAGCATACTTCAAATATTTATCTCCGGATTATTAAAAACCTGACATCAGTAGAGGCAACGGTAATCTAAATAATATCATCTGCCAAACAATCCTCTTTTCTTTGTCTTATCTCTCTCGAGCATTAATAATACAATATCATCTGCCAGGTGGTTCAGGTTCACGCTGTCAAGGCCATCATACCAGCCCCGCAGCACCCGATCCTTGTCGAGCATGAAAAAATATTGTGTATGAATAAAGCTGGTATCCAAATTACTGTCTGCTATACTGGCCTTAAATTCATTCTTCGCGATATCGTAAATCTCATCCCTGTTTCCTGTAAGCAGCCACCAGGTATCAGGATCAATTCCATGTTTATCTGCATAAGCCTTGAGCCTTGGCACAGAATCGCGCTTCGGATCTATGGTGAAGGAAACGAACCTTACAATGGTATCCGTCTTGTTAAAGGCATCCTGCAATTTCTTCATATTCTTAGTAAGGATAGGGCAAATATCGGGGCAGGATGTAAAAAAGAAGTCTGCTACTATGATCTTACCATGAAGGTCATTCAACTCTACTTTTTTGCCAAGTTGGTTGGTGAGCGTGAAATTGCGGACTTGGTGCCAGATCGTATCTGTTGTGGATCTGCCATAGTCATTTTTAGTGACGACTGTATCATAAAAATACCGGCGTGGCATCACTACTGCCCGGTTCCCGTAATATTTCAGCAGGAAATAGCAGGTAATCGGTAGCAGGGCTGCAACCGTTATGGCAATGAATGATTTCTTACTCATCATGTTAAAAGGGATTACAAAAATAAACCACCGCCCCGAAAGTAGACATGGCGATGGTTATAAAGCTCTTTCGAAATAAGAAGATTGCCCTCAATCCAATGCCCCTGGTTTCCGCCCTTCAGGCTGGGGTTGAGTTTGCTGTGGCAAATCCCTGTTAAACTTGTTTTTCAAATTCCTCCAGGCATATCCGTCCCAAAGGAAAGCCGCGATAAACCATATGAATAATAAGAGGGGCAGGACAATCGTCATGATCATATTTCTAATTTCATCGCCCAGATGCATGAACACCGAAACGATATAATAGGCCTTGGCCAGTGACAGAATGACAATGGTTCCTTTGAAAGCCAGTACCAGGTGCTCGTTAAAATTTGGATTCTTATGGATAAAATAAATGGTGAATCCAAATGACAATTCCACCATGGTGATGATCAGCAGAATCCAGAATACCTTCCATACCCTTTTGGTACTGGAAGCGGGTTCATGTGGAAATGTAATTTCAGGCGACGCCACGGCTGCATGTTGTTCCATATTCTACGAATGAATTTATTTGTTTTTGATCTTTCTTTGCAGGGAAAATTATGTTGATGCTTCCATTAAACAAGGTAGAAGCAAAGAAATACAAATACCCATACGAGGTCCACAAAATGCCAGTAGAGCCCTGCTTTTTCAATCATCTCGTAATGGCCTCTTTGTTCAAAATGGCCCAACTTGGTCTTAATTAGCATGATCAGATTGATGACCACTCCACTAAAAACGTGGAATCCATGGAAACCGGTTATGCCAAAAAAGAATCCTCCGAAAGCGATGGGTCCCGGCGTATTTACCTGGTGACCATCATGCATGAGTCCGGCCACCGCGGGTCCCCAGGGATTTCCTTTTACCGTGGTTGAAATTTCCTGGATTTTCCCGTTGATCAATACTGCATGTTCTCCGGTAATAAGGTGGGTCCATTCCCATGCCTGGCAACCCAGGAAGGCCAGCCCGCCAACTATCGTCCATGCCATCCATTTTTCAACGCCCCGGCGGTTCATGTGGTGTCCCGCATTAACCGCCAATACCATGGTCACCGAACTCATGATCAGGATAAAAGTCATCAGGCTCACAAAAGCAAGTGGCAGGTTCGTGTGTCCAAAACCGGGAAATGTGTTAAAGACATGGTTAGGGTCGGGCCAATAATTCTGGCTCATCCTGATGGTAGCATAGGAGATCAGGAATGCGCCGAATGTGAAAGTATCACTCATCAGGAAATACCACATCATCAGCTTACCATAGCTCACATTGAATGGGCTCTTGCCTCCGCTCCACCATTTGTATCCTGCCGGTACTGTTGTTGACATGTAGTTCAATTTTAATTTAGAATCGCAATTATAGGATCAGTTAATTTAATTCGCCCAGTTAAAAAAGATAAACAGATAAATCCAAAGTATATCTACAAAATGCCAATAGGTAGCCACCACTTCAACCGGCACAATACTGTAACTGCGGAATTTTTTGCTGAAGGCCCTGAAAAACATTACCAATAATGCAATCACGCCTCCCAACACATGCACCGCATGTAAACCTCCAATTGCCAATAGAAAGGAATAAGAAGCACTCGAACCCCTTCCGATCATCTTGAGGCCGGATTCCTGGAATGACATGAAGCCCAATACCTGGAGTGTCACAAACAATAAACCCAGACTCGCCGTAACCGTGATCATGAGCCGGTATCTCGCCATCTCCCTTTCCTGAAATGCTCTAAGCGCCATTTGAATAGTGAGACTGCTGAGCAGGATCACCAGGGTTGAATACCAGAAAATCCTGGGCAATTCAAAACTCAGCCAGCCATTCTGGTTGCGTTTCACAATGTAGGCGCTGGTTAAACCGGCAAACATCATGACAATACTTCCCAGCGCTACCCATAGGGTAAACTTATTCGGATGAATCTTTTTTTGCTGCAAACCCATCAATTCACTCATTGATAAAAAATCTTATTAATCCGTATTCCACTATATCACGTAACAATCCAATAGCAATAATCTTATGTTGGTACCTTGTCTGCCAACAAACTCAATAATACTACAGGCAAATAAATATAAGAACTGAACATCACTCTCCTGGCGGCCTTCACTTCCATTTCCCGGTACAGGCGAATGCATTGAAACAGCATAAACAAATTTGCCGCCAGCACTATCCACATACTGATGATCCCTGACATTTGAATAAAATATGGAATCACGCCAAAGGGCAACATCAGCAAAGCATATATCACAGCCTGAATGGCCGAGTATTTTGTCGGACCCTTCACGGAAGGCATAAGTTTGAATCCGGCCCTGGTGTAATCCTTATGTGCCACCCATGCAATGGCCCAAAAATGGGGGAATTGCCATAGAAATTGTATGGCAAATAGCGCCCAACCTCCAAGACTGAATTCATTTGTTGCCGCCACCCATCCGATCAGGCAGGGTAATGCGCCCGGAATTGCTCCAACTATCACTGACACGGAATGAACTTTTTTCATTGGCGTGTACACAAATCCATAAAGGAACAAACTGAATGCTCCGGTGAGGGCCGCATTCCAATTGAACCAATAACCGATCAACCATATCCCCAGCACCGCGGTAATCGCGGCAAATGTGGACGCTTCCTGTACCGACATTCTGCCACTTGCCACTGGTCTCTTTGCCGTGCGCTTCATCATTGCATCCGTGTCCTTTTCTGCAATCTGGTTAATCGCATTGGCAGCTCCTGTAATCAGGAAACCTCCAACAAATAATAAAAGAACTGAAAGGAAATTAAAGCTGATGCCTGGCGCCAGCAAATAACTTACCACACTGGAAAACACCACCGTGAAGCTCAGCGTGAACTTTACCAGCAGCATGTAATCCTTCAACTTCCCCGCTATCATGAGCGCCAGGGAATGATTCATAGTTTCTTGCTTAGCCATCATCAGTTTCAAAAAACTATTTGGTTAAAATTTATCCACATCAAACCGGATAATCATTTGATCAACTCTAATGTTTCGACTCGCTTTCGTCTACCGGTGTGGTTTGAGCTATGAAATCTTTGCCGTCTTTTCCATAGTCATAAGGCCAGCGATGGACTTCCGGTATTTCGCCAGGCCAGTTGCCATGGCCGGGATTAATCGGCGTGGTCCATTCCAGCGTGGAAGAATGCCAGGGATTCATAGTGGTAACCTTTCTGCCATAGAATATGGAATAGAAGAAATTGAACACGAACATCAATTGCGCGGCAAAGGAAAGAATCGCCGCGAAACTGATTACCTTGTTCAGTTCCACAAAGTCTTTAAAGGATTCCCAGCTCGAATAGTCGTAATAACGCCTTGGCATACCTGCAAAACCTTCATAGTGCATGGGCCAGAAAATGATATAGGCGCAAACGAGCGTTATCCAGAAATGCAAATTGCCCAGGGTACTGTTGAGGTATCGCCCAAACATTTTAGGAAACCAGTGGTAAATGCCCGCGAACATACCCAGGAACGCGGAAATTCCCATTACAATATGGAAGTGGGCTATTACAAAATAAGTATCGTGTAAATGCATATCCAGTGTGGAATTACCCAGGAAGATACCGGTGAGCCCCCCGGAAATGAACATGCTCACGAAGCCAATGGCAAAAAGCATGGCGGTAGTGAACTGGATATTTCCCCTCCACAGAGTGGTGAGCCAATTGAATACTTTGATGGCCGATGGAACCGCGATTAACAGGGTGAGTAAAACGAAGAAAGATCCCAGGAAGGGATTTAGGCCCGTAACGAACATGTGATGCGCCCAAACGAGGAAGGCCAGAACCGTTATCGCGAATAAGGATCCTACCATGGCCATATAACCGAATATGGGCTTACGGGCATTTACTGACATCACTTCAGACACAAGTCCCATCGTGGGCAGAATGATAATATATACTTCGGGGTGACCCAGGAACCAGAATAGATGCTGGTATAAAATGGCGCTTCCGCCTTCATTAGGCAATACTTTTCCTCCTATAACAATATCAGACAAGTAGAAGCTTGTGCCCAGATGCCTGTCGAAAAGGAGAAGGATAAATCCCGAAAACAATACGGGGAAAGACAATATGCCGAGTATGGCGGTAAACAAAATCGCCCAGATTGTGAGTGGCATACGAGTCATTGACATGCCCTTGGTTCGCATGTTCAAAATGGTGGATACGTAATTGAGACCGCCAAGCAAAGTTGAGATCACAAAGAGGGCCAAAGCCACCAGCCAAAGATCCATGCCGATCTTGGAGCCCTGCGAAGCATCTCCCAATGCGCTCAACGGTGGATACACGGTCCAGCCTCCCGCCGCAGGTCCGGTTTGCACAAATAAAGATGAGAACAATACCATGCTGGCAGAGAAAAAGAACCAGTAAGAGAGCATGTTCAGCATGGGCGAAGCCATATCCCTTGCGCCAATTTGCAGCGGAATCAACAGGTTTGCGAAGGTTCCACTCAGGCCGGCAGTCAATACAAAAAATACAAGTATGGTACCGTGCATGGTTATCAAAGCATAGTAGAATTCAGGCTGGATCTTACCGCCCTTGGCCCAATGCCCGAAAATATCTTCCAGGATTGGGAAACTGGCATCCGGATAACCAAGCTGAATACGGAACAATACCGACATGAGGCCGCCAATAATCGCCCAGATCATTCCCGTTATCAGGAACTGCTTGGCGATCATCTTATGATCCTGACTAAAAACGTATTTCGTTATGAAGGATTGATGATGATGGTGCCCCTCATGAAGTTCATGAATCTCCTGCCCTGCACCGTGCTCAACTTGAATTATGGCTTCGTTACTCATCTTCAAAAATTTAATTACTATTTGAAAGCTATTCAAATTTATTTATGACTGCTCAGGCTTTGCGCCACGGGTTTTCCCGCCGATTCCTGAACCTGATTTGCCAGTGGTTTATTATCCGCACCAGGTGCTACAGCAGTTCCCGGATTCGCAGCCGGTAAAAGATTTGGATTGGCAGTGGCGTATTGTGACTTCTGCGTGGCGATCCATTTGTCGTAATCTGCCTGAGATTCCACCACTATCACTCCCCGCATACCAAAATGTCCGTTTCCGCATAACTGGTCACATGCAATTTCATAGACAAAATTTGGATTCTTGGTAATTTCCTTCATTTCCTGCGTAGTATATTTAGGAGTAAACCACATGGTAGTAGGAATTCCCGGAACAGCATCCATTTTCATTCTGAAATGAGGCAGTCCCACGTCATGAATCACATCCTGGGAGCGGATTACCAATCGCACTGGTTTATTCACCACCAGGTGTAATTCGCTCGGATGCAGGTCATCCTGGTTGGCAGCATCGTTCCAGTCCTGACCCAGCGGATTATTTTTCGCCGCATCAATCAGCTTGTAATTAATTCTTCCTAATACGCCATCTTTTCCTGGATAACGATATTCCCAGGCAAACTGGTGTCCTGTAACTTCCACTTCCATCGCGTCTTTGGGTGGCTCACCCGTAATCTTGAACCAGTAATACAAGCCAAAGCCTACCAATACGGTGAGCGCGATGGCCGGAACAGCGGTCCATAACACTTCGAGATTATTATTATGGGGATAATAATAGGCTGTTCTTTTTTCAGATGCCTGGTATCTGTAGGCAAACCAAAACAAGAGAATCTGCGTAACAACAAACACGAAACCCGTGATGCCCAATGTGATCCAGAGCATCGTATCGATCTTTTGACCGTGTTCGGAAGCAGCCGGAAAAGCCAGTAGGGTTTTCTTGTATAACAATTCATTACACCACCAGGCCGCCGCCAGCCCCACTACCAGGAAAACAACCATCAGAAAGCCATTGATCCGGTTATTTTGCTCCATAGCTTTTTTCTCGCCCTTCAGGACGGAAACATACTCGCTGGCCTTCGCGATCTGAAATATCACGAGAAATAGCAGACCAAGAATGACAATAATAAGATATCCGGATGTGGTCATTTTAGAAAAAATTAGTTTAACAATTTCATTCGTTCTATCACTAATGATTCATCAGGTGTGATGCATTATACTTTCTTTCAGGAATGGATGATACTTGGGCACCATCGGCGATTTAGTCAATGATTTTCCAACAAAATGCATCACCAGTCCAATGAATAGCGCCAGGATTCCCCATTCGTACCAGCCCAGGTTATAATGCTCGCCCACGGTTCCTGGCATTACCATTTGAAAGAAATCCAGCCAGTGACCCAATAGAATTAGCACGCACATGAAGGTCATGATGGTGTAATTTCTCTTGGACCCCCTTGTCATGAGTATCAATATCGGTGCTACAAAATTCACTATCAAATTTAACCAGAATATTCCCCTGTATGAGCCCTGGAGCCTTGCCTTAAAATAAATTGTTTCTTCGGGAATATTAGCATACCAAATCAGCATGAACTGGGCGAACCACAGGTAGGTCCAGAAAATTGAAAACGCAAAAATGAATTTACCTATATCATGCAGGTGTTCATCGTTGGTATATTCCAGGTATCCCTGGTTCTTAAGGTAAATAACAAAGAGGCCCATCAGGGCAATACCCGAAACAAATGTGCTTCCAAATGTGTACCAGCTGTACATGGTGGAAAACCAATGGGCGTCGATACTCATAAGCCAGAGCCAGGGGATGGAAGATCCAACGGTGAGCGCAAAGAATACTATGTACACAGATCCCCAAATGGTATTCTTCCAGGTAAACTGGCGGGCCTGGTTTTCGGAAAGAGGGCGCTCATCCGTTTCGCGGGACAATTGCCGCATCTTCCAGCCTACAAAAGACCAGGTGCAAAGAGTGAAAATGGTCCAAACAAGGAAGAAAACGGGATTCAGAAATCCTTTCTTATAATTCAATACCCTGTCTGTGGCCACAGCATTCTTGTCTAACCAGGGATATATATGGTATTTATCTCCAAAAATTATACAGGCAAAAACTATGAGTGCCAGTATGCCAAGAATGGGAACGAGGCTTGAAATGGCTTCGGGAACACGCCTGAAAGTTGTGATCCAACTCCCCATGGCGAGGGTTGTGGCACAAATAAAAAACATGGCAGAGTTACAAATCATCAGGAAGAAAAGGCTGTTCTGCAGTAATACAGCCCAGAATCGGGTTTGAGCATGCTCATCCTTGCCAATTCCCAGCACAAAGAATCCCAGAACCAAAGCCAGTATCCCTACCGCCAGAAATCCCAATGTCCATTTTTTATATCCGGCTGGAATTTCAAATTGTTGCTTAATCATCCTCGTATTTTTATTAGAGTTCTTAAGTCAGTTAATTATTTTTTTACACTACTGCTGTCTTTGGCCACAGCCACAGGCGGGTTTGCCTTATTCTGCTGCGCTTTTATATAGTGAATTACCATCCACCGTTGCCGCATTGACAATTGGGATGCATAGGACCCCATCTTGTTTTTGCCATAAGTTGCCGTATAGAAGATTTGTCCGTCAGGCATATTAACAATAGTCGGATCCATCAGGTTTTTTGGCGCGGCGGGAAACGGTCCATTTCCATCTTTCCATAAGGGGCCATTGCCATCCAGCTTAGGGCCATGGCAAATGCCACAATAAATCAGGTATAACCTTTCAGATTCCACCATGGCCGATGAATCGAGAGGTGGAAGGGGATTGGGAACAAATCTCGCTTTTGCAAAATTCGTAGTATCGCCGACCTTGTCTTTTGCGATATGAAAAGGCAGAAGCTGTCCGCGATCAATTGTTCCCGCCACCGGAGTACGATTGGTCTGATGATCGGCAAAAATGGGATTTTCCGAATAAGTTTCGTATGCGCGGCTATAGGCCATATCGGGCATATAATTTCTACCGGGTCTGGTTTTGTCGTGGCAACTGACGATGGTTATCGCGACTGCAAGAAAAATAAATGATATAATGGATATTTTTTTCATTTTCTTAATTTATTTCCATGTGTCGATTAGGCGGAAATTGCCTCTTTTCCCACCTCGAATATTTTCCTGTCTTTATCATAAGTGCCCAACCACCAGCCGGTTTCAGCCAACTGCACATTCACCTCTTTGGCTCCGGTGCCGGTCAGGAAATTCTGCGCTTCCTGAACATTCGTTTTAGTGGTACATTCAATTACCATAACAAAAAGGTCGTCTGTAGCCCGTGGATGAAAATGATGTTTTTTTACGAAGGGAGCCAACTGGCAGAGGTAACAGAAAGTGAGTGTCATGCCAATCGCTGAAAACAATACGGTCAATTCGAACATGATTGGTATCCAGGCTGGCAGGGCGAAATGTGGCTTTCCTCCTATATTCAGAGGCCAGTCGATTGCCAAAATCCAGCTTATGAAGGAGAGTGCCGTTGTAAGGCCCACCATCCCATAAATGAAGCCTGCCGTGTGGATTCGGGTTTCCCTCAGACCCAGTGCCTTGTCAAGGCCATGCACAGCATATGGCGTGTACACATCATGTATCTTGTACCCCGCCTTGCGCACTTTTTTAACAGCAGGGAAGAGCACTTCCTCATCATCATAACAGCCAACAACAAATTTTCTGATATCCATATCCTTTTTTTTGAACCAGGGCCTGCAGGACCATGGCTTAATGAATCAACTCATTTCAAATCAATAAATGGTCGGCACTCTGCGGATCAATGATGTTCCGCCTCATGTATTTCATGATAAAACTGTTCCATGTCTTCGCTCTCAATCTTCCCCATTCGGGCCTTATAACTTTCGCCACTGGTCTTGAGCACATGTTTGATTTCATGAATCGCAATTACCGGGAAATATTTTGAGAACAGGAAATAAGCCGTAAAGAATAATCCCAGCGATCCCATGAAGAATCCTACCTCGTATATGCTGGCGGCATAGTACATTGACCAGGAAGATGGCAGGTAATCCCTGAAAATCGAAAGCACTATTATGACAAATCTCTCAAACCACATTCCGATATTCACGATAATGCTCATGATGAATGTGAATTCAATATTCCGCCTCAATTTCTTGAACCAGAAAAGTTGAGGCGCCGCCACGTTACAGGTCATCATGATCCAATATGCCCAGGAATAGGGGCCGGTGAGGCGTCCTTTAAAAAATGCGTCTGATTCATATATATTGGCGCCATACCAGGCAATGAATAATTCGGTGAGGTAGGCGCAGCCCACAATGGAACCCGTAAGCACAATCACTTTGTTCATGGCTTCAATGTGGCCAATTGTGATATAATCCTGAAGGTTCATGACCCTCCGGGTAACCACCATCAGGGTTTGCACCATGGCGAATCCAGAAAAAATGGCTCCTGCCACAAAATAGGGTGGAAATATAGTGGTATGCCATCCCGGCACTACCGAAGTGGCGAAGTCGAACGACACGATGGTGTGCACAGAAAGTACCAGGGGCGTGCTCAATCCGGCAAGCACCAGTGCAAGGCTTTCATGGCGCTGCCAGTGTTTGGTGGAGCCCGACCAGCCGAAGGAGACGATTCCGTACAACATTTTCCTGAGCTTTGTGCGGGCACGGTCGCGAATAGTTGCGAGATCGGGAATGAGACCGGTGTACCAGAAAAGCAATGACACGGTGAAATAGGTCGAGATCGCAAATACGTCCCACAATAGAGGCGAATTGAAATTAACCCATAATGGACCGCGTGTATTTGGATAAGGCATCACGAAGAATGCCAGCCATACACGGCCCATATGCCAAATTGGAAATTGGCCGGCGCAGATTACTGCAAATATCGTCATGGCCTCTGCAGCGCGGTTTACACCCGTTCTCCATCCCTGCCGAAAAAGCAGCAGGATAGCAGATATCAGGGTTCCCGCATGACCAATACCTACCCACCACACGAAGTTGGTGATATCCCAGCCCCATCCCACCGTTCTTCCCAGGTTCCATTCCGTGATACCATAAGTCACTTCACGATATACGGCATATATTCCGAGCAACAGCAGAATAACGGCAATGGAAAAGCCGATATACCAAAGCCTGGTTGGCTTCGCCTCAATGGTATGAACGATCTCTTCCGTTACAACGTGGTAGTTCTTTTCTCCATCTACTAACGGTTCCCTTACAAAGGATTCGTATTTGATCAAACTCATTTGTCTGGGTTAATTTATAAAATGTTATCAGCTTTTAATTTCTATCCAATTTCCCTTATTATCTCTTACCGGTTCTGTTTCGAATCTTAGCTATGTGCACGCGGTTTGGCTTCGGCGGCTGGTTCCTTGTGAAACTTATCTTTTACGCCCACAGGCCTTTCGGTATTTCTCACTTTGGCCAGGTAATTAATATTTGGCAGTACGTGCAATTGCTCCAGGGCATAAAAAGTTCTTTCAACCTGCTCTTCGTGACGGATCTTATAAACCATGCTTTGCTTATCGTTCACGTTTCCAAATACAATGGCCTGGGTGGGGCAGGCCTGCATACAGGCAGTTTTTACATCCCTTATCAGCGTGGGATCCTGTGCTTTCTTTGCGTGCAATTTGGCATCCTGCAAGCGCTGCACACAGAAGGAGCATTTTTCCATTACACCGCGGGAACGGACCGTTACATCTGGATTCAGTACCATGCGGCTCAGATCATCATTCATCATCAGCACAACTGGTTCCATCTGGCCGTCACCCACCAATGGTTTCTGGTTATCTGGGAAACTATCGGCTCCGGTATAGTCTGCCCAATTGAAGCGACGCACCTTAAACGGACAGTTATTAGCGCAGTAACGAGTGCCGATGCACCTGTTATAGGCCATTTGGTTGAGACCCTCACTGCTATGATTGGTTGCAGCCACAGGACAAACGTTCTCACAAGGAGCATTGTCGCAATGCTGGCATAGCATGGGCATGAAAATGACATTGAGATCGTCGCCATCAGACTTGCCACGATATACAGCGAAATAGCGGTCAATGCGCAGCCAGTGCATTTCATGGTTACGTGCAACCTCATATTTTCCCACAACGGGCACATTATTTTCGGCGGTGCAGGCGATGGTGCAGGCGCCGCATCCGATGCAGGAATTCAGGTCAATGCTCATCCCCCAATGTGCGCCCGGTGATTCATAATTGGGGTATAATGTGGACTCCGTTCTGTACTCGCCGGTTTCCTTGGCAAATTCTTCGGCCAGCTCCTCGCGATATTGCGGGATTACTTCCGGATCCTTCTTGAAATCGTTTAATGAAAACTCCCGCACAGCCTCAACACGTCCTTCGTACTGATTGTGAGTTTGCGTGTAGGCAATGGGGTAAGTAGTATCCGTCTTCTTATATTCTACGCTTGAAACATAATATTCCCGCGTGCCTCCTGCTCCGTTTACAAATGGATATACATTTTGACCCACACCGCCGGCAGCTACTCCCAGCTTATCAGTTCTTCCATATCCCAGCGCAACCGCCACCACATTGGGGTGCATGCCGGGAATTGCGAGTATGGGCAGTTTCAGTTCTTTGCCATTGATGGTGAGAATGATCACCGGTTTGGGTGGATTCATTTCATATACGTCGTCCAGCTTTATGCCCAGCTCGTCTGCAAGAGTATAGGGGATCATCACGTAATTGTCCCAGGTTGCCTTGGTAATGGGGTCGGGCATTTCCTGCAGCCAGGGATTATTGGAATCAGCCCCACTGCCTATCGAAACTTTCTGATATAATACCAATTCTGTTTTGGAGCCCGGCTTCATGGCAATCACTTTCGCGGCAGCATCTGTTAGTGAAGCTCCATTGAAGGCGGTGGCGCTAATAGTTTCTGCAGCAGGTTCAATTACACCGTCCTGCAAAGTTTTATCGAATGCTTCCTGGCTGCCCAGTTTCGTTAGCCAGTAATTCTTGAAATAAGTTTCATAGTCTGAATTATTACCGGTCCATTTCAGCAGGGAGGTCTGAAAATACCTGGTTCTGAAGAGAGGCGCAATGGTGGGTTGCAGCATGCTGATATAACCCGTTTTAGGCTCGGCATCTCCCCAACTTTCAAGGTAGTGATGGTGAGGAATAACATATTTGCAGAGTGCGGTGGTTTCATCCAGCTTATCGTTGAAAGAAACGCTAACCTTCACTTTTTTCAATCCACTTTTGAATCCTTCTGCATTGTGATAATTATAGGCGGGGTTGGCTTCGTAGATAAGTAATCCATCCACTTTGCCGTCATTCATGTCTCTTACCAACTGCGCCATTTCTTCGTCTGTACCCTGGCGTATTTGCAGGGGAGCCGACCAGTCGATAGTAGTTCCATTTGCTCCGATCGCTTCATTAATTGCATTCACCACAATTTGTATATTGATATCATTGCTTCCGCAAACTACCAGTGCCGCTCCTTTGTTGGCACCGAGTGCGGCTACAGCCATGTCTATTCCTTTCCGGAGTTTTTCGTCGCCGATGGCTGGAGCACTTACATTGCCGCCCAATTTTGCAAGCAAATTCAGTACAACTGCCCCGGTTTCCGAAGGACGGTGCAGGAACCTGTCGTCTGCATTGGCGCCAGTAAGACTGAGGCTGCCTTCAAAATGAATATGCTTACTCATTTCGGGGCTCTTCATGTTCAGCTTGCGTCCCTGAGCGTATTGGCCGGCATATTCTACGAAATTGAGCCAGGTGCCCAGGAAATCGGCTTCGATGCTCACAATTGTTTTTGCTTTTTCAAAATGATAAGACGGGATCGCTCTCTTACCATAGCAGGCTTCATTGGCCTGCAGCATGGCGCTGTAAGAAATTGCATCGTATTGAACATGTCTGCTGCCGGGATTCTTGGCCAGGAATTCGGAGATTACCTGCCTGGTAGTAGGAGAATGAATGGAAGATGTTAGAAGTACAGTTGCCGGGCCATTCAATTCGCCGGGAATCTTTCTGTCAACACCCTCAAAACCCGAACCGGGAAATTCTTTCAATTCCCCATTCACAATTTCAGCGGGATATCTCAAACGAGCCACGTCGTAAATTCCCAGTACGGAAGCCTGGGCCTGGGCCGAAGTGCCACCCTTTCTTCCGGTAAGTGCCGACAATTCGTTTCCTTCAATCTTAATGGGACGTCCATCCCTGACCTTTGCCAAAACAGGCAATGAGTCGCCTTCCCTAACATAGGTGGTAGCAAAATATTCGGCAACACCGGGAGTGAGATTTTCGGGTTTATTCAGGTAGGGAATGCTCTTTCTGACAGGCGTTTCGCAACTAGCGGCCAGAGCGGCGGCGGCGGTGCTGAAGCCCAGGTATTTTAGGAAGTCTCTCCGGGGAGCTTTGGCATCTAATAATCCCTTACCATCATCTGAAAACGGTAAATCTTCCTGGAACTCATCCTTAACCAATTTCTGGTGCCCTTCCGTGTCATTTAATTCACCTAAGTTTTGCCAGTACTTTTTTTGCTCCATTTATAAGAATTTGAAAATTTGAGAATTTTCAGTTTAAAAATGATATGAAAACAGGCTAAGCAATTATTGCATCTTCAAGATTACATGACGATTGTTATGCGGGAAAAATGCATCAGTAATGGCATTTCTGGCATTCCGTTCCACCAATCATTTCCACGGTCACGCTATCCAGCTTTTTATTTTTTATATCCTCATGAAATTTCTCGTAAATGCTGTAGAATTTATTATCGGTGAACTGCACCTTGGTTTCCCGGTGACAGTTGATACACCATCCCATATTGAGTTCCCCAAACTGGTAAACTTCGTCCATTTGAGTAACGGGACCATGGCAGGTTTGACACTGCTGTTTGCCCACCACTATATGTTGCGAATGATTGAAATAAACATGATCCGGAAGATTGTGAATCCTTATCCATTCTATGGGTTTTCCCTCACCGGTATATTCGTTCTTATCCGGATCCCAACCGGCATATTTGTAAAGTTTCTGAATTTCCGCCGTGCCATTCACTTCCGAACCATCGGCCTTATATATTTTGGGGCCTTTTACATATTCATTAATAGCCATATGGCAATTCATACACACATTCACAGAAGGAATGCCAGATTGTTTGCTTTCCTGGGCTGCACTATGACAATAGAGACAATTGATCTGTTTAATGCCTGCATGTACTTTATGAGAATAATAAATCGGCTGAACCGGTTCATAATTCTTTGTTCTGCCAAGCCCTATGGCACCCTGTATGGTAAAATAACCTCCCACAATGAAAAGAACCACAATAGTAAGGGCTATATATAATTTGTTTCTGTAGAATGGGATGGGCTCAACCGAGGGAATTCCTTCCTTATCATCAGACAATTTCTTCAGCGTGCTGTTGACCTGCAGCAGGATGAGAGCTACAATTGCCAGTATCAGAGTGAGCACACCATATAATAAGGTATTGTCGCTTTCAGGTGCCGTAACAGCAGTGGGAATTGGCTGACCAGGAGCTCCACCGCCGGGTCCGGCAGCGTATGTGGTATTCACATGGTTGATAATGGCATCAATTTGCGCTTCTGTAAGCTGGGGAAAGGCCGTCATCATCATTCCGCCTGACTGCGACTTCAGGCTCTGAGTATAAGGATCATTGGCCATGAATCCGGCAGGATTATGGATCCACGCATACAATTTCTTTCTATCCTTCCATGGACCCCGATCTTCCACACCACCCAATTCGGGGCCGATTACTTTTTTGAATACATTATGACAGACCGCACAATTTTGATTGAAGAGAGCCCTACCATCCTGAGCCCGGGATACATTTACAATGAAAAGAGAAAGGATTAAAGCCAGACCTTGCACTATCTTCTTAACAGTTAATCGGTGATGGATCATATCACGGAGTTAAATTTGGATGTGGAGAGTTTTCCTGTGTCGGGTGCAAAAATAGGTCAGGATGTTGACAAAATATTCACATTTCTGAAAAAAATTTACCCTTGTCTGACGTGGATTTCAGCTATTTGCCATATACCCATATAATTTTTCCTCATGTTTCCCTGAACTGCATAATACAATCTGATTTCGTTCTATGTAATTCATTTTTTTACTGATAATTTGCCATCTTGCAGTCCACCATGTTGGAGAGATTGCAAAAAAAATGGAAAGTGAATGGAGCCAGGGTCTTGTTGATCCTGGTCACATTTGCCGTTGGTGGCAGTCTCACAGCCTATGCAGGTCGCAGATTGATGGACCTGACCGGCATTGAAAATTCCGTTATATGGGCGGTTGTTTATATTATACTGATTACTCTGCTCTGGCCGCTGTCAGTATTATTGGTAAGCATTCCTTTCGGTCAACTTGCATTCTTTAAGACGTATATCTCAAAAATTTTACGCTGGCTCGATCTGCAAAAACAAAATCATTCCGCAACCAGTAAGGAAGTTGCAACCCAGGGTATGGTATTTGCTCCCGCAAAAATTTCCAGCACGGGGGCAAAGTCCGAAAATTCCCTCGTTCTCGAAAACGTTTTGACAGGCATAGAAATCAGGGTAGCCATTTTTGCTTCAGGAGCAGGATCCAATGCCCTGGAAATCATCCATCATTTTCATAAACACTCCTCCATTAAGATTGAGCTGATTGCATGCAATAAGCCGGGAGCGGGAGTGTTGAACATTGCCCAAAGAGAAAATATTCCCGTGATGATGCTGGAAAAAGAAAAATTCTTCCGGGGTAATGGATATGTTCACGAATTGAAGGAAAGGAAGATTGATTTTATAGTGCTGGCAGGATTCCTTTGGAAATTACCCTCTTCTCTCATCAAAGAATACCCGAAAAAGATCATCAATATTCATCCGGCTCTCTTGCCAAAATATGGTGGCAAGGGCATGTACGGACATTTTGTACACGAGGCAGTGATAAGGGCCCATGAAAAGGAAAGCGGCATCAGCATTCACTTCGTAGATGAAATTCTCGATCATGGAGAAATAATCTTCCAGTCTAAATGCAAGGTTGATGAAGCAGATACTCCCCAATCACTGGCTCACAAGATCCACAAAATGGAACACGAATTTTATCCGAAAGTGATTGAATCGGTAATATCGGCCCGGTATGCAAATTCCGGAAGCAGTGATGATTCTCCTCACAACATCCATTCCTGATGGCCCCTGAAAATCTGATTCTGTACCAGCAGTTTTCTTAAATTTAGATTCAGCTTTGATCCGGCTATGAACTCAATCCCCATGAAATGAAGGCATTTGTTTGATCAGAGGCTAAATGATTTGCGTGCTGAATTGATCGGGAAATACAAGAACAGGAACCTGAAACATCCAATTGTCACATAACCAAAATTCTGCCATGAGAAAATTTCTATTCTACCTGATCGTAGCCCTGCCCATATGCCTTGCGTCCAAAGGCCAGACTGTCTCGCAAAAAACCTCAAACCTTATCGAGGTTCCTCCGGAATCAGCAGGATTTTCTCCCGAGAGACTCGAAAGAATCGACCATTCTCTTCAGCAATTTGTAACAGATAAATGGATGAATGGCGCCGTGACGCTGATCATGCGCAATGGGAAAATTGTATACTACAGAAGTTTTGGTTATGATGATGTGGAAAAAAGAATTCCACTACGTAAAGACGCCATCTTCAGGATCGCCTCTCAAACCAAGGCCATAACAGCTGTTGCTGTAATGATGCTCTATGAAGAAGGAAAATTCCTGCTCGACGATCCCATATCAAGGTATATTCCGGAATTTAAGAAGCCCCGGGTATTGAACAAATTCAATCCGGCTGATACCACATATACAGTGATTCCCGCTAACAGGGAGATCACGATCAGGGATCTGCTCACACATACTTCCGGTATTGGATATGCGCAGATTGGTTCCAAGGAGGCCAATGCCATTTATTTCAAGAATGGCATTACGGCGGGATTGGGTTTTGATGGCTATGAAAGCAGGTTGCTTGCCACTGACATGAAAAAGCTGGGACGCCTGCCTCTAATGCACCAGCCCGGAGAAAAATGGACCTATGGCCTGAATTCCGACCTGCTGGGTTACCTGGTGGAGCAAATTTCCGGAATGCCGCTCGACTCCTTTTTCCGTACCCGTATATTCGAGCCCCTGGGAATGAACGATACCTGGTTTTATCTGCCGCCTGAAAAACAGGCGAGGCTAGCCAATATGTATGAATTTGATTCCACGGGCGCATTGCAGAAAGCTCCTCCCGTACTGGATTTTAATGGCAAAAATTTCCGGGACTATCCAAAAGGAAAAGGAACTTATTTTTCAGGAGGTGGCGGGCTCTCTTCCACAGTAAAGGACTATGCCATTTTTTTGCAAATGCTCCTGAATGGGGGCACTTATAACGGAAAGAGACTCCTGGCCCAGAATACCGTACGCATGATGACCATGAACCAGATCGGATCCCTGAGCCTGGGACCCAATAAATTCGGCCTGGGTTTCATGATCACCACCAAAGAGGGGAGCGCCATACTGCCTACGCCGGAATCTGTATTTGAATGGGGCGGTGCATTTGCCACAACCTATTGGGCAGATCCCAAGGAAAAAATGGTGGCGCTCATTTACAGGCAACTATGGGGAGACGAGCACCATGATATCGCCGACAAGTTCAAGGTATTGGTGTACCAGGCTCTCAATGAATGAATCCTTTGCCGGAGTTGACGCGGCTGGCATATTTGTTTGGCGCATTTGTTGCTCTGATAAAGAAAAGCGGCAACATGAAAAATATCCACCTCTTCATTTTCAGTATCAGCCTTTGTTTGCTTAGTTCCTGCGTTGCAAAAAGGAAATTTGTGGCTCTGACCAACCAGGCTAACGCCCTTCTACAAGACAGCCTCAAACTTGCGGGAACCCTCACCGATACGCGTGAAGAACTGGTGAGCAGCAAGCAAAAAATAGATGATCTGCAAAAGGAACTTGAGGCTCTCAAAGCAGCCAATGCCCAAAAAGATCTGCAACTGAGCAGCAGCTCCTCCACCATTGAAGAACAGCAAAAACGAATGGAGGCCTTGCAAAAGCTGATCGACCAGCAGCGGAATGTGGTTGGAAATCTTCAGAAGTCAATCCATGACGCCCTCGGCCAGTACAAAGCAGAAGACCTGAACGTATATATTAAAAACGGAAAAGTATATGTATCCCTGCAGGAACAACTTCTTTTTAAATCTGGCAGCGCGGTAGTGAATAAGGCAGGGGTGGAAGCTCTCGGTAAAATCGCTCAGGTTTTGAACACCGATCCCAAAATACAGATCATGGTGGAGGGTCATACAGATAGCATTCCCATCCGGAAAAATTTCCCAGATAATTGGGCTCTCAGCTCCGCGAGATCGCTCTCCATCGTTCGCGTACTCGCCAACCAGTATAAAGTGGATCCTACCAGGATCATCGCCGCCGGTCATAGCTATTTCGACCCCGTAGAATCAAATAATACCGAGGAAGGCAGGGCGCTCAACCGCAGAACTGAAATCATTCTTACGCCTAACCTTGACGAATTGTACAAACTCATGGAATAAGCATTCACCGCTATTCAAAACTTCACGGGCATAGTCAGGCATCTTATTTTACATGAAGCTTGCCCTCCAGGGCCGTTTTTTTTATTTTGGTCTGCATTTGATCAACCCCACCATAAAAACGGAGGCCAGGCATGGAGAAGATCCATAATGAACTCAAGAAGGAATTTCAACTCGAAAGAATGATCCTCTTCAGCGATGCCGTTTTCGCCATTGCCATCACCTTGCTGGTAATAGAGATAAGGGTACCCGTGTTAGACGGAGATATATCCGACAAGGAAATTCTCAGGGCATTATTACCATTGTCGTTTAAGTTCAATGGTTTCATCATCAGTTTCTTTATCGTTGCTCTTTATTGGACCGTGCATCACAGAATGTTCGGATATGTGGAACACTACAATGAAACCCTGCTCTGGCTAAACCTCTTCTTCTTATTTTCCATCATCCTCATGCCTTTCAGTTCGGGTATTTACGGAGAGTATGCGCATAAAATTCAACTCATTATACCCTATGGCATTTATGTTATTAATATTTGCTTAACCGGATTTACCAATTACTTCCTTTGGAAATATATTGGCAATCCGAAACATAAAGTCGCCGCCCCGGCGCTGGATTCCACAACATTGCATCTGGCCATAAGGCGTTCCCTGATTGTGCCGGCTGTTTTTTTTGCATCATTCCTTCTAACATTACTGGCTCCCTTATCTCTATGGTTCCCTGTGTCAGCGAGATTCTTTCCCCTCTTCATACCAATACTAATGAAAAGGTCAAGGACCCGTTATAAGAAAAGACATGGTATCCAATCAAAGAAGGTATTAACTTAGAATATCCAAAACTTCCATTATGAACTCCCACTTAAATAAGTTGCCTCTGCTATTGGTTTCATTTTCCATTGCTTTCGGCCGCCTTTACGCGCAAAACGACACGGTGCCTCATTTCGTGAAAGACAGTCTGGACACATACACCGAAAAGGCACTGGTTAACTGGCAGATTCCCGGCGTGGCAGTGTGCATAATCAAAAATGGAAAGATAGTAGTGATGAAGGGATATGGTGTGAAAGAATTGGGGACTAATGACAAGGTGGACGAGAATACACTATTCATGATCGGCTCCAATACAAAAGCCTTCACAGCAACCGCGCTGGCAATGCTCGACAATGAAAAAAAATTGTCACTCGACGATAAGGTCACCAAATGGATTCCGCAATTCAAATTAGATAATAAGGCTGCAGGTGAGCAGGCAATCATTCGCGACCTCCTTTGCCACCGGATCGGATTTCGCACATTCCAGGGAGATTTTACCTACTGGACCAGCGACCTCAGTAGAAAGCAGGTGATAGAAAAAATGAGCCATATCAAGGCCGAATATCCATTTCGAACTAAATGGGGATATACCAATGCCGCTTTTCTTACCGCGGGCGAAATCATTCCAAGGGCCACAGGAATTTCCTGGGAAGATTTTTTGAAAGAAAAGATTTTCCTTCTGCTTGGAATGAATAATACCCTGGCATTGAGCAAAGATTTTCCCAATGCGCCTAACAAGTGTACACCTCATACCATCGCCGACGGAAAATTGATTAAGATTCCATTTTGCCTGATTGATAATCTTGCTCCTGCAGGGAGCATCGGGTGTTCCGTGAATGATATGAGTAAATGGGTGATGGCACTCTTAAATAATGGAAGGGTTGATGACAAACAAATAATTCCAGGAGCGGCGATCGACCAAACAAGAACTCCGAATTCAATTTTGGGAAATGGTGGCACCCTTTACAATCACGGCCATTTTGCCTTATACGGCCTGGGCTGGTTCCTGGAAGAATATGGAGGAAAAAAAATTGTTTCACATACCGGCGGTGTAAATGGATTTGTTACCAGCGTAACGCTCCTGCCTGAAGAAAAACTGGGCATAATTGTATTTACCAATACCGACCAGAATGCTTTTTATGAGGCCCTGAAATGGGAAATCCTTGACGCTTACCTGGGCTTCCCCTATCGCAACTATAGCAAAGTGTATCTGAACTTTCAGCAAATGCAGAACCGGGCATTGGAGCAGAAAGAACAAAAAATGAAAGACTCCGCAGCACTTCATTTAAAGCCCGCCCTGCCCATTACCGCTTATACCGGCAAGTACTACAACAATGTTTATGGCAATATGAATGTTGTTTGGGAATCAGGCGAACTGAAAATGAAATTTTCACATCATCCCAAAATGTATGCGAAACTTGAATCCTTGGGTGGGAACCGTTTTTACGCCATATTCACAGACCCTGAATTCAGCAAGGCCATTTTTCCATTTGCGGTAAAGGATGGAAAAGTAAAATCCGTAACCGTTAAGGTGGCCGACTTTATAGAATTCAATCCCTATGAATTTTCGAAAACGCAATAAACCCATTTTTACATGAACAAATTCATTCAGGCCCTGGCCTGCCTGCTTCTGCCATTCGCATTGTTTGCCCAACGTTTTGAAGTAAGCTACAAAGCCAGAGAATTTAAAGGCCCTTTTTCGGGCAAAGTCCTTTTGTTTTTTTCAAAGGACGTTAAGGAACCGAGGGAAGAGGACTTCATGATCAGGATCAAGCCTTATTTTGCGACTGAAGCAAAAAAAATCAACCCGGGCCAGAAAATTGTCTTTGACGACAAGGCCATTTCTTTTCCCGCAAAACTTTCGGAAATAGAAAGGGGCGAATATTATGTGCAGGCGGTATGGGACCGAGATTTGGGAGGGCGTGCCATCGGAACCAGTCCCCTGAATCTTTATTCCAAATCTGCAAAGATCAAAATCACATCCAATACCAAACAGGTTTACAGGATTGAATGTACTGAAATGGTTCCCGAGGCATCCTTCACCAACACCGAATTCGTCAAGGAAATAAGACTTCCTTCAAAATTACTTTCGGCACATCAGCAAAAGCCCATTTCAATTGATGCCGCACTGCTCCTTCCAAAAGACTACTACAAAGATCCAACAAAGAAATTCCCCTTGTTGATCCTGGTTTCAGGATATGGGGGTGACTATCATCGCTATAGTGGAAGAGACAAAACATATGGCCGGGAGATTGATTCCACCGCATTCATAACCCTCTTCCTCGATGGGAATTGCAGGCTGGGGCATAGTGTCTATGCCAATAGCGACAATAATGGCCCCTGGGGAGACGCTCTCGTAAAGGAATTGATCCCTGATATCGAGAATAATTATCGCTGCAATGGATTTCGGGTACTCAACGGTCATAGCAGCGGCGGATGGACCGTTTTGTGGTTGCAGACTCATTACCCTGAAACATTTCAGGCTTGCTGGTCCAGCTCGCCGGACCCTGTAGATTTCAGAAGTTTTCAGAAAATCAATCTGTATGAAGACGACAATATGTTTTATAATAAGAATGGCGACCCGAACCCTGTGGCAACCCTTGCCGGATATTATCCCATCAACTATATGAAAGACTATTACCAAATGGAAACCGTTCAATACCGGGGCAGCCAGATGAGGAGTTTCGATGCCGTTTTCAGCGCGAAGGCCGCCGATGGAGAGCCAGAGCGACTCTGCGACGCGCAAACCGGTAAAATTAATAAGTCCGTGGTGGAGCACTGGAAAAAATATGATATCAGCCTGTATCTCCGGAACAACTGGACTTCCCTGTCGCCCGTGCTGAGCAATAAGATCCTGATAACAGTTGGAGAACAGGATAATTTTTTGCTGAATTATCCCATACATGTGCTGAATGATGAAATGAAAAAACTGAATGCTGCCATGGATTTCCTGTACCTGACTGGAGACCACTTCACTGTAGCTTCTCCGGAATATTGGCAAAAGGGAAATTCGTTTATTATGAGCCGTTATAAAGACTGGTTAAAAACTAAGAATCAAAACTGAAATAAGACTCATGGACCAACTGACTCTTGGAATCGGTACCCGTTTACAACACACTAATTTCGGGCCGGGAGTGATCGTGGGCATCAGGTATGCCTCTTACCTGATCTCATTCATCAATCACGGCGTGAAGGAAATTGACAAGAACGATCCTCAGCTTGATGAGATCATTCCCGAAAATGTTTCCATTGAAATTGAAACCGTTTCAGACGTGGAAAAATCTCTGCTCAAGATCCTGCGCCTTTGGGGTGACACAACCGAACTGGTGCCACTGGGGGACCGTTGGAAAGGTGGAACCATGCTGCTGCAGCCGGCCGACAAGACCCAGAAACCCAAAGAGATCCCGGTTGATATTTTCTTTCACAAGATCGTCATGCTCCGCGATCGCTTAAGGGTGCTGGAGCAACAGATTAATGCACATAAGCTATTATCCGATGAAGACAAAGTGAATTTGCAGCAGTACATCACCAGGATTTATGGTTCTCTCACCACATTCAATGTATTGTTCAAAAATAAAGAGCAATGGTTCGTGGGTGAAAAAGGATCGGCTGAATGATGCTTCAAAGTGAGCAGGATTCATTCGTTGGCGCGAGTGGAATCCCGGCCTTAGGGTTCCTAAAATCACTTATACTACTGTAATAATTCAAACCGCCCGAACCTGTATGAGTTTTTCAATCCATAGCATTGTATTGAAACTTGGCTAAATTTAATCCTCCTTTCAATTTCAGATACAACCACGCTGCATGAAAATTATTATCTTATCATTTGCATTTCTGGCTTTCTCGCTTGGCATAAATGCCCAGGACTACCGAAGGCTACATTACAAAGCCATCGTTGCAGATACCCATAATGATGTCCTTTCTTCAGTAACAATGAGGGGGCTCGATATTGATAATGATCTTACTGGAAAATCACATTCAGACCTGGCGCGGTTCAGGAAGGGTGGGGTGGACGTTCAGGTCTTTTCTATTTTCTGCGACGAACGATTCGGCAAGGATACGGCATTCAAATTCGCCAACATCGAAATTGATTCCTTATATGCAATTGCCAAGAGAAATTCTTATCGCATGAGCATTGTAACAAATCCCACGCAACTGGCCGAGGCTGTCAGGGAGAAAAAGCTCGCGGCAATGATGGGGGTTGAAGGTGGCCATATGATCGAAGACAAACTGGAAAATCTGGACAGTCTCTATAAGCGGGGCGTGCGCTATATGACCCTCACCTGGAATAATTCCACCTCCTGGGCCAGCTCGGCTAAAGATGAAACCAAGGGCAACATCCCAAATGGCCAGAAAGGATTGAATGATTTTGGAAAGCAGGTTGTAAAAAGAATGAATGAACTTGGAATGCTGGTTGATCTGTCCCATGTTGGGGAACAGACTTTTTGGGATGCCATTCACACCAGTACCAAACCCATACTTGTCTCCCATAGTTGTGCATACAATTTATGCCCCGTATTTCGCAACCTCAAAGACGATCAAATCAGGGCCGTAGGCAAAAATGAAGGAGTCATCTGCATAAATTTTTACTCCGGATTTGTTGACAGCAATTATCAGAAACGCATTACAGCATTCATTAGCCGGCACAAAACGGAAATGGATTCATTAGTCAGCATAAAAAAACCAGATTATGAAATTAATGAGTTCTTTACTAAAAAATACCCAGTTGAGGCAACCGCGTTGAGACCGCCGCTTTCAATGCTGATTGATCATATCGACTACATCGCAAAACTCATAGGTACAAATCATATCGGGCTCGGCTCAGACTTCGATGGCATTGAATCCGCTCCACTGGGGCTCGATGATGTTAGCGCATTTCCACTCATCACCAAAGCCCTGCTGCAAAGAGGCTATACCAAAAAGCAGGTACGCCAGATTTTGGGTGGTAATTTTCTGCGCGTTTTTGCGGCGAACTCAAAATAAAAAATCCAACCTTCCCGTACAGCACAAATATATTTTTCAACAAATTTTTCGGTACCGGTCAAAAGTATTTATCAAATTTCCTCTATGCCTACATTAATGAATTCGGCCGCCTGTGTTGTATTGAACGTCTTGTTGTATGCCTCATGTTTGCCAGGCCAACTATACGCGCAACAAACAGAAAGCAATACCAAGGAAATTACTATTATGAAAACCATAAATTCAAAAATCTTAAATGAAAAACGCAATTTCTTTGTTTATGTACCTGCTTCTTATTCCCCAAAGGAATTATTTCCTGTTCTGTACTTATTGGATGGAGAAGACCAGACTAATTTAGCAGCCGGGCAAATCAACTACCTATCCGAAGCATGCTCTGTGCTTCCAAAAATGATTATAGTAGGAATTGCAAATACGAGTCGCACAAGAGATCTGACTCCTACCCATTCTGATATGGATTATGACGGCAGAATTGATACCAGCATTACCTCCTTTACAAAAAATAGTGGAGGAACCGAACAATTTCTACAGTTTATTGGGGAAGAATTGATGCCATATATTCAACAACACTATAAAACCGCCCCTTTTAAGATATTTTCGGGCCATTCATTAGGAGGCCTTACCACAATTTATTGTTTTTTGAAACATCCCGATATGTTCAATGCATATATTTCCATCAGCCCTTCCCTGTGGTGGGATCATGAATTTCTGTTAAGTCTCGCTTCAGAAAAATTAGTGCCCGGTTCAGTTTTTCAAAAAGCACTATTTATGAGTGATGGAAAAGAAGGCGGACGATTTCACAAAGATGTTCTGAGTTTTGATTCCCTATTGAAGATAAGAAAAATAGCGGAACTACAATATGATTATAAATATTATCCTGCAGAATCACATTCATCCGAACCAGTGAAGGCCTTATATGACGGCATCAGGTTTATTTATCCAGGCTGGTTGCCGGAAGCGATGGATACGAATTACCTTTCAGTTACAGCCGAAATCCTACGTATGCATTTTCAACAATTATCTGCTAAATTCGGTTATGTCATATTGCCACCGGAGGCCGCGTTGAATGAGCTTGCCTACTATCAGTTGAGTGATCCTTTAAGAATAAATGAGGCCATGGACCTGTTTCAAATGAATGTGCAAAATTTTCCATTTTCGTATAAAGCCCTTGAAGGTTTGGGAGATGCCTATACCAAGAAAGGGGATAGAGAAAAGGCTGTTGCAGCTTACAGGAAATCCTTGGCATTGAATCCTAAGAATGTATCAGCAGGGAAAAAATTAATGGTTCTGGAAAGGAATATTAGATAAAAATAAATTAACCGCCTGCCGGGGAAAAATAGCCATTGACCGCTTAGCAGGCACCCAAACCAAAAATGACTCGTATGAAGATTTATTATTTGCTCCTGTTTTTCAGCTTTCAGGTATCTGCCCAACATTTCACTGGTGCCGAAATAAGTGGATGGCAGGATGAGGCCAGGAGAATTACCATCATCCGCGATAATTGGGGCATTCCTCATATTTATGGAAAAACAGACGCTGACTGTGTTTTCGGACTCATGTATGCCCAATGTGAAGACGATTTTAAGCGGATAGAGCTGAATTATATCGAAAAGCTGGGCAGGCTCTCTGAATTAAATGGCGAAAAAGACCTTTATAAAGATTTGCTGAACCGGCTCGTGATTGATTCCGCCGGAGCGGTGGCTGATTACAAGAATAGTCCTCCCTGGTTGCGGAAACTAATGAATGCATTTTCAGACGGAATCAATTATTATCTCAGCAAGAATCCAACTGTTAAGCCAGCCCTCCTGAATCGCTTCAAACCCTGGTACAGCCTCTTGTGGACAGATGGCAGTATTGGCGCAATTAATACTGGAGGGTTGGATGAAAATGACCTGAAGGATTTTTATTCTGACAACAGTCCCGTCGCGGAAAACCAATTGGATTTTCCGGATGAAAATATCACAGGATCCAATGGATTTGCCATTGCGCCATCAAGGACCAGCTCGGGTCATGCCATGTTATACATTAACCCCCATGTGAGCTTTTATTTTCGACCCGAAGTTCATGTGAGTAGTGAAGAAGGATTGGATGCTTATGGAGCGGTTACCTGGGGTCAGTTCTTCGTGTACCAGGGGTTTAATGAACACTGCGGATGGATGCATACTTCCGGTAATTCCGATGTGGCCGATCTCTATTCAGAGCAGGTGGATAAGAAGGGTAATTCCCTTTTTTATCATTATAACAAAAGGCTATTACCGGTGAAGGAAAAGGAAATTACGATCCATTACCTGATGCAGGATTCCGTTCATTCAAAAAAATTCAAAACCTATTATACCCATCATGGGCCCGTGATGGCAAAGAGGGAGGGAAAATGGATAACAGTCCGGGCCAATAACCGTTCATTGGATGGACTGATTCAATCCTGGAATCGTACCAAATGCAGGAGTTTCTATGAATTCAAAAAGAACATGGAGCTCCTGGCCAATTGTTCCAACAATACAGTTTATGCCGACGCCGATGGGAATATTGCCTATTGGCATGGAGATTTTATGCCCAAACGCGATACTTCATTTGATTGGTCCAAACCCGTGGATGGTACAATCGCTGCCACGGAATGGAAGGGTCTGCATAAGCTCGATGAAATAGTGCATGTGTACAATCCCGTTAGTGGGTGGATTCAGAACTGCAATTCCACGCCATTTACGGTTAGTGGCAGCAGCAGCCCCCGAAAACAGGACTACCCTTATTATATGGCTCCTGATGGAGAAAATTTCCGGGGCATAACCGCTGCCAGGCTATTGGCCAATTCGAAAGCTCTATCAATTGAAAAACTCATTGATTTGGGTTACGACAGCTATCTTTCGGCTTTTGAACAACTGATTCCGGCTCTCGAACGTGGATTTGAAAAAACCGTTTCACAGGGAGATAGCTCTTACATGAAATTGTCTGAGCCACTGGCATTATTGAAAACTTGGGACCTTCATGCCGCAGAGAATTCAATCGCCACAACCCTTGCAATTGAGTGGGGACAAATGATCCTTTCTGCTATCAACAAAATCCAGGATGGATCGGCTAGAATGGATCAGGTTGCAAAGACAATGAAATTTGCAGAAACTGCCAGTCCGGGGGAATTATTGGAACCACTCAAGCATGCAGTTGCCAACCTGAATTATAAATATGGCATCTGGAA
>CALFNL010000031.1 GCA_937902875.1 uncultured Bacteroidota bacterium | reverse complement strand
GCACAGGCAGCGCTGATAGACAACAAAGAGCCGCTTGCACCCATTGCCATATAAAGCTGGATGATCCCGCAAAGCTCAATGCCCAATGAAACTATGATGACCCATACGAAATTTCGCGTTCCAACATTGAATGAGAACAATTCCTCCAACCTGATGCGCCAGGATGGAAACAACCTGGTTATGAGCTGATACAATTTCCCCTTCTTCCTAAGGGACTGGATTGCAAGAATGAGGGCCGCCAGCAAAACGATCAGAACCAATGAGCCCTTGATGCTTGTTTGCAACAGGTTCCCCTTTCCACCCATGATGAACAATACGGGAACCGTTATTAGAAAAACAGTCAGAATTCCCACGAATGCATAGATTCCCGAGGCCTGAAAGATCTGCTTTTGAAGGGTGACAGCCTGGCTGAGGCTTTTTGGTCGGAATGAAAGTGAACTGATTCCGCCAGCCGGCAGGAAAACGCTTATAAAATTCCTTTTAAGGAATAATTCCGCGGCTACCCATAGAGGTATGTTAGAGCCCACCGTTCTGAAACAAAAATAATACATGAGAGCCTGGAGGAATAGGTACACCATTGTCACACTAATTCCATACATTATCCAAAATTGGTCTGCGGCCTTCAGAGCGGGCACCAGGGCTCTCAATTCGCGATGTTGCTGCCTGAAAAAATAAACGGCAACCAAAATGAAGAGCAAGGCCAGGATTTCTTTCCAATGCAGTTTTTTTACAAGGGAAGAGAATTTAGGGGCAGAACTGAATTTCATGATTGGTCGGTCCGATTGATTTACCCAACAAATTAGCCATGCCTTCAATCATTCAATTGTTAAGATCGGTTAAACCGCTGTTAAGAAACGAAAAATTCCGTATAATCCATTAAATTTCAATGAGTTTTCGGAAGCTAATTGAAATCCGGTTTTGGTTCGGCAGGTTCGCGGCCGCATTGATCTCCGCCATGTGATATGCCTATTGATTCTTTCGGTTGTCCTTACTCACCCTGCCAATCCTGCCCAGGATATTCCTGCTCTTTCGGGCGTGCATGGACTGATAGGTAAATGAATAAATAATGGTGGCTTATGCACCTTGCAGTTTATGAATTCATAAATGAGACTTGCTCAGGCGGTTTGTGCGGGCACATTGAACCGGAAACCAACGCCATGGATGGTTTCAAGATTTATGTTGGGATCGGCCCTGAAATGTTTGCGTAGTTTGGTGATGAATACATCCATGCTCCTGCCAAGGAAATAGTCATCCTTACCCCATACATTCAGCAATACTTCTTCTCTTTTCAAAATATGATTGCAGTGTTCACAGAGAAATTTCAGGAGGTCGGCTTCTTTTTGGGTGAGGTTGGAGGAATGATCCTTATCGTATATTTTGAGATCAGTGTAGGAAAACCGCAATTTACCAATCACATATTCCTTCAAATCTTCTGAATGCAGCTTTTTGGTTCTGCGAAGGAATACTTCCATGCGCAAGAGCAGTTCCTTCATGCTGAAAGGCTTCGTAATATAATCATCCGCGCCGGTTTGAAATCCTTTCAATTTGTCTTCTTCCAATGACTTCGCAGTGAGAAAGAGGATTGGGACGATATCCGATTTTTGCCGGATTTTTTTCGCGACCGAGAACCCATCTTTAGTTGGCATCATGATATCCAACAGACAAATATCATATTCGTCGTGTTGGAATTGCTGAATCGCCTGTTCCCCGTCAGGGCATAGCACTACCTGGTAACCTTCTTCTTCCAGATTGTCTTTGATCACGTAACCCAGCGACAGATCGTCTTCTGCCAGCAATACTTTGGCTTTGGTAGATGGCATATTCAGGTTTTAATTTGGTATAACAATTCTAAATTCCGTGCCAATTCCAGGCACACTGCTTACCAGGATCCTTCCGTGATGGGCGTCAACGATTTTTTTCACAAAATTCAGTCCCAACCCAAATCCTTTCACATTATGTACGTCACCCGTCGGCACCCGGTAAAATTTCTGAAATATTCTCCTGTGATATCTTTTGTCTATTCCAACCCCATTGTCCCTGATCGCAATAAAGCTCTCGGATCCCATCCGCCCGGCCTCTATCACAATATGAGGATGAGAAGAATATTTGATCCCATTCTCGATGAGGTTCACCACTGCGAGTCCAAGGTGCTCCCGGTCGGCTGTGATCAATGCTTTTTCGTCCTCCAGCTTCAGTTCCACCTTCACGTCTTTTTCTTCCATCAGCGGTTGTAATTTACTTACCGCCTCATCAAGGATCTCCCGCACAGGAAAAAGCTGTTTGTCAACCGCCAGGTCTCTCTTTTCCGAAACAGCTATATTAAGCAGCCTTTCCACCTGTTCCTGCAGATGTTTGGTTTCGCTCTTTATGATCCCCGCGTATCTTACCAGGCGATCCTGTTGTGAACTGATATTGGGTTGAGACAATACCTCTGACGCGATTTTCATTACCGCCAGCGGGGTCTTGAATTCATGCGTGAAATTGTTCACAAAATCCTTTTGCACTTCTACCAGGAATCTTTGCCGGTAAAAGTAGAACATGCTAACCGCCAGCCCTACCAGAATCAGCATCAGGAATATGCTGCTCAGAATCCAGAAATTCATTTGAGACAAAATATACTTGCTCCGGTGAGGGAAATTCAGGAGGATATAATTGTATGGTTTATAATAAACAGGCAGATTGGAAACAGATTGCACCTCCCTGGAAGCTGGTGTGGGAATATAGCCCTCAAAATTGTAGCGTTGGGCCCCGCTGTCATAAATTGCCAGCTTGCAGTCTGTTAGTACATCAAAATCAACCAACTCATGTGTGAGGTAGAATATCAGGGTATCCTGGTTGAATATATTGTCGGCCCTTATCAGAAAGGTATTGGCATTGGGTTGGGAAATAAGCTGATGCAGGTGCACCGATGGGCTATAAGAAATATCCGCGTCTTCATACAAACCCCTGATGCTTTTGACCACATTGGTGTTAAACTGCTTTTTTTCCAGGTTATAGATATGATTAAGCCAGTATAATTGTATGGCGATGATCATTCCAACAATCACCGTCCCCGTCAGCACAACCCATTTCAGAGTGGTT
>CALFNL010000030.1 GCA_937902875.1 uncultured Bacteroidota bacterium | reverse complement strand
AATGATCTGCCTATCCGGATGTATGGGGTCATACCCATTTTGGTAGAAGACAGGAACACATTTCTGAAGCCGGTGATCAGCATGCCTGACGTCATAAAACCCGAACAGTCCTCCGTTATAAGCATTTCGGAATCCTCCGGAAAAGAAATGACTTATTGCCTGGCCATTGTGGATGAGGGTCTGCTTGATCTCACGCATTTCAAAACACCCGATCCGCACGAGGCTTTTTATGCGAAGGAAGCGCTTGGTGCCAAGAGCTGGGATCTGTTTGACAATGCTATAGGCGCCTGAGGTTCGGCGCTGGATAGAATCCTGACGATTGGTGGTGATGAAGATGCCGGCGGCCAGGCGAGACAAAAATCAGCCAGCCGATTCAAGCCTGTTGTGAAGTATATGGGTCCATTTCATTTGAATAAAGGAGAGAAGCAAACCCGGCGCTTCCAACTGCCTCCCTATATCGGTTCGGTAAGAGCCATGGTGGTTGCGGCAAACGAGGGAGCATACGGTTTCGCAGAAAAATCGATACAGGTCAAAAAACCATTGATGTTATTAGCCACGATGCCCAGGGTGTTGGGTCCTTCAGAAAATATCAAATTGCCCGTGACGGTTTTTGCTATGGACAACAATATTCGCAGCGTGAATATCAGCCTGCAGGGCAATCCATTCCTGGAGCCCGTTGGTGGAAACACACGCACGGTTTCGTTTACTGCTCCGGGTGAGCAAATGGCATATTTTGAAGTGAAAGTGAAGCCCATTGAAGGCATTGGCAGGGTAAAGCTCATGGCAGGCAGCGGAGCGGAAAAGGCGGAATATGAAGTGGAGATTGATATCCGAAATCCGAATCCGCCTGTAACCAATATAGGCGAATCCACAATAGCGGCCGGACAACAATGGAGCGGATCAGCCACTCCCATCGGCCTGCCGGAGAGGGGGAAAGCCGTATTGGAAATTTCGAGTATTCCGGCAATGAACCTCGAAAAAAGATTGAATTTTCTAATCGGGTATCCCCATGGTTGCATCGAACAGACCGTATCATCGGTATTTCCACAGTTGGTTTTGAATAATCTGGTGGAGTTGAATGATCGGCGTAAGGCAGAAATAGATAGGAATGTTCGGGCTGGTATTGAAAAAATGAAAAATTTTCAGTGTCCTGACGGAGGATTCAGTTATTGGCCTGGAGAACCCGAATCTGATGAGTGGGGAACCAATTATGCCGGTCATTTTCTGCTGACCGCTCAGGAAAAAGGCTGGATCGTTTCCACCGAACTCCTGTCTGAATGGAAGAATTATGAGCGCAGCAAAGCCAATGCATGGGTGCCTTCCACTGCTGATTTTTATGGGGGCGATCTCACACAGGCTTATCGATTGTACCTTCTTGCATTGAGCAGGGCTCCAGAGTTAGGGGCCATGAACCGGCTTAGGGAATTCAAATATTTATCCCCCGAAGCAAAGTGGCGTCTCGCTGCTGCCTACAAACTGGCGGGGCAAAATAATGCGGCATTGAACCTGGCCAACGGATTGCCCGCGGACTTCGGAAAACGTAAATCACCCGGTATTACATTTGGTTCAGAACTGAGGGACCAGGCCATGGTATTGGAGGCACTAACCCTGCTGGGCAAGCGCAAAGAAGCAGGAGACCTGGTTAGGACCATCGCGGCCAAATTGTCGCAGGATGACTGGTACAGCACGCAAACCACTGCCTATAGTTTGATAGCCATCGCGGCCTATTGCGGCGCTAATCCAAACGGACAGAAAATAATGGCCGGCCTATCCGTGAATGGAAATAAGCTGGTGCTGAACACTGCCGCCTATGTTTCGCAAACGCCGGTGAACCTGAATACGAAAGATCGAAATATAACGGTCAAAAACAGGGGCAGTAATATACTCTATATCAGACTGATCGTGCAGGGCCAGCCTCTTACCGGCGAAGGAATAAAAATCAGCAATAATCCCGACCTGCTCCAGATGAATGTGAGCTATCTCACGCTGAACGGGAAAGCCGTAGATATTAACAAGCTGGTGCAGGGAACGGATTTTGTAGCGAAAGTGGTGCTCCGGAATCCAGGCAAGAGAGGCCGGTATGAAAATATGGCCCTGACCCAGGTATTTCCTGGCGGATGGGAAATATTGAATACCCGCATGCTCAATAATGAAGGCAGTTTCAAATCTTCAGCTTCAACCTATCAGGATATTCGTGACGACAGAGTGTACACTTATTTTGATATGAAAGAAGGGGAGACGCTAACCTTCTACACCATGCTGAACGCGGCCTACCTCGGAAAATATTTTATGCCCGGACTCTATTGCGAAGAAATGTATGACAATACCATAAGTGCCGGAATAGGAGGGGGCTGGGTGGAGGTAGTAGAAAAATAAGCACATCTGCAGACCTCCGAAACAAGCAAGATGAAGGGATCAAGCCAGAACCGTTACCAAGAAGATTTAACTCAAACGTAAATCTGATATTATCATTTCATTCAATTCAATATGGAGGCCGTTTTTGCCCATGAAGCTTAGGACCAGGCTGGTTCTCGCATTTCTATTGGTTGTACTCACCTGGTTCTGGTTTTCCCTTCCTGAATATTTGTTTCGGGCTCCTGCTTGCTATGTAGTTGAGGATGCAAAAGGAAATCTTTTGGGCGCCAGCATTGCTGCGGATGGGCAATGGCGTTTTCCATATAACAAAAATGTTCCGGAAAAATTCAGGCAATGCATACTGGCTTTTGAAGACAAGAGATTCTATTACCACCCGGGGGTTGATCTCATAGCCATGGCAAGAGCGATCAGGCAAAACCTTGGATCGGGAAGAAAGAGGAGTGGGGCTAGCACCATCACCATGCAGGTGATTCGATTGTCGAGGAATAAGGAACGGAGCCTGTGGCAAAAATTCATAGAAAGTATTTTAGCAGTGAGGCTGGAACTGGCATGCTCTAAAAATGAAATACTGGCTCTTTATGCTTCCAATGCACCTTTTGGCAGTAATGTGGTGGGGCTCGATGCGGCCGCCTGGCGCTATTTTGGGAGAGGTCCGGATCGCCTGAGCTGGGGCGAAACAGCGTCGCTCGCAGTATTACCCAATTCGCCATCACTGGTGCATCCAGGCAGAAACAGGGATGTATTGTTGAAGAAAAGAAACCGACTGCTTGAAAAATTGAGGGCACTGGGTAAAATTGATTCCGCCACCTGCGAACTGGCTAAGTTGGAGCCTCTTCCCGGCGAACCCTTGCCGCTTCCTCAACTGGCGCCGCATTTGTTGCAGCGATTCAGGAATGAAGCCATGCTTAGGCCGGGCTCATCTTCGCTGGCCAGGACAACCATTGATATTGGAATTCAAAAAGATGTAATTGGGATTATTGAACAGCATCACAGCCTGCTGAAAGGAAGCGGCATAAATAATGCTTGTGCGTTAGTGTTAGATGTAGAAACAGGCAATGTACTGACCTACGTGGGCAATGTGTATCATCCTGAAGATGCGGAGCTCCAGAGTGATGTGGATGTGATCAAGGCGCCACGCAGCCCGGGCAGCACCCTGAAGCCCATCTTATATGCTGCCATGTTAAGCGATGGTATGATCCTTCCCCATTCACTGATACCTGATATACCCACCCAGATCGGCGGCTATTCCCCCCGGAATTTTGACCAGGGATTTGATGGAGCCGTTACTGCTTCAAGGGCTCTGTCCAGGTCCCTGAATGTACCGGCCGTGAGGATGTTGCGCGATTACAAATACTCCCGGTTTTATGACCTGCTGAAGCAAGCGGGTATCACCACACTCAACAGGCCATCCGATGCCTACGGGCTTTCGCTTATACTTGGTGGTTGCGAGGTAAACCTCTGGGATTTGGCTGGAGTATATGCCAGCATGGCCAGGACACTGAACCGCCAGCATAGGAATAAGGGAAAGTTGATGGCTGCTGATTTTCACCAACCCGTTTACCTGTTTCCCGATGAATTAGCAGAGGGGAAGCCTATTCCTGATTTGAAGCGGGAAGCTGCAGTACAAAAAGGCCAGGGACTTGCCTTTCTTCAATCTGCAGGGAAGCCCCAGAACGATGATCCAGGCCGCAGCATCAATTTCCTGGACGTCCCTTCCATCTGGTTCACCTTTCAGGCCATGGAAGAAGTGATGAGGCCGGGCGAGGAAGGACTGTGGCAGCAATTCGGCTCGTCGCAGCGCATAGCCTGGAAAACCGGAACCAGTTTCGGATTCCGTGATGCATGGGCCATTGGCATTAGTCCGCGCTTTGTGGTAGCCGTATGGGTGGGGAATGCAGATGGGGAGGGCAGGCCTGGCCTCATTGGCGTTCAAACCGCTGCTCCCATATTGTTCGATATATTCCGGAACCTCCCTGCCGGCAAATGGTTTACGGAACCAGATTTCGGTTATGCCTACCTGCCAGTTTGCCGAAAGAGTGGCTACCGGGCCAATTTGGACTGCGAAGAAATTGACACGGTAATGGTTCCGCAGAATGGCATCAAGGCTCCTTTGTGCGGCTATCATAAATTGATACACCTGGACCATTCAGCACGGTACAGGGTAACTGAAGAATGCGAACCACCATCGAGCATGATCCACAGGAGATGGTTTGTGCTGCCGCCTGCCATGGAATGGTATTATAAGCAGAAGCACTACGACTACCTGACCCTGCCAGCCTTCAAGTCCGGTTGCGGATTTGGGGAAAGCGGCAAACAAATGGAATTGATCTATCCTGATCAGGACGCCAGGATCTACGTGCCTGTAGAAATCAATGGAGAAAAAGGAAGAACGATCTTCACCGCGGCCCATCGCAGTCCGGGAATGAAAATATTCTGGCATCTCGACGATGAATATATCGGCACTACAACTCATATCCACCAAATGGCCCTCAGCCCCGGTGCGGGTAAACATTTTATTACCCTTGTGGATGAAAGGGGAGAGTCCATTACCAGAATATTTGAAATTCTGGAAAAGACCCGGTGATTAGAGATTTCGGGAATTGTTTCCATGCTTTTACTCCTCAACAAGGGCTTTCGGGAAGAGAAATTAATTTTATATTTAGGCAAATCAAACCGATAAGCCATGCCTATCAGAATGACTGACGACCAACCAGACCAGCCGGATCCATTCAAACAGGATGATGGCGGTGGAAATGGTGGAGGCGGATCCTCAGGAGGCGGTGGGCTATTCGCATTGCTACCCTTATTGTTGGGATTATTCAGGGGCAAAGGAATCCTGTTATTGATAGTTCTGGCAGTAGGAGGTTATTTTCTTTTTGGCAGAGCGGGCGGCTGCGCAGGAGGAGGCTTGCTGAAACAGGTGTCGCAACTCGCTACCGGAGGAATACTGGACCCCAAAGAATTTCAGAAGGCGAATATCTATGAGTCACTTGACGACGACGACAATAAGAACCCCCTCCCTGAAGCAGTTAACCTGCAGCGTTATGCACCTACTGTAGGAAATCAGGGACAGCAGGGCAGTTGCGTGGCATGGAGCAGCGCCTTTGGAGCAAGAACCATAGTGGAAGCAGCAAGGACTGGGAAGGGGCCTGATCAATTGAAATTCAGCCCGGCATTCCTGTATAATAATATAAAAATGGACGGCTGCCAGGGCTCCTATATCCTCCGGGCTATGGAATTCATGACCCGGCAAGGGGCGGTTCCCTATGATCGTTTTCCTTATAGAGACGATGATTGTGATCGCCAGGCGCCCACCGAATTATTCAATGAGGCCGCTCAATTCAAGATGCGTGGATTCACGAGGCTTACCAGCGGTGATAACGTTGGCGTTCTCGATTTACGGGCTATAAAGGAAAACCTCGCTCAGGGCGCACCGGTAGTAATTGGCATGATGGTAGGGCAGAGCTATATGCAGCCCATGATGGGGCAGGATGTTTGGAATCCCGAGCCTGATGACCAATCAATGATGGGTTTCGGTGGCCATGCCCAGTGCGTAGTAGGGTATGACGACAAGAAATACGGCGGCGCCTTTCTGGTCATGAACAGTTGGGGCCCCGAATGGGGAAACAATGGATTTGCGTGGATAAGGTACCAGCATTTTAGAAGATACGTCAGAGAAGCTTATGGCCTCGAACCCATGGAAAAGCAGGGAGCAGCCGCTCATATTCCGCTCTCTTGCGATATTGGCCTTGTGGAAGTACAGTTCGACGGGAAGAAAACAGTTACAAAAGGATATATTCCTCTCCGGGTTAGTAGCGCCAATCGTTTTGAATCGCTAATCCCGGTTAAGATAGGTACCAGGTTTAAAATGGAAATCAAGAATTCAACGGAGTGTTATATTTATGTATTCGGCAAAGAAACGGATGGCAGCTGCTACACTTTGTTTCCATATCCCGATGCCAGTGAGCCATCGAAATATAAATATTCTCCTTTTTGCGGAATAACTGGTTACCGGTTATTTCCAAAAGATAAGAGTATGACCCCCGATAATATTGGTAAAAGAGATATGATTGCAGTGCTGGTGAGCAAACAACCACTGGATTGGTACCAGATCAGCCAGAAGATTTCAAGGGATCCTCAAACAGACTTCGCTTCGAGAATCAATTCGGTGCTGGGAACCCAGTTGCTGAGGAATATTAATTTCCAGGCAACAGCAAGCGGGGCAATCCATTTTGAATCTCCTGCAGATGATCAGCAGGTGGCGGCCTGCGTGGTGGAGATCGATAAGAATTGAGCACTTAATAGCCGAAAGACAAGTCAAATCTTAATAATAATAGAAATTGCAATGAAGAAAATTCTTACTCTATTGATTTCGTTCGGGATCTTGGCAGGCATACAGGCGCAGACCGGTTCAGTCAAAACCTCTACCGAAATAAAATTGTATCATCCTGAAGAAAATGCTTCGCAGGGAATCCGGGAAGCAGTAACTAAGGCAGTCGCCGAAAAAAAACATGTGCTGATCCAGGCAGGTGGTAACTGGTGCAGTTGGTGCATTGAATTCAACCGTTTCTGTAAAATGGATCCTCAGATTGATTCGGTATTGGATGCGGATTTCGTCATTTACCATCTCAATTACAGCAAAGAGAATTTGAATAAAGATGTCTTTGCAAAATATGGCTATCCTCAGCGTTTCGGGTTTCCGGTATTCATTATTTTAGATGAAAAAGGAAACCGCCTTCATACGCAGAATTCAGGGTATCTTGAGGCGGGGAAAAGTTATAGCAGGGAAAAAGTGCTGGATTTCCTTTTGTCGTGGAACTCCAGGGCCCTGGACCCGTCTTCATATATCAATCAATAAATAAAAGCGCTGCAGTGAATTCCTTTCAGCAAATGGCCAAACATCCTCTTAAATTCAGGATGTATTTGTTCTCAAAATTACCCAGCGCCTATTTTGCAGGCGTACGTGTAAAAGATATTTCCGAAGAGAAATGCATTGTCACAGTTCCCTATAAATGGTTTTCACAAAACCCATTCCGTTCTACTTATTTTGCCTGCCTGGCCATGGCCGCTGAAATGAGCACCGGCGCTTTGGGCATGATGTATATTTTTAAACGGGAGCCAAAAGTGTCTATGCTCATCATCGACATGAAGGGGGAATTTTTTAAAAAAGCCACGGGGATCACTACATTCGTATGTAAAGATGGCATTGCGGTGCGGGATGCGGTGGCAACAGCCATCGAAACTAATGAAAGCAATATTATCACGCTTCGATCTATCGGAACCAGCGAGTCAGGTGAAATCATAGCTGAATTCTTATTTACATGGTCATTCAAAGTGAGCCGCAAACGATCTGGAAAATATTAAACAGGATGCAGGATCACTAATATCCCAATTGATCGTCGTAAAAACATTCGGTATTTCAAACAAATATTCAAACTCAATACATGAAAATTGCTTTTCACGGCGCAGCCAGAACGGTAACGGGTTCCAAACACCTTATCAGTTTGAAGAACGGCAAAAAGGTGTTGCTGGATTGCGGAATGTTCCAGGGTATGGGCAATGAAACGGATGCTTTGAACAGGGAATGGGGATTTAATCCCTCTGAAATAACTTACCTGGTTCTTTCCCATGCTCACATAGACCATAGTGGACTGATACCGAAATTAGTGAAAGATGGATTTGGCGGCAAGATATTTTGCACCCCTGCCACAAAAGAATTGACAGCCGTATTGCTCAGGGATTCTGCGGAAATCCAGCAGGATGATGTGAAATATGCAAACAAGCGAAGAGCCGCTGAAGGTGTGCCTTATCTACAACCCTTATATACAATGGAGGATGCGGAAAAGACCATAGACTTTTTCCAAACCGTCGATTACGGCAAATGGTTCACTATTGATGAGGGGCTTGAATTATTATATACGGATGCAGGACATATTATCGGAAGTGCCGCGGTTCATCTGAAAATTACGGAAGATGGGAAGCTCACCAGGCTGATGTTCAGCGGCGACGTGGGCAGATACAGGGATATCATACTGAGATCACCACAGGACTATCCGCAGGCTGACTACATACTATTGGAATCAACCTATGGCAATAGCCTGCATGACCAGCACGCTACTACTCCCGACCTGATTTTGCAATGGATTGAAAAAGCCTGCATTCAAAAAGGAGGTAAACTCGTATTGCCAGCTTTCAGCGTGGGCAGAACCCAGGAGATTTTATTCACGCTGAATCAGTTGGAGGTAGAAAGAAGATTGCCGGATCTTGAATATTTTGTTGACAGCCCATTAAGTATTCAGGCTACTGAAATCGTAAAAAGATATCCTCAATATTTTAATAAGACAATTCAAAGAATTTTAGAAACTGATATGGATCCATTCAGTTTCAAGGGTCTCAAATATATCAAGACGGTTGATGAATCCAAACTTCTCAATTTCAGGAATGGACCCTTTGTGATCATTTCCGCCAGCGGCATGGCAGAGGGAGGAAGAGTGAAGCACCATATAGCCAATACAATTGAAAATAGCAGGAATACGATTGTATTCACAGGATATTGTGAGCCTCATTCCCTGGGTGGACGCCTGGTAAGTGGGGCTAAGGAAGTTCATATTTTTGGAGTGCTTCGGGAAGTGCATGCCGAGATTGGTTCAATCCGGAGCATGAGTGCTCATGGTGATTATGAAGACCTCAGCCAATTCCTCGCCTGTCAAGATCCAAAGGAAATAAAGACCTTGTTCCTGGTGCATGGCGAATATGACGTGCAGCAGGCATTTCGCGACCGCCTGATCAAGAAAGGATACATGGATGTTCAAATCCCCGAAAGACATTACGAAATCGGCCTTGCTTGAAAGATGAGGACTCGCAATTTATTTGCGAGAATACGCAATCGATTCTCTTAATAGGCGAAGCCGGTTCAAAGGGAACCGGCTTCTAATTTTTTCAGGAGGTTAGAGGTAATTCCTGATACTTTCAGTTTCTTAGGCGATGGATTTAACAACCTCGGTTTTTACATAGTTTACGGATTCTATCGTTACCTATCGAGTTTAGACTACTGTCATTTGCTTGACGATGTAAAGATGCTACAGATTTTCGGTTGCCTAAAGTTTATTCGACAGGACTCCGGTTTGCTTCGATCATTGGGTTATTCCTTTCGATTGACTGATATGCTAATTGTGATTAATCTGATTGCGCGAAATCTTCTTTGAAGTAATGAGGCAGGCATAAAAAAGCGAAGAGATGCGTTTGCATCTCTCAAGAATTAGAAAAGCCGAAGCCGGATCAATTCAACCCGGCTTCTAATTTTTTCAGGAGGTCAGAGGTAATTCCTGATACTGGCGGCTTTTCAGGCGATGAATTTAACAACCTCGGTTTTTACATAGTTTACGGATTCTATCGTTACCTATCGAGTTTAGACTACTGTCATTTGCTTGACTATGTAAAGATGCAATAGAAATAGAGCAGGAAGAACTTTATTCGCCAAACAAAGTATTTCTGTCGATTTTCGGTAGAATCTACCCGATGAATGAATTTGTGCTCATTCTCATACGGCATCATATAAACTATATCTTACTAATAATCAATAATTTAAGGAGTATGCATGAAGACCAGTTGCGTCATGAGCCAAATTCGGTAACAAAAATGAGTAGCCCTTAATTGCCTGTTCCGGGTCGGGAATTTTCAATGCTGCTGCCTGCCAAATCTTTCCACGGCAAAAGCAGATATTTCAATGCTAGTACCATTTCTTCCTACTATTTCTTCCACCAGTTTTCCGGTTCCTGCCGCAAGTGATAGGCCCAGCATGGCATGACCGCCTGCGATAGTGAGATTGCTGAATGCCGAATGCCTGCCGATATATGGCAAACCATCTGGCGTTAATGGTCTGAGTCCGCTCCAAATTTTTTCAGGCGCTGGAAATTTCAGATCCAGGTGTGGATAATATTTTGATGCAGCCCTGAATATTGCCTCGGCTCTTTTTATGATTATGGGAGAATTCAATCCACTGATCTCCATTGTGCCGCCCATTCTTAAATTATCACCCATGGGTGTCATGGCCACCCGATCGTCAACCAATATAGCGGGATAATGAAGATTCTTTTTCATATTCGGGTAGGTTATACTGTAACCCTTTCCCGCCTGTAATAGGATTCGGAGATCTAACCATCGGGCTACAACTGGCAACCAGGAGCCAGCTGCAATCACAAGTTCATCCGTTTTGAATTTTCCTTTGTCTGTAATAACTGCCAAAACCTTCGCGCTATTTTTTTCAAAGCCTGTAACGGCAGTATGGAGCTGAAAATTTACTCCGGCGCGAACCAGATATTCTTTGAGTGCCTGCATGAATTCACCCGGATGGAGGTGGCAATCTGTGGGATATAAAACAGCTCCTCTCACATTCACTTCCACTTCGGGTTCCAGGTCCTGTACCTCCTTACCTGTAATGACCCTGGGTTCTAATCCAAATTGAATGGCCTCCCTGGCCAGTTCTTTTTCGTGCTTCTCAGTTCCTTCCGTTTGAAACATCATTAAGCAACCCTTTTCTTCCATATGGAAACTGTTGCCGATATCATTCTTTATTTGAGAAGTCAACTCACGGCTGAGGCGGAGGATATTATTCAGGTGAGGTGCATTGTGCTTCACTGTTCTTTCATTGGCATTCTTCCGGAAGCAGATCAGCCATTTCACCAAATCCCAATCCCATCTTGGTTTGATGTAGAATGGGCTGGATGAACTCAGCATCCATTTCAGGCCTTTGGATACAGTGCCCGGCGACGCAAGGGGTATGAAATGGCTGGGGGATATATATCCCGCATTTCCGAAAGAAGTGCCATCGGTAATATCGCCCTTTTCAATTACCGTAACTGAATGCCCCTGCCTGTTCAAATAATATGCGCTGCACAAACCGATCACGCCCCCTCCAATAATAGTTACCTGCCTGCTCATAATGCTGTCGCTGAAGCTATTTATGTTTTGATGTTATAATGTGGAATGATTCTGGTGATTAGTATCAGGGCAGACTCGTAATCAGGTCTATATCCTTCACCCTTGTAGGGAACCAAACATTCATTTCTCCTTTCCCCCTGTGCGCCCACGCATAATAGGGTATGGCTACAAAAGGCTGTTTCCGTGTATTCACTGTTCTTTCGTCATTGCTGATATCTACTGCATATGCCTCGGATTTCAAAATCACTATTCCCTTTAATTCATCAGATTCATAGGCAGTATTAAACTGTGCATCTTCAGGTAAAATGATATTACTTGTCTTACCGTTATTGTCTGGCCATTCAGCGCAATAGATCAAAGGACCTCTTTGCAGGGCTATCTTTCCAATATCATCTTTCACGTTTGGATTAGCGGCTATTTTTCTAACATCCATCGGCAACCTGATTTCCACCTGGTCATTCTTTTTCCAGGTTCTGCTGAGGATGGCATAGCCGTTTTGCATGGTAAAAGCCAGGGCCTCGCCATTTACCTTTATCTGCACGCTGGTATTCTGGGGCTCTTCAAAATGATAAAGATCCGATGGAATGGCTTCATTCTGCGCCCAGCCAGGGATACGAACCAGGAGCCTGAAGTTTGTTGCAGATTTGGGATTCACTGTTATTTTCAGATCACCATCCCAGGGATAATTATTTTCCTGAACAAGTTGAATCTGTTTATTCT
>CALFNL010000029.1 GCA_937902875.1 uncultured Bacteroidota bacterium | reverse complement strand
TCTTTCCTGCTGTTATAATAAAAAGCATCAGACCCTATTACCGTTCCTGATTGAATGATCACATTGTTGCCAATTATACAATGATCGAGTATGGTGGCATTTGGATGGATGATACAGTTCCGGCCAATACTTACCTGGTTACCCACGAGCACGCCAGGATTGATAATAGTGCCTGCTCCGATGGAAGCAGTATCACTGATCATTTTTGTTGCCGGCAAATAGGGCCTGAAATGCTTCACGATGCTGACATAGGCTTCAAATGGGTCTTTCACTACCAGCAATGACTTTTCGGGAGGGAATGGAACCGCCTTATTGATTATGATGAAGCTGGCCGCAGACCGGATACACTTATCATAGTATTTGGGATGATCTACAAAAACCAAATCACCCTCTTCAACACGATGTATTTCATTGATGCCTGTCGCATTGCCGCCTGCACTTCCCAACAGATTAGCATTGATCAGTTCGGCAATCCATTTTATCGATACGGGTGATGGAAATCGCATAAAAAAAGTTTTGGCAAAAGTAGTTTTTAGTTGGTAATCCAATTTGCCCGTTGAATTTCAATTTCAAAATTCCTATTCACTGAACTGTGAATTGCTTCCTTTGAAGGCGCTGGCCGACAGATTCACTGAGGCGATTTAGCATTTGGGCAAGAACGCCGTTGAGGGCTTCTTTTCATACCGTTGGGGAAATTCAGGGTTATGCCTGGATTTCATCGGTTTTTAACATCCCCTTGCAAAATAATTTTTGGGCCGATTTGGTTGTTTTGGGATGCAGGCATTTGTGATTTCAAATCGGATACTGGTCACGCAAATCAACTATCAGGAATTCCTACTCATCATGCATCATCGTCTGCAATGCAGCATGGCCAATGATTGTAGAGAGATTTAAAATTCGGGTTTTCATTTTCGTCAACAATTCAGTTTCTTGTATGCCGGATTAAGCTGCTTCAATACCTTCAAAAAGGGATCCTGATATCCACAAGAGATTGTAAAATGTGCATAAAATTTCCATTAATTTTTTTCTTGTTAGAAAAAATTATTTTTAATATTGTGATGGGAATTTATTTCCCGGTACTTACTAACCCATCCATATAATGAAGCCCGGTTCTCTAACCGGGCTTTTTAATTGCCAGATGCGCCGTTACTTCATCATTTATAAACCCTACCAGGTTCTATCGCAATTTACCCCGGCCGATGGAAAGAAATGCCTTAAGGATTATTTCAAGGTTGACAGAGACATCTATCCCCTTGGTCGCCTGGACTACGATAGTGAGGGATTACTAATACTCACCAACGATAAGACCCTTAACCACCGGCTGCTTCAACCTGAATATGCGCACGAGAGGGAATACTGGGTTCAGGTGGAAGGATCCATTACGGGCTCTGCAATGGAACAAATTCAAAAGGGAGTTGAAATCAATATCTCGGGTAAAATGATTCGTACGCGGTCCGCAAAAGCCATAAGATTCGAATTTCCTCCTCCGGTGCCGGAAAGGAATCCGCCCGTAAGGTTCAGAAAAAATATTCCCAGTTCATGGATCAGCATTATTTTAACCGAAGGGAAAAACAGACAGGTAAGGAAGATGTTGGCAAAGACAGGTTTCCCGGTGATAAGGCTTATCCGATGTGGTATTGGGAACCTGCGCCTGGGCCATATGAAGCCTGGCGAAATGAAGGAGATATCCCATGAAATCATCTATGAACAACTCTTCGGAAAATAATCTACCTTGCCCTATAATAAATTCAGGTATTTATGTTGAAATCAATGACAGGATTCGGGCGTGCGGAATCGGCTGTGGGAGATAAGATTTTTTTGGTAGAGATCAAATCATTGAATGGGAAGCAATTTGAAATATTGTTGAAATTGCCCGGCTTGTTAAAGCCATACGAATTCGAAATCCGTAATCAACTATCGGGCAAACTTATCCGGGGGAGCATTGATTGTACCATTACCCTCAAGCAAAACGGAGGCGCTAAACCAGTCACCATAAATATTGAGCTGGCCAAATCATATTATAAGCCTCTTGCTGAATTGGCGGGCAGCCTGCAACTCGATACCAGCTCCATACTAAGTTCCTTGCTGAAGCTGCCTGAAGTTGTGACTCCTTCAACGGAAGTGCTGAATGAATCAGACTGGGAGGGATTTAAGAAAGTATTGTTCACGGCCGTCAGCAATATCGATGAACACCGTCGAAGCGAAGGCAGCGTTCTTGAAAAAGACCTTCGTCTACGGATAGACAATATTCTGCAACAACAGCAAAAAGTAATAGAACTGGAACCACTGAGGCAGCAAAAAATTAGAGAAGGTTTGGTGAAATTGCTGGAAGAGAATGTGGGCAAGGATAAATTTGATGGAAATCGCCTGGAACAGGAACTGATATACTATATTGAAAAGATCGACATCACCGAAGAACAGGTTCGATTGAAAAACCATTGCGATTATTTCAAGTCCATGTTGGAAGAACCCGAAGAGGCCAAAGGGAAAAAACTTTCGTTCGTATTGCAGGAAATTGGCCGGGAAATTAATACAACCGGTGCAAAAGCATACGATGCCTCTATTCAGAAATGCGTGGTGTTGATGAAGGATGAACTGGAAAAGGCCAAGGAACAGGTGTTGAATGTATTGTAGCCGCAAGAACGGAATCGATCCCGAAACAAGAATCATTGAACCTGCTTTGACAATTGAAACTGCTTATAAGGAATGAAAAGTGCCATCAAACACCGAATAACAGGAGTTTTATTTGCCGCCATGCTGCTATCAGGAGCCTGCACCACGGTGGATGTTTTTGAGAAAAACATATCCATACCAGGGCAGCGATGGGAGTATTCCTTTCAACCTACTATTTCGTTTAATGTGAGCGACACGGTTTCGAGCTACAATATTTATGTGGTTCTGCGGCATACGAATTCCTATCAGTATACTAATATCTGGTTAAACATCGCCTACCAGATGCCAAACGACAGTCTGCGAAATCAAAAAATAAATATTCAACTTGCTTCCAATGATAAAGGATGGTTTGGCAAAGGAATGGATGATATATTTGAGATGAGGAAACTTATAACTCCGCAACCCTATACTTTCAGAGGAAAGGGAAAATGTACATTCACTATCAGCCAGATCATGCGAGACAACCCCCTGCTTCATATCATGAATGCCGGCATTAGAGTAGAGAAAGTTCATTAATCATGGCCGTTAACCTTTATAAGAAGAAGCGATTGGCAGTGATAACACTCGCTTATTGGTTCCTGCTGGTTTATATCACCGCGGCACTGATCTGGTGGTTCATTGCACTGATGCACCAGAATAAGGAAATAACGGATCTTAAGAACTCGCTATTGAAGAAAAATGAACCTGCTGCCGTTGCCAACGAGAGGGTCATTGCTGAAGAATATGAAAGAAAGACGGCTCAATATATCGGCGAGGGTGCCACTTTCATGCTCGTGATTCTGGTGGGGGCTGTGTTTGTGTACCGTGCCACCAGGAAGCAGATCAAATTGACGCACCAGCAGCAGAATTTCATGATGAGCATCACACATGAATTGAAGACTCCAATTGCCGTTGTGAAATTAAACCTGGAAACTCTGCAGAAACACAAGTTAGAGGAAGCGCAGCAGGCAAGAATCATCCACAATACGCTACAGGAAACCGATCGCCTTAATGATCTCTGCAATAATATCCTCCTGGCTTCTCAATTGGATGCCGGCGATTTTAAGCTGGCCTGGGAAGAAGTCAATTTGTCGAATCTGGTAAAAAAGGCAGCACTGCAATTTCAATCCAGGTTCCCAAACCGCAAAATTTCTTACCGGGTTGATGAAAACATATCCATTTCGGGAGACGAATTGTTGCTGAAACTGGCAATCAATAACCTCATTGAGAATGCGCTGAAATATTCCCCGGGTGAGGAGCCTGTTCTGGTAGAGCTGGAAAACGCGAAAGATGGAATCAAACTCAAAGTCACAGACCAGGGGCCGGCCATTCCCGATCATGAAAAATCCAAAATATTTGAGAAATTCTACCGGCTGGGCGATGAAAACACAAGAAGAGTTCAGGGAACCGGATTGGGTCTATATCTTACAAGGAAAATAGCTGAAGATCATAATGCCACAGTGGAAGTATGGAACAATAGCCCCAGAGGAAGTATTTTTGTGATTAATTTTCAACATCCATAGCCTCCCCACATGAATTCAACCATCAAAAAAAGTTCTATTCTACTCGTTGAAGACGAAGAAAACCTTCGGGAAACACTCAAGTTAAACCTGGAAATGGAGGGCTATGAAACGAGTTATGCCGGAGATGGCGCGGAAGCCCTAAAGAAAGTGAGTAATGAATATTTTGACCTGATCATCCTGGACGTAATGCTTCCCGAACTGGATGGCATAAGCGTAGCGGAAAATATCCGGCTGCAAAACAATGATGTTCCCATCCTGATGCTGAGCGCCAAGAGCAGCGGGGCCGACAGAGTTTTGGGATTGAAAAAAGGAGCCGATGATTACCTCACTAAACCCTTCAACCTCGAAGAGCTCCTGTTGAGAGTGAAGAAGCTGATCAAAAAAAACAAGAGGCTGCAGGAAAAAGACAGCGTAGATGACATCTATGAATTTGGAGAAAACAAGATTGATTTCAAGGCACAATCGGCCATCAACTTCAAGGGCGAACCAATTGAATTAAGTAAGAAAGAGATTATGTTGCTCAGACTGCTCGTGGAGAATAAGAATGACGTGGTGCCCCGCGAAAAGATCCTTCAATCTGTTTGGGGTTATAATGTTTATCCTACCACCCGCACCATTGACAATTTTATTCTGAATTTTCGGAAATATTTTGAGGTCGACAGCAGAAATCCCAGGTTTTTTCATTCCGTAAGAGGAGTAGGTTATAAGTTTACGGATTGATTTTCCCGCACCTGGCATTAATATTTTCAACCAAATCCTCAGCCAGGTCAAAGGCCGACTGCATATCATTGAATTTGCTGTCGGGGGTATATAGAGCTATTTCACTCTGATGAATCAGGAGCTGAAACTGATCTACAATCTCTTCTTCAAAACCATGCCGTCTCAAAGCTTCGGCCATATTTTCCTTATTAAAGTAATTGCCAGGCTGCTCTAATTTATCACTCAAAAAATCCCAGAGTGCCCGCCTGAGTTCGCTGTAAAATGCCTTACTGTTTTGTTGGATGAGCATTAACCTGGCCTCGAACAAGGGACTCAACTGGATTGCAGCCATTGAATGTTCTTCATTAGTGGCTGCCCTTTGAGAGGGTTCCGGAATTTCTGGTTCCGCATGGTTTTCGGTTGGCGTTTTCCGAGATACTTGCCTGAACAGGAATATGGCCAAAAATGCCAATGCCACCGCCGCCGAGCTCAATACCCACATCTTATTTATTCTTAATTCGCCAGACTCATTCGTGCTTGCGATGCCCTCCTTGCCAATATTGCCTGCCCCCCTTAATGCAGCCTGAATAACACTCAAATGCATCGTATCAGTTTTTGCTACCCTGTATTTATTGGCATGCGGGTCAAAATATGAAATTTCAACTGGAGGAATTGAAAAATCACCCTTTTCCTTTGGCATAAAAGTGAACTGAAAGGTCTTTGAACCACGCATTGGCGCCATCGTTTTGAAAAAGTCCTCTCTTATTTTCGGTTCATAGGTCTCAACCGCCGAAGGCCATTTTACCATTGGCGCATTCATCACTCCGAAATTCCCTGCTCCCCTTACTGTTACGCCAAGCGTAGCAATATCGTTTACGGCTATCTGAATCTTATTAAGTTTGGCTTCGATGGTGAAATTTCCAACAGCACCGTCATAGCCTGCGGGCTTATTCAGTTCAGGAAGCGCCCTCACTCTTATGATAATGGGTTTGCTGGCTATACTAACTTTTTCCACTTCTACGGCTTCCTTTGCCGTTTCATCTTCCACAAATGATTGAAGCAGGTTTGAAAGCGCTTCGGGGCTGGATTTAATGGCATATTCTGCCTTCAGGAAACTCACTTTATTCTCCACTTCGGCGGGATCCAACTCCAGTGTTCCGGTTTGCAAGGGATATAGCTGTGCTTTCCGTATGAGATAGACATTGTATTCTTTTCCATTCCATTTTTCTGAAGAAGGCGCTTCGGATTCCGGATTCACCATATCATATACGCTAAATCCATTGAAGGAAGGCCTCCTCACAACTCTTGATTCAGATTTGAGTCGGGTATATAATTTGTAGGTGGCCACTACGGGTTCCCCTTCAAAACAAGAAGTCTTGTCAACATCCACTTTAATGAACAGATTCTTGCGGATCTTATCCTGCAGGTCTTCTCCATTTTTCAGGATATAATCACTGAACAGCTTCAATTGCTCGTTGTTTTTCGCATTGCCTGCACCTTTGAAATGATATTGGTTCCTGGCACTGGCGGCGCTCACAACCTCAATGGAAATACTGTTTGATGAAATTAATTTGCCATTCACTTTGGCCGTGGCAGGTGAAAGAACATAGGAACCAACAGCCATTGGCTGTAGTATGTATATGAATGACCTTGAAGGGCAGAGTTTTCCATTATTCAAAATGGTACTTGAAATATAGGTGGGGCCATCAACAATAATAAAGTTCTTAAAGACAGGAGGTGTGAATTGTTGAACCTCGGATGCGTTATCAATACTATACTGCAGCTGGATATAACCATCCATGCCCAATTTTTGCTTATCAGTAAATGCAGTAAATCTCACCTGCCCCAGCGCCAATACGCCCGGGCAAATACACCAAACCAGAATTATAACGTGCCTGAGTAAATATTTTACGATAGCGTTCATATTACAGGTAATCTCTCTCACTCCAGATCCGGATTCCGCTCTCCACAAATATAATCTTATGCCGTCGCCGACATATGGGCATTTACAGTTAAATATCAGTTAAAGAGAAGCGCCAGTGCAGGTTTCAGAAAGGCAGGCACATGATAGTTTCGATGAATGCATGAATTCCAATCATGATGATGACCGTGGCTTGGTTTTTACAAATCCCCAAGTTGAGGTCGTACCACTATGTCTTCTACACATGCCTGGGGCGAAAGGTGGGATGCAGACCATACTAACTCTGCAATATCCCTGGCCTCCATGATACGTTCGGGTTCCACTCCGCTACCCTTCCAGGAATCCGTATACGCAGCACCAGGCAAAACAGAAGTCACTTTGATATTATAAGGCTTCATTTCCTCTCTCAGATTTTTTGAAAAGCCATACAGCGCGAATTTGCTGATACTATACGCGCCCCCATTATTGTATGCCTTCAGGGAAGCAATGGAGCAGATATTGAATATATGTCCGGATTTTCTCTCCATCATTGCAGGCAGCAGGGAACGCGTGAGATGATAAGCACTGCAAAGATTCACAGCCAGCATATGCTCCAGGTTTCCTTCCGGTTCATTGTATACACTACCCGGATCGAACAAACCCGCATTATTGACGAGGATATCCGGTACCCCATAACCGAGGCACCAGCTTCCCAGGGCCTTTGCATCTTCCTTAATTGACAGATCAACAGCCCTGACCCTGATGGTTGTGGCCGGAAATTCATTCATCAATTCTTTTGCTGCAGCCTGTAGAGTTTTCTCGTTTCTGGAGCATAGAAAAAGCTGATTGCCCTCCGCCGCGAATCTTGACGCAATGGCCTTACCAAATCCTTTTGATGCTCCTGTGATTAGTATGTTCATACATTGAAAATAGATTGGAAAAAAGAAGCCATTAAGAGCAGGTAACAAATGTATAAACAAAACACTTGAGCCAAACCCTGTATTTTTGCAGCAGTTTGAGGAAATTAACAAAAGGCATGAAGTACAAACATCTTTTTTTTGATCTGGACCACACCCTATGGGATTTTGAAGCAAATGCTAAACTCACGCTGGAAGAGTTGTTTCACGAGCTTAATCTGGAATCACGCGGCATCGACAACTTTGAAAAATTCTATAGCACCTATATTTATCACAATGAAAGACTCTGGGAGCGTTACCGCAAGGGTTTTATTAAGAGGGAAGAGCTTCGCTGGAAGCGCATGTGGTTGACCCTGGTGGACTATAAAGTGGGAGATGAGGCGCTTGCCAGGTCCTTGGGCAACAAATTCCTCGACAATCTCCCATCCCGGACATTGCTATTCCCATATGCAATTGAAATCCTGCAATGGCTCAGAGACCGTGGTTATGAACTCCATCTCATTACCAATGGATTCGAATTTACACAATACAGCAAGCTGAAATATTCGGGTTTGGATAAATTTTTTACGGAAGTCATCACTTCCGAAGCCAGCAACAGCCTGAAACCAAATAAGGAGATATTTGAATACGCATTTCAAAAAACCGGCGCCACCCCTTCGGAAAGCCTGATGCTGGGAGATGATATTGAAGCGGATATTATAGGTGCACAAAAAGCAGGCATGGACCAGGTATATGTGAATCACAAAAACATCAATCCACCGGTAATTCCAACCTACACGATCCACACATTGAAAGAGCTGGAACAAATTCTTTAGACCATGAACCTGAGATAACTCTTATCACTAACCGAATGGCCGGCTCTTAAACCTGATTTTACCAACTGGCGATCACCGTAATGCCACATTTCACCTTTTGGTTCAATGTCACTTCCACCTTGGTTCCAACGGGCAATAATACATCCACCCGGCTGCCAAATTTAATGAAGCCCATTTCGGAATTCTGTTCCACTTTTTGACCCTTGCTCAGATAGTTCACTATGCGCCTGGCCAGGGCACCCGCAATCTGCTTGACGAGGACCTCCGCTTTTTCATTTCTGATTACCACGCTATGGCGCTCGTTCTCGGTGGAAGATTTAGGATTCCAGGCCACGAGGTATTTCCCCTTGTGGTAAGCACTGTACACCACCTCTCCCCCAACGGGACACAAATTGCGGTGAACATTGGCGGGGCTCATGAAGATTGATATTTGCAGTCGTTTTTCTTTGAAATATTCCTGATCAACTGCTTCTTCAATTACTACCACTTTTCCGTCAGCTGGCGCAATGATCTTGTTTTCGTTTTTTGTGAAATGTCTCTTGGGAACCCTGAAAAATGATATGATAAAGCAAAATAAAATGAATGAGAGTATAAAAATGAGCCAGCCCAGCCAGGGAATGTTATAGCTCAGAAAATAAAATGATATCAGATTCAACACCACGAATAGTAATGCACTGAGAGCAATAGTCTGGTATCCTTCTTTGTGAATGGTCATGAGAACGGGTTAAAGTGCAAATATAACAAATAGGTGGGCAAGCAATAAAGCGGAACGGCAGGTGGGGAGCAGTCTGTTGGGCTAGGTCAACATTAACAATTTTACATATAGCCAAACCATCGGAGTGGCTATCAACAGCGAATCAAAACGATCCAGGGCGCCGCCATGGCCCGGCATGATCTGACCACTGTCTTTAATATTGGCCATACGCTTCAGTTTACTTTCAAGCAGGTCTCCGACCGTACCTGCAATTGCGGCTATACCAGCTATAAAGCAGGCATCCGTTACACTGAGCCGCAGCCAATAAGCCAGTAGGCCCATTACCACCACGCAAAGCAGAATCCCGCCGATGGTTCCTTCCCAGGTTTTCCTGGGAGAGATTTTTGAGAGAGGAGTTTTTCCAATAATCGATCCCACTATATAGGCCATGGTATCATTGATCCAAACGGAAAATACGATACTGATTGGAATCAGGTATCCCAGCTCAAATATTTTTCCATTGCCAGACATCAGCGTTTCGCGGATGGATCTCAAGTCGATCATTAATCCCCAACTCAATGAAACATATAGCAGCCCCAGGGCGGAATACGCGATATTCCTCAGGTTTAGCTGACGAGCAAATAAGATCTCTATGATGGGCAACACAAAAGCAAATAAGAGGCAGAGCCACCACCCTATCGCGTGCAGGCTGAGATCTCCCATTCGCCAATCATCACTGGTGAAATACATCATGATGGACCATCCCGCCACAACCACCCCATATTTATGAAATGGGCTGATCTCACGATATCCTTTATCAATCAATCCTATAATGCGCTGATATTCGAACCAGCAGAGGAAATGTATGAGGGAAAATAATAGAAAGAAACTCCACTTGTTCCAAAGCAGGCCGATGAGCATCACCACCACAAAAATGGCGGCCGTGAGTGCCCGTGTCTTGAATGTTTTCCAGTTAAAAGCCATCTTAATTTGTATGAGCCTGCGAGTTTGAAAGTAGTTCAAAAATCTGGAAGTGAAATCTGCTGCTGCGGTTCATGATTTATCCACGTTTGAGTCACATCGAATTAAGTCAGGATGCTATCATTTCTCATTGTAATAATTCCGTCGATTGACGGCCCGGAAGGTTTCCTGCCTCATCAGTATAGCTTTTTCTCACATCTTCGGATATTCTCTTGAATACCATGAATAAGCCTGCCAATACAAAAGCAGCCGCCAGTCCCCACCAAATCGGATAAGTATCATCCATGGAATCCTTGATTGATTTACCCTGCTTTGTAAGGATATACATCTGAGTCACCGCCAATCCATTATTGAAAAAATGGGCCAGCACACTGAGCCATATATTGCCCGTATAGTAGAAAATCAATCCGAGTACATATCCCAAAGCCACCCTGCCCAGGAATCCATAAAATGAAAAATGGGCCAGGCTGAAAATAATGCTGGTTATCAGAATTGAGAGCCAGGATATTCGGGTAGAACGATATAAATAGGTTTGCATGGCCCCCCTGAAGAAAGTCTCTTCAAACAAAGCGGGTAGGAAGGCGATGATTATCAGAGTTATTATATAGTCTCCCAGCGTCCTTATTTGGGCCATCGCCTGCACCTGCTCTGAATAGGAATCCTCTAGGTGTTTAAAATAATCCATCAATGGTTTGGCCAGCGGAATTTTTTGATTGATTTCACCCAGGGCGCCGGCAAGAAAAACGCTTACGAACATTATTACTATTACCAGAAAAACCTGCTTATAATTGAAATGACTCTTATAGCCCAGAAGCTTCAACGGCTTACGGTTGGCCATGCGCGCGGTAACATAGGCCGGAACGAAGAATGCAAAAAAAGTTGAGATTACCTGAACCACACGAAGCGCATTTACATTAGAGGGATTGAACAATTCCTTTTGCATACTCGTTAATTTATTCCCCGTCATCACCAACCATACAGGAATGCTTATGAAACTCCCTATCAGCAATCCTACGAATCCGAATACAATAAGCACAAAAAAAGCGCCTACATAAGGCAAATTCTTTGAATCAGAGTAATACATCCTTTTACAAGATTAGTGTGTAAATTTGCAACCCGGAATTTGTGGTGCTCCCGGCCCGCATTCCAATTTAAATATTATGGATTCATTATCAGCATGGTAAACATCGGCAATATACAACTTCCTGAATTTCCTCTTCTCCTGGCGCCTATGGAAGATGTCAGTGACCCTCCTTTTAGGTATGTATGCAAGCAAAATGGCGCCGACCTCATGTATAGTGAGTTCATTTCCAGTGAAGGCCTGATTCGGGATGCCATCAAAAGCAAAAAAAAGCTTGATTTTTCGGAATTTGAAAGACCATTCGGGGTGCAAATATTCGGGGGTGATGAAGAAGCCATGGCTCTCAGCGCGAGGATAGTGGACGCGGTTCAACCTGACCTCCTGGACATCAATTTCGGCTGCCCCGTTAAAAAAGTGGTTTGCAAAGGCGCGGGCGCGGCAATTTTGAAAGACGTGGATCAGATGGTTCGTTTAACCCAGGCCGTTGTAAATTCAACCTCCATGCCGGTAACCGTAAAAACGAGGCTGGGATGGGATGATACTTCCAGAAATATCCTGGAAGTGGCGAAACGCCTTCAGGATACCGGCATCAAAGCCCTTACCATCCACGGCAGAACCCGTGCCCAGCTATACAAGGGGGAAGCAGACTGGACCCTGATCGCGGATGTGAAAAATGACCAGAATATTCGCATACCTATCTTTGGCAATGGAGATATCGATTCTCCGCAAAAAGCTTCCAACTACAAAAATTCTTATGGTGTAGATGGTATCATGATCGGCCGCGCGGCCATCGGTTACCCATGGATATTCAATGAAATCAAACATTATCTCCAAACTGGAGAATTACTGGAACCTCCCACAGTAGAAGAGCGCGTTGAAGTATGCCGCACCCATCTCATAAAATCAGTTGAATGGAAAGGACCCACACTCGGCATCCTCGAAATGCGTCGCCACTATACTAATTATTTGAAAGGTCTGCCTCATATCAGGGATTATCGCCTGAAACTGGTTACCGTAAAAACTTTGCAGGAGGTTGAATTAATTCTTGAAGAGATCAGAGAAAAATATGAAGGTTTTGTGCCACAGGTGGAAACAGTTTTGCTCCCGCCACTGCCATTGTCAGCATGCGCATATTAGTGCCAAATATGCCTGTTTGGATTTACTCTTATTAATTTCCTAATATTTACCGGCGGTTTTCACATTGCAATAATCATATGTAACTTGAAACCAATTTTAGAGTCCTTATGCTGGTCCGGGCCTTTCTCTTATTTTTCAGGATTATCTGTTTTAGTTACCTCTTCGTGGCTGTAACCTTGTTTCTTTTTGATGCTTTCATTCAGTTCCGGGATAACGACAAAGACCTGCTCCGCTATTTCAGCAAAAAAAATATCGAGGCAAAAATCCACTACTATCAATCGGGTGGCAGGGAAATCAGATATATCTCAATTGACAATCCAAATGCGAGTGCAACGGTTCTTTTCATACATGGGGCACCCAGCTCTATCAGCTATTTTAAGAATTACCTGGCCGACAGCTCGCTACTGAAAAATGCACAATTATTTGCCGTGGACCGCCCGGGATATGGTTATTCTGGTTTCGGAAAGCCCGAAGCTTCCATTCAAAAACAAGCCGAAATAATCAGGCCCATCCTGGACAGCCTTCACCATATTAACCATCCCGTAATCCTTGTGGGAGTCTCTTATGGAACCTCAGTGGCATGCAGACTTGCGATGGATCACCCCGGCCTTGTTGATGGATTGGTATTGGTGGCTCCCGCACTTGCTCCTGGTGAGGAAAAAATTCCCGCCATCGCCTATACAATAGAAAATCCATTGATAAAGTGGATGATTCCCAGAATGCTCATATCGGCCAATGCGGAAAAATTAAGCCACAGGGATGAACTGACCAAAATGCTGGGAGGCTGGAACAAGATTGGGGTTCCGGTGAAATACCTGCAAGGTGCTGAAGATGGGCTTGTATACCCCTCCAATGCCGTCTTCGCCAAAAAAAAATTAACCTGCACCGCCTGCCTGGATGTGCAACTAATTCCCGGGCGTGGTCACCTCATTGCATTTTCTGAAGAAAAGCTCATAGGAAATTCGATTCATGAAATGCTTGAATTATCTCATCATTTCTATCTCGTTAAAAAACAAAAAGAACAGCACGAATTGGTCATGACTTATTGACGAATATTTCCAAACCGGAGGAATATTTTATGGCTCTCTTTTCCGCAAAATAATCGGCGCCCAACATGATGGCAGATTGAATGGCCAGGGTTATCCCCAGGCCATACCAGAAAGTACCGCCTTCATTATTCCTGAAAATGAATACCAGAATGAGTCCCATCAGGATCAAAAAAAATTCCACCCACCTGTAAATAATGAAATTCTTATTCACCTTTTTCATTCTGGGCAGTTCCTGCGTTTTTAATTTACCCGGATCCATATCGTATGCATATACATTTTCTATGCGCTGGCTATCGCTTCTGCTGTAAACCGTAAGTCCCACAATAGCCTGGATCAATCCAATTACCAGCAAAGGAATTGCAGCTCCTTTATAAAATGTGGTTTTCCAATGGAAAAAAAATGCAAGCGCCAGGATGATGGCAATGATGCCCACTACTATGAACAGCAGGCTCTCCTGCTTTTCGGCGATGAAATATTTTTCAATATCGGTTTGGGCGAACATGCATTATGGTTTAATTGCCTGCGCTCCTGAGCTGATAAACTGATATGAATCAGCCTACCCGGTAGTCCCCGCCGGGCAATACTATTTCCTTACAGCTTCCACAATTTCTTTGCTCATTGGTGATATGGAAGGATCGAAATAATTTGTGAGTGTTCCATGTTCATCAACAAGGTATTTGCTGAAATTCCAGGTCGGTTCCTGATCATTCCATCCGTTTCCGTTCTTCTTTGAAAGCCATTGAAACACCTCATTCTGTCCATTTTTCTTCACCACGGTGCTCTTCTTTGCAATGGGAAAAGTTACCCCATAATTCACTTTACAGAATGCCGCGATTTCTTCATCGCTCCCTTTTTCCTGCTCCTTGAAATCATTGGCTGGAAATCCAAACACCACCAGCTTGTCGCCATTTTGCATGAATAATTTTTCCAGGTCTTCATATTGGCGGGTATATCCGCAATCGCTGGCCGTATTCACGAATAAAATCTTTATTCCCCGGTAGGCACGCAGGGGCTTCTCTTCTCCGTTGTTCAGGGTTACCGTAAGATCATAAATTGATTTCAAAGGAGCTTTATTTTCTGTATTGGTAAGTATTCTGGAATGGCTGCCCACAATTCTCGTCAAGCCTATCCACAAAGGATACACTGCCTTTAATACTTTCTGGCGGCTCGTCATATTTTTAGAATTTCTGTTTACAAACCGAACATAGGCTGCTGCAGCGATTATTCCCAATAAAAGAACAATCCCCGTTCTTTTTAGTTTGATATTTTTGAAGGCCATTGGTTCTTTTTTTTAATACTAACATGCCATCCTGCTATCACCCTCAGCGGATAATCCACTTAAAAAAATTCAGTTTCCCCTTGTACGATGGATATTTTAGTGCAGGATCAAACCAGTTTGGAGTCTTCAGCACAGGTTTTAGCCTGGTAAATGTATCAAAGCTGTATTTACCATGCAGGTGGCCCATACCGCTATTGCCCACTCCTCCAAATGGCAGGTGAGGATTGCTGAATTGCCATACGGTATTGTTGATACACCCCCCTCCAAACGATAAGCTGCCAATCCAGTTTTCTTCCTTTCTTTTGTTAGATGTGAAGAGATAGAACGACAATGGATTGGGATTTCGCTGCACGACCCTGAGCGCCTTGTCAAAAGAAGCAAAAGTCAGGATCGGCAGGATGGGACCGAATATTTCTTCATTCATGATAGCGGCATCTTCAGATACATTCTCCAATAGGGTGGGGGCGATGTATAGCCTTGATCTGTCGGTCTGCCCGCCATGAAGGATTGTTCCCTCCTTCAAATAACCGGTTAACCTGTCGAATCTTTTTTCATTGATGATCTTTCCGTAGTCATAGCTTGCAGCGGGGTCTTCACCATAAAAATGCAGGATCTCCTTTTTCAGGTGTGCCACTAATTTCTCTTTCACCGAAGCATGTACCAACACATAGTCTGGAGCCACGCAGGTCTGTCCCACATTAATAAATTTTCCCAGGGAAATACGCCTGGCTGCCGCTTTGATGTCTGCGTCATCTTCAACCACGGCAGGACTCTTTCCACCCAGTTCAAGCGTTACCGGAATCAGGTCCCTGGCAGCCAATTGGTAGATTGATTTGCCTACAGGAACACTACCGGTGTACATCAGATAGTCGAATCTAAATGAGTTCATCATTGATGGAACAACAGTGGCTCCATCTCCCTGAATCACTTTCACAAATTCCGGAGAAAAGGTTTCCGAGATCATTTTTTCAATGATGGCTGCGGTAGCGGGTGCAAGTTCGGAAGGTTTGAGCACTGCACAATTTCCACCGGCGATGGCTCCCACCAGTGGTATCAACAACAACTGCAACGGATAGTTCCAGGGAGCGATGATTAATACCACCCCATAAGGGTCGCAATATATTTTACTGCCGGAAGGAAAATTCACCAGATCTGTTCCGGTGGTTTTTGGCAAGATCCAGGAGCGCAGATTTTTCAGGATATAATTGATCTCCGCAATTACCAATCCTGTTTCTGTTGCATAGGCCTCTTCCTTACTCTTCTTAAGGTCATGGTATAAGGCCTTGTTGATTTCATTTTCATGGTGCAAAATGGCTTTCTTCAGTCTGTTCAATTGCTCCGCACGGAACGAGTAGGTTCGGGTAGCGCCACTCTCAAAGTAATGGCGCATGGGTATAAAGGAGGAATCGCTCATGATGCTAATTTAGGAATACTCTAATTTACGTTAAACCACCGGCAACACTTCTTAAACATTTGAATACGGGATTGGCCCGATGATATTTTCATTTGCATCTTCGAATGGGCAATCGAATTATTGAAAGAGATTTCTGAATGTAAAATTTTGCCGTTTCAATGATTCCCGACAGCCTCTATTGTGTAAGCCATTGCATGAGGAATGACAGCATATATATCATGGCCAGGCTCACCACTCCCATGAATAAAGTAGCCATGGAATACACTTTGAGCATTGTTTTCATTTCTAATCCCGAAAACTTGGCGATCACCCAAAAATAAGCGTCATTGGCGTGGGAGATCATCATGGAACCGGCACCCATGGAAAGCACGGTGAGTATTTTACCCTGTTCGGTATTCAGGCCCAACGCGGGCAATAATGGAAGCACGATGGATGCCGCGGTGATTATAGCCACAGTTGATGATCCCTGCGCTGTTTTTAGCACGGAGCTGATCAGGAATGGGAAAAAGATGCCCAGCATGCTCAGACCTTTCAAATTGCTGAACTGGTTGCCGAGATGGGTAGCCTCCAAAACGGCGCCAAATGCACCGCCCGCACCAATGATCACCAAAATGCTTCCGGCCTTTTCCGCAGACTCCTGCAGTAATTTACCAACCGACCCTCTGCTCCAGCCACCACCTGTTGTAAATGCCAGCAATACACCAATTGCCAATGCAATTACGGGATCACCTGTTATGTTCAGAATATTTATCAAATCTTCTGTGGCGATATGTTCAATGGAAATAAATGATTTTAGTGCAATGAGCAGAATGGGTACAATCACCGGAAGGAAGGCCGAAGCTACTGAAGCGGAAGATTTGCTGGCTGGAATGTGATGGTCTGGTTGTGGAGCCACTGTCGGGATCTTTCGTGCTGCATAGCGTGCCCACCAGTAACCGGTAAGCATAGCCGGAATAGCCACAATGATTCCTGCTAGAATCAATTTCCCAAAATCCACTCCGATTGTTCCAGCCGCCGCGGCCGCGCCGGGATGCGGTGGTACCAGGCAATGCACCGAATAGAGTCCGGTAGCCAGCGAAATGGACATGATGATGATTGAGATTCCCGTTTTCCTGGCAATAGACTGATTGAGCCCGTTGAGTACAATATACCCTGAGTCGCAGAATATGGGAAGTCCCACAACAAAACCAGTGATACTCATGGCCAGCGCTGCATTGCGATCACCCACTTTTTTCAGGATAAAGTCAGCCATCACGCGGGTGCTGCCGGAATGTTCAAGAAGAACGCCCAGCGTAGTTCCCAACACTATGATCAACCCCAGCGATTGCATGATATTGCCAAATCCCTGCCTGGCGGCCCTGAGTATTTCGGCAACGGGCATCTGCACACCCAGCCCAACTACAAAACAGGCGATGATCAGGGCGAAAAACGCATGTACCCTGTACCGTGCAGTCAGTAGCACTATCACACCGATGCCGGCTATGAGAAATAACAATACCTGGGCTAAGGAAGTAGTCATGATGATAGTCTATCTGAATAATGGCATATACCGGCAAATGAACGAATATTTTGAGAATATTCTGCCTGCAGAAGCAACTGATTTTAAGTCATCAAGCCGGATTATGATGAATTGCATTATCCGGCTTCGAAAACCTGTATTGGCTGCTCTTCTTTTGCTATATCCAGCAGCCTTCTGACCCTTGCCGAAAGCTGTTCGAGCTGTTCACCCTTTATGGTATAATCATCTTTATAACGGGCACCTATATATGCTTTTTGCAGCAGGCGGAATAATTGCAATTCTTTTTCGGTGTGGCATGGAAACAATGTTCCAAGTGAATCCGAATAGCCCATCGCAAATCTCAACAATTTGTCCAGGTTATGAGTACAGGCTCTGAAACCGGTAGCTGCGAAGATCAATCCCACCAGGGCATGTTCGGCAGCCTGGTGCAAGAGGAATGCGCCAAGTTTGTATTGTTTCCTCAGCATGTATAGCTGGGCTCCGGTAAAGAATTCGAAGCCCCTGCATTGCCATTCCCTGCCTTGTTTTTTCAGTTGCTCCTGGAATTTACCGGCACAAAACTGCCCATCGGATTTCATGGTTATCCTACCGGCGTCATAACAGACGGGGGCATGCTCCAACACAAAGCAGGCAAAATAGTGCCCTGCTTCCAGCCAGTCTCTGAACTGAAGCGCCGGAATTACCAGCGCCGTTAATGATCCAAGCTCGCGGCAATGGCTTTCTATAATGTCTTCCACACTGCTCCGGCCGCGAATCTCCTTTTCACTGGTAAGAACCAAAATTTGCAGGTAGCCCTCCCTTCGCCACATGGCTGCGTGATTGGCGAAAATATTCCTGCAACTGAAACGGGTACTCCCGCTTCCCAGTAAAAATATCTTTTCAGTATCAACAACGGAATTGATCATTCTAACCATCTGCTCCAACCAGGGTGGCGAATCAAATAATTTCATGATTTAATAATTTTATGGTCGGCGATTTTTTTTCATTTACTATTATTCCTCCCGCGAATTATCCAGGCTGCTTCTATCAGATTCGAGAGGTGCTCATAAAACGAAATGAGAATGATGCGGTTTTGGGCATCATCATAGAGGCCTTCATCTTTGCTCAATGCTGTAACGAGCCAGTTCCAGAGTTCTTCTCTCGCTTCATCCAGGTGAAATCCATCGAAAAACCGATCCAATACTTTTTTGGGGCTCTTCTGACTCACTTCGTCCAGCAACAGGTACTGCTGCTTCCACTCTTTTTGTTTGTTTAGTTTAGGCATAGTGTTAAGATTATGGTATGAAGAATAAATTCCGCAGATCCAGGAGCCTTGCATGACCTGAATCATGAATGCTCAAACTTTCCAATACTAATCCTTACTGTCTGATGAAGTTGCCGATGCAAGCGAGGTGAGATGAGGGCTTTCCGAAGCTGCTTTAGATGGGCAACAGTTGCTGTAATAGCTCCGGCATTTTGAATTTCAATGATCGCTTACTCCCAGGATAACTGATTTCCAGAAACCCTATATTTAACACAAATATATTTTTCATCATCTGGAATATCAAATTTCCGGAATACGAGTTTTCAACATGCTACAGAAATACATAAATTATTTGCCGGGCAATATTCGCTATCTGCGAAAGAAGAGAAACCTGCTGCAGGAACAGATGCCGGCGCTTATCGGCATATCCCGGACTACCTGGAGCAATTATGAAACGGGCGTATCAGAACCGGCAGTGGGAGGCCTTCTTAAAATTTCCAATTTTTTTGGAATTTCTCTGGATGAACTGATCCTGGTGAACCTCCAGGCAATTGAAAAACCGGGTCAGGATGCCGGAAAAAAAACATATTCCAAGCGGATTGTCTACAGCGCAAATGAGGATATTTCTTCCATGGTACGCGACCCACAGGTTGGATT
>CALFNL010000028.1 GCA_937902875.1 uncultured Bacteroidota bacterium | reverse complement strand
CCGCTTAAACAGGAGCCTTATCCTTGCTATAAGCGTTGTGCTGATTGCAGGGCATAATCTTTTGGACAAAGTGCAGGTGCCGGGTGATGGCATTCAGTCTTTTTTATGGTCATTGATACACGAAGTGAAAACTTTTTCATTCAACGGCATAACAGTTACCGTTCACTATCCTGTACTTGCATGGATCGGCATAATCTCCGCCGGGTATTGTGTGGGTAGTTTATATGGCATAGGCTATAATCCTGGAAAAAGGAGGAAATTGCTCATTTCGCTGGGATTGGGCTCGATTGCAGCCTTTATGATTCTACGTTCGGGGAATTTCTATGGAGATGCCTCACACTGGAGCGTGCAAAAAAATGCTGCTTTCACCGTGCTATCCTTCCTGAATGTAACCAAGTATCCGCCATCCCTTCTATATATATTGATGACACTGGGACCAGCTTTGATTTTCCTTGGCCTTGCCGAGAGGCCACTGAATAAATTGACCGAAAAAATAACGGTTTTCGGAAGGGTGCCAATGTTCTTTTATCTGGCTCATATATTGTTGATTCATATCCTGGCCCTGTTCGGCGCGATCATCCAGGGCTACCAATGGTCAAGCATGGTACTCAGCTCGCAGGTAAATAGTTCGCCGGCCCTGAAGGGATATGGCTTTAATTTGACAGTACTCTATGCAGTATGGCCCAGCGTGATTTTAATTTTGTATCCATTCTGCATGAGGTTCGACCATTACAAAAGATCAAATTCCTCCAGGTACAGGTGGTTAAGCTATTTATAAAATGGTTGGTTGATCTGCATTAACCCTGGTTTATGAAATCCTCCTTCATTTATCCTTCCGGATCCGCATCCATGGGTGGAACCATAGTAATGCAAATCCAATACTCAGGGACTATGAAGTCAACTGCCATTTACTTATGTGGCTGAACTCATGCTGCATTATTACAAATCAGGTTTCTGCAATTTGTGTAAACCTGATGGCATTAATAATGATATTTCCCCTTTAAAGAGTCATTGCCCATTTTTGCAGCCGGCAATACAAGACCCTGTTTGAATAGTGCCTATTTCCCCGCATATTTGTTCACTGCAAATACAAGGCTCCCACTTCTTCATTACAAAAAACGATTTGGCTCTCATTAAATCCTCACTTTTGCATGATTACCAGCCAGGAATTATAGAATTTCTCTAATTTGAGACCGGTGAACTTTGAGGCTGGAAAGGAGTGTACAATCGAACACCGGAAAAAACAATGAGCAGCGACTTTATACAATATTGTAATCAGCTCTCGAAGCTTGACAAAGAAGCGGCAGCTGATTTATTGAATACTATTAAGAGTAAATCTGTTAAAAAACGACACTATTTTTTGAGAGAAGGAGAAGTATGCAGGAATTTATATTTTATAGACAAAGGACTTATAAAAATTCATTTTATTAAGGAAGGTAAAGAATTCATCATGCGCTTTTTCCCTGAAAAGGCCATGTTCACGGTTCTCGACAGCTATTATACAAAAACACCCTCCAACTTTATGATAATGGCTTTGGAAACCACAACAGTAACTTATATTCATCGGGATAATCTTGAAAGCCTTTGTGAAAAGCATCATTGTATTGAAACATTTTTCCGCAGGCTGGTTTCCATTGCCACAATAAATATGATGAAGCGGATTAGTGAAATGCTTGAAGAAAATGCCACTACCCGATACAATAATTTCGTAAGAGAAAACTCCAATTTACTCCAGCGAATCAGCCTTGGCGACCTGGCAAAATATATTGGCATCACGCAGGTATCGTTGAGCAGAATTAGGGCCACTAAGTGATTTTTTATCATTTGTAAAATGAATTCCAATTGCCTGACCATAGTTTTGCAGACAAACTATATAAGGCAATGACATCATTAACACCCAACCGCAAAATTAGCTTACTCATAGCCATACTATTTTGCATTATTGCTCCTACAATGGGCTATGTCAAGATTGGCCTACCTCCTGTTATCATTGTAGGAGGTTCAGCAATAATCGGATTTTTCTTTTGGTATTTCACCTATCTCAGAAAACCAACAGATCCAAAAATCATCTTGCCTCTATTCGTTCTAACTGTCGCTGCCTTGCAAATTCATATAATAGAAGAGTATCAAACAGGTTTTGCGCCAGCCATGAGCAGACTATTTAATATCCCCTGGAGCGAAAAGAGCTTTTTAATGGTTTTCGCTCTTGTGGGCCCCACTATTTACACACTCACAACTCTTGGTTTGTATTACAGGATTCCAATTGCAGGATTTATTGCCTATTTCATATTTATCGGACCTGGAGTTGCCGAATTCACTCATTTTATTTTCCCACTTTTACAACCTCACATTGAGCCTACAAATCTCAATAATATCACAGAAACCATAAAGGAAACGAAGATTGCAAATATGCCAAACTATTATTACAAAACAACCGGGCACTACTACTTTGCCGGAATGTACACGGCTATTCTTCCAATGATACCGGGAATATATGCTCTTTATCGCCTCACTAAACATCATAGAAAAGAACAATCTCAAATGTCTATTTAAACTCTTACCAATCGCTCATATGTTTTGATTCCCCCCGCGGTTGGGGGTAAACAACCAATGAAGCGATGAGCATTCATATTCTATCCGCAAAGGGAGGCCTGTTTATTCATAGCAGATGGGAACAATCATATCCCCTAATAGTCAGGAGTCGCTCTATTTTCTTTTGATCAATATCACCATTCAGGGTTTCAATTCGAAGCACGTTATCGCAGTCCTGCAGATCAAAATTTATCCTGTAATTGGGAAAATGGGCATGAAGATGCCGGATTATCGAGGCAGCTTCCGCCATTTCCCGGACATTTGTTTTAAAAATTTCCACCTGCTTCATTTTAATTTGCTTTATGATTTGAAAAGGCTGGCTAAGATTACTACCGGCAAGAAAGTTCCAAAGTGATCCTATTATCCTAATGTTTTAATGTGAGCCCATACACAAATTGAATTCAAAAACACGTTTTATTCACATCATACAATGCTTCCCTTACAATCAAATGGGATAGACAAAAAAGAGTTTCCCGCTAAAGTGGAATAAGGCAAATCTCCTTTCAATTCGCATGAGTACATCCAAAGAATTTAATAAGCAATCTCTATAACAGATTTATAAGTCCCTTTGTTGGCTATGTTATCAATCATAAAATGCGCAAGATCAGCACGCGAAATAGTCAGGCAATTCTTTAAATAAACGTTGATGGCAAAACGATAGTGACCTGTTGCCACTCCGTTAGTAAGTCTGGGCGGGCGCAAAATTGTCCAGTCCACATCAGTTTCCTTGATTAATTTTTCCATCGCACTCAGGTCGGCATACATATTCCGCAATAATTTTTGAACAATATATTTTGCCAGGAATCTTACATAAAAAGGTAATAATGGGCTTATTTCTATGGCTGAAGCGGAAATAAAGAAAGCCCGGCTTATTCCTTTCTCCTTCATTGTCTGAAGGAGATTTGCATTACCCCGGGAATAAAGCACCGTGGGTTTATCGGCGCCAAATCCGCCCTTTACTCCTATTGCGGAAATCACGGCATCCTTATTATCCATGTATTTTTCGAATGTGTCAGGCTTCATTATATCACCTTTCACTACAGTAAGATTTGGATGCGTAATTCCAAGTTTATTTGGATCGCGTAAAATTGCCGTAACACTATGCCCCAGTTCCAAGGCCATTTTCACAGTGTGGCTACCGATGCCCCCATTTGCACCCAAAACCACTATATTCCTGATGGGAAAAGTTTGATCCTCTTTCATAGTATTGATTTATCTGTTCTATATTATAATTCGTGTTGAGAAAATCTAAATGAATATAAACAGTCGAAAATTTTGGTAAAGCCACGGTTTTCAATGCTCCAATTTTTTGTGCAGCTTTTGCGCATACTTTTCAATTTGATCAATTTTCAAATTGAAATCTCGTGGCATTCTCCTCCTAATTAAATTTAAAAACGCTTAACACAAATATGATAAGGAAGAACATCATTTGAAGAGCATAGACTACCGAGAAGTTAGTTCTGATCCCGGATAGTTTCTTCTCAAAGCCTTTGAAAGACGGGCCTTGAGCCAATAGCTTCCTTAACTTGTTACCCAAACTTCTCCTGACACCCAACCCATTTATGATTATAAGCAACAGTATTACCATTTTTATCCTAAACCAGATTTGCTCGCCCCAAACCTGGTGCAAATAGGCCATCATTAATACTCCTGAGGAAAGTATTACCGCCATTCCTATACCCAAAAATCTCTGCAGCTTGTACAGAATATTTTCAACAACAATGCCTCTGACTTCATCAGTCCGGTATAGCTTCCAGAATTGTTTAAATGTTATATAATCCATGAAAGTAGTTCCTGCCATTATTGTAATTCCGGCAACATGGGCTACGAGCGCCAGGCTATAAATAATATGCTCCATTCTTTTATTTTTTTTAGTTGTAAATACTATGCATTTTTGATAATCCTGTGCTCCTGCTTATATACATACTGTATGCAAGTGACAATAAGAATAAAATCAACCGATACAAACATTATTCTTGAAACCGAATCATGACTGCACAAATGCGCGATCAGGGCAGAGATCATTGCAATGCCAAATCCGGCGTAGATCCATTCTTTAATTCTTGACGAGACCTGGGGAATGAGTAAAAGAACGGCGCCAATTATTTTTGCAGTAACAAGTTCTACCATGAAATAGTCGGGAAATCCCAGCCTCCTTAAGTCCTTCACATGTGTATAAGAATAATAGGCGCTAAACAGCATGAAAGCGCTGATGAATCCTTTTGCGAGCCAGTAGAGTGTCTGCTTCTTTTTTGGAGTTTCCATGATAAATTTTTTAATCCGTTTTCGAATTTTATTTTGCAAACATACTACGTTTACGTAATTAAACAACGTTTTCGTACTATTTTTTATATATTTGCAACGAAATCGAATTAAACTATTATGAATAAGACAGTTGAAATAGTCAACGAATGGGCAAGTTTCGAGGTGAAACACCCTGATGGAAATATTGAAGATTTTTGCAGACATTATCTTGGCCGGAAACGAGAGCAAAAAACAAAAGGAACTTTGGTGGGTGGAGTTGTTCCCGCATTTACTCAAGGCCTGCTATTGAAAATAATTGGCAGAATTAGTAAGTTAAATATGTATTTTGCCAATGCGGCGCTCAAGGGCACGGAGCTTAACCAAATTGAAGAATACGGTATACTGGTTACCATAAAGCAGGAAGGAAAACCTAAGAAGACAGAAGTGATTTACGCTAATTTATTTGAACTTTCAAGCGGAACAGATATGCTGAATCGAATGAAAAAAAGAGGTCTCATTAAAGAATATGATGATAAAGAAGACAGGCGCTCAAAAAGAATTGAGCTCACTTCCAAAGGAGAAAAAGTGATTGAAGAGTGCCATGGGAGAATAAGGAAGAATGCAATGATGATCATGAATGATTTGACGGAGGATGACAGGGAACTTTGCATACAACTATTAAAAAATGTTGAAATAAAATTTTCGGCATTCTGGCAAAAAAACAGAGGGAAAGAGTTTGAGGAAATATATAAAGAGCTGGTTGGTGAAAAGAAAAATCAAGGCAAGAAGGTCTAACCTGTATCAATTTCGGGTTTGGTTACCCATTTCAATTTAGAGGTGATTTATGTCATCGGGCAGAGTATGATTGAATCATCGGCGATCATCTGCATGAACAGTCGCCCGATCCTTCCCGATCCTTGCGTTATGTACAGTTCTGATTTCAGGACTCAATTTTCCGGACAGGGCGCATGCCCTGCTGTTTATGTGCCATGGATTGGAGTGATTCTCATATTGTATCCATTCTGCAAGGAGTTCCACCAATACAAAAGTTCAAATTCTTCCAGGCACAGGTGGTTAAGCTATTTTTAAGAAATCAGGCTGATATGGTATGCAGATGTTCAGCCCTTCCATTTCTTATCGCTCCGAAGACATTCCTGAACGCGAAACCTGGTGATCTTGCGGATCAAAGGCAGAGGCAGGGGTTTGTGCAATGGAAACTGGATCGATCCCTTACCCGTCTTGAATTTCGAAAGATTTTTCTCAAAGGCTTTCACGGCCGATGTTGTTGGGAAAAACCCAATATGATGCCTGAATGCAGCAAACGTGACCAGAATTCTATTGTAGGAGAAAGAAGGCATTCCCCATTTCAGGCCTTCTTTGGCACCGGGGGCGGTTGCACGAATACAGGCCACCATTTCGCGCAATTTCTCCTGGGCTTCCCTGGGAGCCGATTTAATATATTCGGCAATGCTTTCAGGTTTCAGCTTTTTTGAAATCATGATAATACGGGATTTTAAGAATTATTCCTAACACACTATTATAATTATCATCAATTATTGCCGCCAGCAAGGATCTCTTTAAAAATAATCCTATGAGGCTTTCCTGGTCCTCTGCAAATATTTCACTTTGATTTCAGCGAAAAATGTCCTGGACAGTCGCATAAAATCTTCTTCGCTCAATTTATTCTCTTCCCCAGGCCTTTATTTCAGCACCCAGTTTTCAGGATTCAATTTAATAGTATTGTCCGTGCCCATGATACTATTATTATGTATCAATGAATTGCAAATGATCCTGACTTCATTCAATGGATTGCCATCCTTTTTTCGAGAGCCCTGGCCCCTATGAACAAAGAGCGCGTCCAAAACCAATACCATATTGTTAAAAAACAGAGGCTCAAAGGATTGAACTGCAGAATTCAATGAGCTTTCCTCGGTCCCAATCTTGATCCTGGCAGTCTTATGTAATTTTTTGTAAGAGGAAAGCTGTGAATCTACTCTCGAAATGCATTCGTCAATATATTCCTGGCTGTAGTTATTTATTCAAAGCCTACCATACTTCTTTTGTGATGGAGAGAACCTTGAACCCTGAAATTGCTCAATAAAGCTAAAAAAACGTCTTAAATAATTCCATAATTTTTTACTCAGATGTTTGGATTCACATTCTGCACTTTAAACAAAGACAAAATTATCTAAACTTTTGATTTCACACCTTAGTTGGTGTTTCTCTTTATTGCAAAGATATTTCGGCCCTTAAAGTGGCAAGTGAACACCAACTAATCCACCGTTAATCTCCGGGGTGCGTCATCAATCTCCAAATATCAATCCCCGTTTCATAAAACTTTGTCGATGAATATTTCCATTCTTCCTGTAATGAGCAATTGCCAGATCCACTCCTTTCCTCACATTGGGATAAGAAAAAATGCAAAAGATTGAAAGAAAAATAGGTTGAGTTGAATAAAAACACTCTAGTTTGTTGGTGTTCCCTATTAGTCTTTCTCAAAAAATCTGCCTTACTTAAGTGGGAAATAGAACGAAGGAGTGAATAATTAAATATTATATTGAATTCCTTAACTGAACATGGTTTGCAAAACTTTTTTTACATCATCCCTGGTTTGCGGGTCCAATATTCCCAATTTTTTAGTTAAGCGCATCTTATCGACAGCCCGGATCTGATCCAGCACAATTTCACCAATTTGATCATTGAATTTGCTTGGGACTCGTGAAGGATATCGTTTAATGATATGCGTAAGAGGTGCTACAATTACGGTATTGAGATTTCTGTTGATCACGTCGGGAGAAATGATTACTGCCGGTCTTGATTTCTTGATTTCAGATCCAATTGTGGGATCAAGGTTTACCATATGCACTTCAAACTGCTTCATCTCCATTCCTGTTCATCGAACTCATTAGCAATATTGCCCCAAACATCGCCTTCAGGCCTGCGACCAGCTTTGATGGCTCTTTTGAATTGGGTATCCCAAGTAGATAGATTAGTATTGATACTGGAGCTATCTGGAGCCTGTGTTATAGTAATGACTCCGCCGCTTGCATGAATGAGGATATCGGCATCCGAAGAAAGTCCGGCCTTTTCGATCAGGCGGCTATTTAAAATTACACCTTTTGAATTGCATATGGAACGGATCTTTCCCGCTACAGAATAAGAATTTTCTGCCTTGTGTCTACCTGTCGCCACGCCCTGGACCGTTCTTTTGGACATTCGACCTGATTTAGAAGCCCCTCTTTTGTTTCCGGTTGATCGTTGAAATTTCGAATTACGGCTTACTTTTCCTTTCATATCATCACTTAAGCCACGAAGTTATAACAATTGTTATAACTATCAAAATTTGCCTCGTTAAGAATACCAACAAATTACATAAATCAGCAATATAGCAAGAGTTGGACACTGCATTTCCAATTAAGTCCGGTTTGAAAGGAATGATTTAGGTATGGCTGGTTCGAAAAGATTCACAATGATGCGTAGATTTCTATTCAGGAATACCACCTTCATCATGCAAGATGATACATAGCAAGCAGACACATTTATTCCGGATTCAAACAGGAATAAGGACTTTCGCGGTCCATCCTTTAATTCTTGTATTTGCTTTCGTTCAAGGACAGAACCAAAATCAAATTGAAAACCTGGTTGCGTTTGCAGGACTTTACGGTTATGTAAAGTACTTTCATCCAAGCGCGAAGCCGCGACCATCCAAAACAGAGGCTGAATACCGGCTTATTGCGTTGTAAAGTGATACTTGCCTGAGCCAATCTCCACCTTAATATATCTTCCTTCCTTTTCATTTGATTTTAGGTCGGTACTATTTGCTAACAGAATACCACTTTCTTTGACCAACTGTCCATCTTTAGCAGGAATATATATTGTTGCCAGAGTATTCACTGGAATTTCCACGTCCAGGTATATTTGCCCGTTCTCTGTCTTCCAATGAGAACTTACCAGGCCATAATTCGTTTTAAGATCCCCATTGGCGAAGGATAAGTTTCCGCCAATATGCGGCATAATCCTTATGTGCTTATATCCAGGCATGTCTTCATACGTATCAATACCGGCGATAATCCTATACATCCAATCGCCAATAGAACCATATGCATAATGATTAAAAGAGTTCATACCAGGAGTTTCGAATGTACTGTCAGGCTTTTGCCCATCCCATCTTTCCCAAATGGTTGTGGCGCCCATTTTCACGGGATACAGCCAGGAGGGATAAGTGTCCTGCAACAGAAGCTTATAGGCAATTATATCATAACCGAACCTGGTGAGTACATGACATAAATAAGGCGTCCCCAAAAAACCAGTGCTAAGATGGTTGTCATAATTTTCAATATTGGCCACCAGTCTATCGGCCGCCTGATTTCTCAAATTTTCAGGAAACATATCAAAATTAAGTGCCAGCACATAAGCAGTTTGCGTACCCGAGACCAGTCTTCCATTAGGGGTAATATACTCCTTTACAAATGCATCTTTTATTCTTTGTAACAAATTAGAATAGTAATACACATCTTTAGTATTGCCCAAGACTGTTGCTGCGTTAATTAATAATTGGATAGAATGTGCAAAAAAGCATTGCGCTATAAGATATTTATCGGTAACGGCAGCCCTCCCATTAACATCATCTTCAGGACTGAAAAATAACCAGTCGCCGAAATGAAAGCCTTTATTCCATAAATCATTTTTGGAATTGTTTTCCATGTATCCCACCCATGCTTTCATGCTGGGGTATTGCTCTTCCAAAATCCGCTTATTTCCGTATGCGAGGTACAGATTCCATGGAATGACAGTTGCCACATCTGCCCATCCGGTAGCGCCGCCCTCACCCGGTCCCAGCACATTCGGAATTACATGAGGCACGCTTCCATCAGGGAATTGATCTGCTGCGACATCTTTTAGCCATTTTGTAAAAAAATTATTGCCTTGCATATTAAAGACTGCGGTACGGGAAAAAACCTGAGCGTCTCCTGTCCAGCCCAGGCGTTCATCTCGCTGCGGACAATCCGTGGGGATATCCAAAAAATTACCTTTTTGCCCCCACTGGATATTATGCTGTAACTGGTTGAGCAGCGGATTTGAAGTTGAGAAATCACCGGTTGGTTTCATATCGGAATACAATGCCACCGCGGTTATATTTTCCGGTTTTATTTCCCCCGGAAAGCCTTCTACTTTAATATACCGGAAACCCTGAAAAGTAAAATGAGGTTCAAATATTTCTTCTCCTTTTCCATTTAAAATGTATATGTCCCGCTGTTTGGCGGATCGAAGGTTTGCTGTATAGAAATTCCCCATCTTGTCCAGGACTTCGGCATGGTAGATGGTAATCTTGTCGCCTTCTTTTCCCCTCACTTTTACCTGTACAAACCCCACCAGGTTTTGCCCAAAATCAATTACCTGTTCCCCTGCGGGCGTTTTGAAAATCATTAATGGTTTAAATATTTCATGTTTTTTAACGGGTTCATTATAAGTAGCCACTAACACATTTTTATCAAAGTCATGTATGCTGACGCCACTCCAGCTTTTATCATCGTAATTCGTGATTCTCCAGCCTGTTTTCTCTTCTCTCGCATCATTCATTTCCCCATGGTATATTTCTGAACTCCGGATCGCTCCAACGGATGATTTCCAGCTTTCATCAGAGACAATTGTATCAGTTGAGCCATCAGCATAGTCAATTTGAAGTTGGAAGAATAATGCCAGGTCGCTCCCGAAAAAATCTTTTTTCCCTTCCCATACCAAATTTCCTCTGTACCAACCACTGCCCAGCATGACTCCAGCGACATTGTTATCACTTTGCAGTAATGCTGTGACATCATACGCCTGGTATTGCAAGCGCTTATTATAACTTGTCCAACCAGGCGTTAAATACGCATCTCCGATGCGCTTGCCATTAATAAACGCCTCGTATAAACCATGGGAGGTAATAAATGCAGTGGCTGATTGTATCTTTTTATGGATGGCAAACTGTTTACGAAAAAGAGGGCTCGGCCGCAGCATAGAATCTTCAACAAACCCGGGCTGTATCAATTTTGCTTTCCAATCGGAGGCTTGCAATAGACCCATTTGCCAAAAAGCAGGTTCACTCCATGGTGAAACATTTCCCATGTTATCCCATACCCTTACTTGCCAGAAATATTTTTTAGCAGATTGCAGGGGCTTTCCCTTATAAACTACATGGACGGATTGATCGGATTGAATTTTACCGGTGGACCATTGCATTTTTTTGGCTTTTGCCAATGAAGCGCTGTTGCTGCCTGAACGTATTTCATATGCCGACTGCATCACATTTCGTTTACCAGAGACTATTTGCCAGCTAAATTGCGGTTGCTGAATATCTATTCCAATGGGATTGACCAGGTTTTCACATACTAACTGATCTACCCTGATTTGAGAAAAAGCGAATACCGCCATAAGCTGTAGCACGATACTGCCAACATATTTTTTCATATTGCTTTTTTTAAATATAATGTCTTTAAGAAAGTGATAATAAAAATAGGTATGATGAAGATGCCGGCTATCCTGTATTGACCTGATTGCAGAAGATCCTTCAATCACGTGGCTTGTTTACATCAAAGCCGGCATTTTCCTTTTAGTGTGTTTGGACTCCAGGTAATGAAAGAAAACAATCATTTTTCTTGCGGCCTTGATGCTGCAGTCAGTCTCTCCGAATAAGTGCCATTCTCTTAGTCCAGGATCGCCGGAATTTGAGCAGAAACCAGCAAGACTCAAGGGAAGCGTGGTTACGAACCCATGCCGTACAGTGCATGACAGTTATTCTTCCTGCTTAAATTATATTTATACCCAATTATCCAAAACACTTTTAGAATTCAAATCCACCATCGTAAAATTCGGAAAATGTCATCCCCGCTAACAAATAAGAAATTCCTGCTGCTTTTAACAAAGGCGTTCCTTTCAATAGGCATGCTTTGCATTTGTGATGCCTGTGCTGGTCAACTGGAAATACAATTATATGATTCATCCTTGTATCCTGGAGACAAAAACAAAGAAAAAATAGATGCAAGCGGGAATATATCCGGAGACTATTCCCCTACCCTTACTATGTATCTTCCTGATAAGAAAAAGGCAACAGGTGCTGCCGTAATTATATGCCCGGGCGGGGGATATAGTTCGCTCGTGATAAGAACAGAAGGCTATCCCATTGCTGAATATTTTGTAAAAGAAGGAATAGCTGCTTTTGTCTTGAAATACCGCTTGCCGAAAGCCGATATCTATGGTCATGAAGACCTGACCCCTTTGAGAGATGCACAACAAGCCATCAAGAAACTTCGTGAGCAGGGGAAATCATGGAATATTGATACTGCCCAAATAGGCATGATGGGCTTCTCTGCCGGTGGTGGTCATCTTGTCGCCACTACAGGTACCCATTTTAATTCGCTGCTCATCCCCAACAAGGAAAACATCTCTGTGCGCCCGAATTTTATGATACTTGTCTACCCGGTCATCAGTATGAGTGACAGCCTGGGAAATGCCAAATCGCGAATGAAATTTTTAGGTAATAATCCTTCCGAAGAATTGATCAGGCTCTATTCAAACGAGTGGCAGGTAACAGAACAGACCTCGCCGGCACTCATATTGCATTCCGCAGATGATAAAGTAGTGAAAGTAGCCAACTGCCTCCTTTTTTATAAGGCTTTGCTTGATCACCATGTGCCGGCCGAACTACATATATATCCATACGGCGGACACGGCGGATTCGCTTTAAACATACCCAAGGATCAATGGATGAACCTTTGTGTGAGATGGATAGATTATATTGCTAAAAAAGATTGAAATCCCTGAATGGTTGAGGTTGCAGAAAGGATATGAAAAACGATTTACGTAAATGAAAAATCTCATTCCCGCTAATTTAGAAATATTTACACATGAAAAAGTCATTCTTCCCAATTTCACTACTCGTCTTATTTTTAATAACATCTTTTACTACTAATAACTATGTCCCGAACAAGCATGCAATGAGTTGGCAAAATTCCCGTACTCCGGATAAAATTCAAGGTATTGACTCTCTTGAAAAGATACCGGACAGGCTTGTTGTGCTGACTTTTGATGATGCGGTAGCATCACATTATACATTTGTAAGACCTCTTTTGAAAAAGTTTGGCTTTTCAGCTACATTTTTTATTACTGAAGGATTCAATTTTAATACAAACAAAACAGACTACCTGACATGGAACCAGATCGCAATATTAAATAAAGAAGGATTTGAGATTGGCAACCACACTAAGGACCATTTAAGTATCACCCCGGAGATTGTAAATCAGCTAAAAGAACAAATCGAAGTCATAAATGATGCCTGTAAGCAATACGGAATACCAAAACCGGTTTCATTTGCATACCCGGGCAATATTGTTCTTGCCGATGCATTACCTATACTAAAGGAAGAAGGTATTATTTGGGCCAGGCGGGGAAATATTCCTGAATATGGCGGAGGGGATGATGGAAGAGGGTTTGGATTTGAACCAGGCGCTGATGACCCTCTATTGATTCCTTCAGCAGGAATTGCCCTGCCGGCCTGGACACTTGAAGACTTCAAGAAATCCGTTGCAAAAGCGCAAGATGGAAAGATCGCCGTCATACAGTTTCACGGCGTGCCGGATCGCGAACATCCCTGGGTGAATACCAGCCCTAAACGATTCCGTTCCTATATGGAATACCTGCATAAAAGGGGATTTCATGTAATTGCCTTACGCGATCTTCGTCGCTATGTTGACCCTGATATCCATCCTAATGACCCATGGAGTGTGATTCAAAGGCGCAAAAAAAATAATGAATAGGAGGAAGATTGAATCGCCTTCGCATGTTGTGCTTTCATACCCCTTTTACACTTTGCTTCGTTGGAATTGAAAGCAATCGTAATTATTCATTTGATTCGACTATTATTTTCCTGTAGGCCTCTCTTGCAGCTTCATATGTCATTGCTGCCTCGGATCGTTCGGAATCGGAAATCTGTTTAGCCTTCTGACTCCAACACTGGTCCACCGCTTTCAAACACCATTCCGCACTAAGGCGCGACGCACGGATCGGCTTGTTGTCCACGATAACAAATATCGGGTTCGTATGCGATGATGGCATAATCCTCATAGCCAGCCAACTGCTCTTTTTAATGGCAACATCAAAATTCAGGTCCTGTATCGTGCCGTCGGCAATAATCGCTTTTGTTGCAACCACTTCACCATTCTCGATTAATTCTACCAATACTTCCCGTGTATCACCAATCCTTGCTCTTTCTAAATCCCAGAAAGGGCTCTGCTCCCACATGTTCTGCCGATCATACTGCAATTTTTTTTCCGTGGTATCGGGTTCCACATTTAAGCGCGCAGCTACTTTGGCAGATACGTGAACAATGGAACCCCCGTTTAACCTGATCTCGCTTCCCCCTGTACCTACCTCTTTTCCATTAACACTAAAGTTAAACAGGTGGCTTTTGCCATCGGATACATAGGCGCGACCTTGCTTAACACCCTCTACCCAATCATTGAAATTCAGTAATCCATTCAATTTGACATAACTGCGACCATGAGCTACATTATCACCATTCAGACAGGGAAAATCCGTTTCCCCGCTAATCCTGGTGCGATAGCCGCAATTCAGGGTATGATACCATATATTCAGTTCCCAGTTCGGGGCAGTATCCATTGTCGAAATAAAATCAACCAAATCCTGCGTTACAGCAACTATGTATTCGTTTGCGCCAATGCCGTCAAATTGCGGCATTTCGTAATTGGGGAGTTTATCCGTTTTTACTTCCAGACCAAGGCCCGAATGTGCATACCCTGTAATAGCGCCCTGGGCCTTTGCCCATTTTAGTACCGGAATGGTCCATGTAGGCCATTCTTCAATGGTCTTGGCGCCGGGGTAGTACTGGTCTTTTAGTCGAAGCAAAACCAAATGCCCAGCATGGCTTGAAGGGAATCCTGAAATTTCCAGATCATAATGCATCAGGTTAGTGGCCGTAGACAATGAATTATCTTTCCCTTCAAAAAATTGTTTCTGGTAATCATAACCCGGCCCCCAGGTGAGAATACAGCCAACATTAACCGCTTCGCCAAATAGATGACGTATCATATCAGCAGGATCGACGCCTTCCGAGGGTGTTTCATAATGACGGCAACCGGCAGCATGAATATGGTGATCGCCCGAATACCAATCCAGTTTTGAAGGGTCAATCCATCTTTCCAAAGCGAAATTCAAAGATGGAGGCGCTCCTCCGCTTACATTAATTGTTTTTGTTTTGACTAAATATTCGGGCCCTCGTGTGTATTCAAACGTGTACTTACCTTCCGGCAATGCCATTTGTTCACCATCTTTCCTGTATACCTGCTGCTGAAAATAGAAATCCGGCGCCAGCCGTTTGGCTTGGGAAGGGTATATATGACCTTGTTTATCTCTGATAATAAAAGAAGCAGTGGTTGGTTTGCCATTTTCATCCAGCACATGGAAAATCAATTTGGAAGATTGCCGGCAATTAAAAAGAATATCGACTGCATTTCTGAAGCCAAGATCTTCTGTCGCCTCACCGGCACTAAAATTAAAACGGGCTTTTCGTTTACCAGCATCCCGGCTATATAGCTGAATAATAAAATATTCTACTTCCATAGAACTGAGCTCCTGTTTCATAGGTTGTTTGGTATAAAGATTCATATCCATCCAGCGATCCGTAACATCCTTGGCGGTAACTTTAGCCGGTACCCCCTGAGTAAAATTATTAACCCGAACGTCTCCAAAAACACCGAAGGTTTCCTTTGCCTGTGGGCTTAATACCTGGATTTTTGCAGTAATCCCTGCCTGGTTTTCAATCTTGATCAGGAATGTTTGCCATCCATTTTGCCAGAGCTCCGGTTTTGCGGCTCCCTGAACTGCATAAACGCGGCTTTCCGGATTGATTTCAACATTGAAAAGACAATACTTATCCAGAATATCCTCGATGTCGGTAATGGTGTTTAATGTGTCGTTCTTATTAATAGCATCCTGCAATTTTGATTTATCGTTAACCGCAATTGGTGTACCGAGAAAATCAAGAGACTCTAAAAGCTGCTTTGTCTGAAATATGAAAGGTTGTAATGCTGGGAGGGACTGCGCTCGTATTTCAGCCCGCTGAAGTATTAGTAACAGGATGACTAAACAGAAAGTAATTTTTTTATAGAATTTAGAAACCAAGATAATATGAGATTTACGCATTTTTTTGAAGTTACGATTTATTTCCCCCTCAAGCGTTGAATTCAGAGCCGATTTTATAAAGGCGCACCGCGTTGTTGTGCAACATATCGGCAGCATACCTGCGAAGTTCAGTGACAGGCAGTTGTAAGGTCTTCTGCTGATAGAGCAGCGTGTCGGTTAGAATTTCACGGGTGAAAAGGGAAGATCCTGTCGCCATTTCCACATGCGTGCTATCATGAGCCAGCATAATTTTGTGTACCGGTACATAATTAAGCCACATGGTCAAAGCTTCGCGTAAAAATGCCGGGTTCAAAACTGGTAACCAGCAAGTATCAATATGCATATTACGCACCGCCTTTGCCAACCATCCAGCCTCCTTTAAAAAAGGCCAGCAATGTATCATAACAATATTCATTTGGGGATACCGGTTCGCTAAAGCCTCCAATGGCAAGGGGCTTGAATGAGCTATATTATTCGTGCCTACGTGAACCTGGTGAACCCAGTTACGTTCATGGGCCTGCTTACAACATTCGTGCATCACCCAATCCTGGAAGCAGGTAATGTCGCTTTCATTCAATTCGCCCCGAAAAGTTACTTCTGCGTCGGTTCTATACTGATAATCCAGCGATCGCCTGTACGCCTGCAATTGTTTTATGCCTGCCGTATGGTTTTTTGCGGCGAGGTCAAATATACTTTTGATGAATTCGCGCCAGCTTTGCGCATCCCCGGGTTCTATTTGAGCAATTTTGGAAAGCGCATCGCGCCGCGGGCTCTTTTTTCGCCACAGGTCCAAAAATGGATCAATACGAAGAATGGTATGAGTAAATGAATGCTCCTGCCGGCCGGACTCTTGCGATTCTTCCTGAACATAATATTCAGGATGCACCGGTCGAATCAATTCGGAAAAATGGGCTGTCCTCATGGCTTGCTGGTACCAGGAGAAAATATGCGAATACCGTTTCTGGATAGCCATATCTGCCTCCCTCCAATCCTGCAATTCGAATCTCCCAATATCATTACCGTATAATTTTAATATGCCCCGCCGAGTGCATTGAAAGCCCCCTGTCATCATGGAAGATCTGAAGGTTGATTTGAATCCTTTCAGGGCAGCTTGTGGGGAAGCTTCCCACCAATCCAGTTGCGACGGATAGCCCGCGGCAATAGCTAAAGCATTCGGATCAAGACCGATATCAGACATCCATCCGCTTACATAGGGGTCTAAAACAAGATCCCAAATGGAGGTAGCACGACTGGGACGTGCACCGGCAGTAGTGTCACATCGAAAACCATCCTGCTCTGGCGCTGCTCCAATAGCATCTATACTACCCCAATGTTCATGACTGCAAAAGTTTGGTATGGCATGAATATCCAACTCAGTTGGCCGGTGATGATTATTCAAGCTGCCCTGGTCTTCGGAATCTCTCCCATCTAATGCCGATGCACCAAACAGCAAGGGTACCGGCGAAAGAATCCCACCCATTATTAAAGCAGAGCCACTAATAAATTTCCGGCGTTTAATATCATTCAAACCAATTTTTTTCATGAGTTTTCCATCTATTTATCACATTACAATACTACCATCCGGGATTCTGTATTAAGTTAGGATTTGCGTCCAGTTGTGTTTGAGGGATGGGATAAATCTCAAGTTTTGGCGAATATGGATTTAAAGCGTTATTAATTATTTGCAAAGGTGTCATAGCCGCAATCTCGCTTTGCAGGGTGCCCCACCTTCGTATATCATATACTGTTGTAAACTCACCTGTAAGTTCGAGGCGGCGCTCATTTCTAATTTCATCCCGAAGTTGGTCTTGGCTTCCCAGTGAGTATGCGGAAGCTTGCGCACGGGCTCTTACTCTATTCAAAAGAATAAGGGCATCTGAAGTTTTTCCGGTTTCATTGAGCGCTTCTGCGAGGCAAAGCAATACATCAGCATATCGAAGTTCAATAAGATCAGTGCTGTATCCCCAGGGTATAGAGCCAGGAGGACGAGCCACCCTGGCAAGTTTGCCATAGGCCATCCCCGTAAATATATTGCTATTGCCGAAGATTTCTCCTGTTCTTTGTATTATGTAATGATGGGTTGTTGCATCGTAGATAATGCTATCTCCGGCCACAGCTCCGATATTCGCATTTCCCGTAAACATGTAGCGGTTTACGACGGTAAAATCCCTCCGCGTATCATTATTTTCAAATAGATTATAGAATTCAGGAGTATACCCGAATCTTGTCTGTTCATCTCCGTCCACCAATCCTACCGGGAAAAGGAAAAAAGGATACAGGCTCCCATCCGGGCTTGCAGAGCTATAAAAGTAACTGAAAGAAAAAACGACTTCCTTATTTCGTTTGTTACTGATGGAAAAAATATCGGAGAAATTAGGCAGCAACCCAAAATTATACATGGCTTCACCGGCCGGACCAACAACTTCATTTAATTTGTCAACGGCCTTCTGAAAACAAGGCCCATTATTTAAGGGCAAGCCTGCCATCGTGAGGTATACTTTTCCCAACAGGGCTTTGGCTGCGCCGGCTGATATTCGGCCCAAATCATCGCCCGACCAGGTAGCCGGCAGATGACTCTCAGCAAATTGCAGGTCCTCCACAATAAAATCATAAGTCTCCTGTACCGATGCATTAGGGGCATAGATTGCATCAGATTGTGCCAGTGATGTAATTTCTACATTGACGAGGGGTACCCCACCAAAATCCCTCACAAGATTGAAGTAAGCATACGCACGGTTAAATCTTGCTTCTGCTATATAAATATTGGCGATAGTAGTGTCGGGTACAGCTTTGACGGCGTTGGCAATTACGGAATTCGCTCTTGCAATTGTAATATAGTACCTGCCCCATACGGAGGCTGCTGCATCATCAGTTGGCGATTCGGCAAAATTATAATAAGGATAAAAGAAAGCGTCGTCGTATATGCCTGCTGTAGCATAGCGATGACCGCACTCTGCCAAAATAAAGCGATCGAAGACATCGAAAAAGGGAGTTGACGTCCAACTTTGATAAACCCCCAGAGTCGTTTCCTTCAAAGCGGTTTCATTGGCAAATGCACTCGCCGGTGAAAGAGAAGAAAAAGGCTTTTCTTCAAGATTTTTTTTGCACGATCCCATTCCGATGGCCAGTACAAATGAAATGGGTAGTAATATTTTTATTCTCATATAGTATGTTTTGCTCCAAATTAGAAATTACAGGATAAACCAAAAGTGCAGGATTTTTGTGTGGGATAAGCGCCATAATCAATTCCCTGTTGCAAAAGCGATTGATTAAAGGAACTTACTTCCGGATCGAATCCTTTGTATTTTGTAATCGTTATCAGGTTGGTTCCGGTAACAAACAAAGCCAGGTTTTTGACGAATTTCACTTGGGGGAAATTATATGAAAGAGTGAGCGTTTTCAATCGCATATAACTTCCATTTTCTATCATTGAAGAAGTAATATCATTAACTGCCATATTAAATTGAATGCCCGGATAGCGTGTATCATTATGTGGATTGGCGGGGGTCCAGCGGTT
>CALFNL010000027.1 GCA_937902875.1 uncultured Bacteroidota bacterium | reverse complement strand
AGCTTTTTCACTGTTTCTGAAACCTGGTCCACAACATAAACTATTTCTTCTTCCATGTTGAAACGTCCCAGGCTAAACCGTACTGAGCTGCGTGCCAGCCCATCTCCAACACCCAGGGCTCTGAGCACATGGGATGGTTCCATACTGGCGGAAGTGCAAGCCGAACCGGTTGAGAGGGCGATATTCTTATTGAGCCCGATCATCAATGCTTCCGAATCAATATACTTGAAAGATATATTGGAAACATGTGGCAAACGATGTGCCGGAGATCCGTTCAGATAAGTCTCTTCCACCTGCAAAATAGCCCTTTCGAGCCTGTCCCTCAATTCATGCAGGCGTTTGGATTCTGCTTCCATCTCAATTCTGCTCAATTCGCAGGCCTTACCCAATCCAACAATACCCGGAACATTCAAAGTGCCGCTCCGCATTCCTCTCTCATGACCACCTCCATCCATTTGAGCTATCAATTTCACCCTGGGATTCTTTCTTCTAACGTATAACGCGCCTGTACCCTTGGGTCCATAAATTTTATGTGCAGAAAAGGCCATGAGGTCAATTCCGTCTCGGTTCACATTTACGGGTATCTTCCCCACCGCCTGCGTGGCGTCTGTAAAAAAAACTACTCCATGTCTTCTTGCGATCGCGCTGATTTCCGGAATGGGCTGAATGGTGCCAATTTCATTATTGGCATACATAATCGCTACCAGTATGGTATTGGGTTTGATGGCCGATTCCAGCTCACCGGGATCAATCAGCCCCTCGTTGTTTACATTCAGATAAGTAATTTCAGCACCCAGGTTTTCCAGATGTTTGCAGGTATCCAGGACCGCTTTATGCTCCGTAGCGCAGGTAATGATATTATTACCCTTGCCTTGATAACATTCGTAAATGCCTTTCAAGGCAAGGTTATCGCTTTCGGTTGCGCCGGAAGTAAAAATGATCTCTTTGGGTTCGGCACCAACCAATTCTGCCACCTGCTCTCTTGCAAGGTCAACAGCTTCTTCTGCTATCCAGCCAAAACTATGATTATGACTGGCGGCATTCCCGAAATTTTGTCTGAAATATGGCAGCATTGCTTCCAGCACCCGCGGATCCACAGGGGTAGTAGCATTGTTGTCGAGGTAAATAGGTAATTTCAGCATAATTCAATTCTTAGGAATAATCCTGGCCACACAAAGCCACTGGCAAAATTAACCCAATTAGGAATATTGATTATATATTTAACGGTCTCTTGCGGAGCTGGCTCGGGCATTCAGGAAAACAATTAACAGCTGATCAGTTGAATTTATTTATATGGTTAAGATAGAACACATTGGAATAGCCGTGGAAAATCTTTCCCGTTCCATTCCCCTATTTGAAAAGCTCCTCAACAGCCCTTGTTACAAGACCGAGAAACTTGCTTCTGAAAATGTGAATACGGCATTCTTCTTAACGGGTGAAACCAAGATAGAATTGCTGGAAAGCCTCACGCACGATGGAGTGATTGCGAAATTCATTGAAAAAAAGGGTGAGGGAATTCACCATATTGCCTTTGAAGTAGACGACATAGAGGCCGAAATGGAGCGTCTGCTAAAAGAGGGATTTGTCTTGCTGAATAAGAGTCCCAAGCCTGGAGCAGACAATAAGTTAGTATGCTTTCTGCATCCAAAAAGCACAAATGGAGTGTTGGTTGAATTATGCATGGAAAAAAAACAGACAGGCCAATAACCGTGATTCTAGACTGGTTTGATGTTTATTGACTCATTCTTCTGCTTTGCTGAGGCCCAATTTGTCAACCGCTATCTGGGCCGCGATTTGGCTGGCGTCTTTTTTATTGAATGCTTTTCCCTCCGCAATTAATTCCCCATCCACCACTGCGCCTACGGTAAAAAGCCTCCTGCCATTTTCAAATCGTTCTTCCAGCGTTTCAAATTCAAGGTTCTTGCCATTCTTGTTGGCCCAGCCATAGAGTTTGTTCTTGTGATTGATCTCAAGATTTTCAAGATCATCAATAAACATATGTGGAATGATAACGCGCTTAAGTACCCATTGTTTGGTCCAGCCAAAACCCTTATCCAGGTAAATTGCGCCAATTACTGCCTCCAGCGTATTACCAAATATCTGGCTTGCTTTGAGGGAGCCGTCGCTCTTATTGTAAAAAGTGATTTTCTTCATCCCCATTTTTACCGCGATATCATTGAGGGTCTGGCGATTCACCATTTTGCTACGCATTTCCGTAAGAAAGCCTTCGCCTTTATATGGATATCGTTTGAAGAGGTAGTCAGCCACAATGCCGCTGAGGATGGCATCACCCAGGTATTCCAGGCGCTCATTGTTTTCATCGGCGTTTTCTTTAACGGAGCGATGGCTGAGAGCTGTTTTATACAGAGAATGGTTGCCCGGTGCAAATCCAAGTACATTGCACAACTGCTTGTAGAAAGACCGATCGGTTTTGTCAATCCCAAGATATTGAATGAAATACCGCACTAGCAATAGACCATAAGGTTTATGGAGTAAAATGCAAATTTAGCTGAACTCCCAGAGAGTGTCACTAAGTATATTACAAATAACGAAAATATCAGGCAGAATATTTTTTTACGATCACCGAAGCGTTATGGCCGCCAAATCCGAAAGTATTGCTTAATGCAGCCCGAACAATGCGTTTTTGTGCTTTATCGAAGGTGAAATTCAATTTAGGGTCTAATTCGGGATCATCCGTGAAATGGTTGATGGTTGGGGGCACCATATCATTGCTGACTGCCAGCACACAGGCAATTGCTTCTATTACACCAGCTGCACCCAGCAGATGTCCGGTCATTGATTTGGTGGAACTGATATTCAGTTTGTATGCGTATTCTCCGAATACAGATTGAATAGCCTTCACTTCGGCGATATCACCTAATGGGGTAGATGTGCCATGCACATTTATATAGTCAACATCCCCCGGTTCCATTCCGGCGTCTTCAAGAGTTGCCATCATCACGCGTTTGGCTCCCAGTCCTTCCGGATGCGGGGCAGTAATATGATATGCATCTGCGGTGGCTCCGGCTCCTGCAATCTCACATATGATTTTGGCGCCACGGGCCTTCGCGTGTTCTAATTCTTCCAGCACCAGCATGCCCGCTCCTTCTCCCATAACGAATCCGTCTCTGTCTTTGTCAAATGGCCTCGATGCGGTTTTGGGATCATCATTCCTTTCGCTCAGGGCCCTCATGGCATTGAAGCCCCCAACACCCGCTTCGCTGATCACGCTTTCACTGCCACCTGCCAGTATTATATCGGCCTTACCCAAACGAATAAGGTTAAAACTTTCCATAATGGCATGTGTGGAAGAAGCGCAGGCAGATACCACGGCAAAATTGGGACCCCGGAACCCATGCCGCATTGAAATTTGCCCGGCAGCAATATCCAGTATCATTTTGGGAATAAAGAAAGGATTGAATCGTGGAGTGCCATCACCTTTGGCAAAATCCATCACCTCATTTTGAAAGGTGATCAGTCCTCCAATGCCGCTGGAAAAAATCACTCCCACACGATCGGGATCAACTGTTTCCTTGCTGATATCCGCATCCTGAACAGCCTGATCGCTGCACACCAGGGCAATTTGAGTGAACCGGTCTAATTTTCGGGATTCTTTTTTGTCGATGAATTGAGTGGGGTCAAAGTTCTTGACTTCGCAGGCAAACCTGGTTTTGAATTTGGAAGTGTTGAATAGTGTAATCATATCAGCTCCTGATACGCCATTAACCAACCCCTGCCAATACGCCGGCACAGAATTACCCAATGGTGTCAGCGCACCTATTCCGGTTACAACAACTCTTTTTAGATTCATAAACAACTTTACCTGCGATGCAAGAAATGGAAGAGTTACTTGGCATGCTCTTCCAGGTAAGCAACAGCCTGACCTACGGTAGTAATAGTTTCAGCCTGCTCATCCGGGATCGAGATATTGAATTCCTTTTCGAATTCCATGATGAGTTCTACGGTGTCCAGTGAGTCGGCACCCAGATCATTGGTGAACGACGCTTCGGGGGTTACTTCAGCTTCATCAACTCCCAGTTTATCAACAATAATCTTCTTAACTCTTGTTGCAATGTCAGACATGGTTGTAATATTTGGTTAATACTGGGTGCAAAAATATAGTTTTTGCAATAAAAACAATACCAAATTGCATTTGAGTTGAAAACACCCGTAAATATAAAAACCGGGATTTATTTTGAACTGTTGTCAACCTTTGGTATTATCCAGCCAGAGTTTTGCCGCATGTGGGTTTTGACACTATTCAAATACCCTGGTTTTGGGGCCTGGTGCATGAAACCTTCAGTCTTCTCATATTCAGCAATACCAGCCACGGATTGATTGTATGCATCTGTTCATTTGATCCGGTTCATTTATTGTATTTTCATGCAATTCATTTTGCCACCGGGCCAATTGAGGCTCTTATTCGGCATTTTTTGTACTTTTAGTATTCTCACTATTGCTAAACTAACGGCATGGCGCTCAAAATCATAGATCACGGAACCAAAGAGTACCTGCAAATGGTCAATTTGAGGAATGATATCCTCAGGAAACCGTTAGGGCTGCATTTTGAGGAAGAAGAATTGGAAGAGGAAAAGGATGATGTTCTTATTGGAGCCTTTGATGACGAGAAACTCATTGGCTGTTGCCTGATCACCCGGATGGATTCATCCACCTGCCGCCTGCGCCAGATGGCGGTTCCGAGTACGCTCCAACATAAAGGTATAGGCGCTTCCCTGGTAAGTTTTGCGGAAAATGTGGCCCGCGACATTGGATACAGGATGATGATGATGCATGCCCGTAAGACCGCGGTTGGCTTTTATGAAAAATTCGGCTATAATATCTCGGGCGATGAATTCATGGAAGTGACCATTCCCCACTTCGTTATGCTTAAGAGACTTCGCTGATCTCAGTTACCGATCTATTTTTCAACCTGCCTCTTCAACTTCGCCTCAATAGATTTTTTACCTTCACTCCATGCAAGTGATCGTAACATATAAAAAGCCCCAGGTATTGCAGGCGCTGCGCTATCATTTCATCACACGCAGAGAGATCCGTTTGATGATTATCCTGGTAAACGTATTTGCCCTGGTTTCCGCAGGATTACTCTATTTCCATAAAATAACGCCTCTCGCATTCCTGATAAGTTCCTTTTTATGGTTCTCCCTTATGATCACCTTCTGGTGGCTCCTGCCGGCAACCATTTACAGAAAATCTGCCACCTTCAAAGACAGGTTCAAAGTATCTTTGGAAGAGAATCATTTTTGTATAGAGCACCCCAAAGGAAATAAAAGCTGGGCCTGGAGGGAATTCAGCCAATTAATCGAATCACCTCAGTTTTTTCATCTCTATTTTGACAGCCGAAGTTTTTTTCTCCTGCCCAAAGATGTATTCGCCAATAGTGATGAGCTGCATGAGGCCAGGATATTGATGAAAAGAAAAATTGTAAACGATAAGAAATAGCTCTTTGGTTTGGGTAATCTTTCTAAAATCGGAAGGCTCACGACCAGGTTCCTGATTCAGAATACCGGAGATCGTAAGCCTTCTCTTATTATTTTTTGCACTTATGGCAAAGATTTCAGCAATACCTCGGTTCTTTTTGATTCTGCCCACGTCCAATGCAGGCAATGTAACATTTACAATTTACGGTAACCCTTACCGTAAGCTTCTGCATCTTTTATACCCCCCGTTGGCAGCCTGGTAAGGAGTAATGGATTGAGCGCATGACGACAGAAAAAGGATAAATAGAAATGCAGCAATTAATTTTTTCATTGTGTACGATTTAGAATGCAAAGAAAATACCCGGCTCAGAGAAATGAAATTAATAGAGCAGTTTTTCTGTATGATTGCCTGTATCACGGATTTTTGCCAAAAATCGGAGAAATCAGGCCATTCACCGAAACCGCCGGAAAAAACCCAGGATCGGCTCAAACCCCACCCTGACAAGGGTTTCCAGCCACAGCGCTCGATGGGAGAAGGTATAAAAAAATCCATCCCGAAGAATCGGGACGGATTTGTAGGTTTTATAATCCTAACCGTCCTAAGCAAAATTTTTGGAAACTACCATAGTCTTACCTGATCGGCCACCTGCATAAGGGACCTCTGGTTGACTATGGTAGCGCCGGATACTTAACTGCAACCCATGCTATTTCCACAATTCAGGCATTTGTAGCAGGTGCCGCTACGCACTGTTATATGTCCGCACGTATTACATGCGGGCGCATCACTTTGCATCCCTTTCAAATGTTCACTCAATACATTCGCCGTGCCGGTTCGCTGAGCCTTGAAGGGCTGTGACGCAGCGCCGCTGTTGGGAGATGTTGATGCCGCCATTACCCGCAAAGCACTCAACTCGGGAGTCTTGCTTGCATATTCCAGTCCGGTTGGAACATCATCCCAGTCGTCATTACCCATATTGCTCAGTTCGGGCTTGTCCAGCACATGTACCAGGTCCGTCCTACCCAAATATTCATAGGCGAGGCAACGGAACACAAAATCAACAATGGAAGTGGTACTCTTGATATTGGGATGTTCTACCATGCCCGCTGGTTCAAATTTGGTGAACACAAATTTTTCTACAAATTCTTCGAGTGGTACCCCATATTGTAAGCCCACGGAAACGGAAATCGCGAAACAGTTCATAAGGCTGCGCAGTGTGGAGCCTTCCTTGGCCAGGTCAATGAATATTTCGCCCAATGTGCCATCAGAATATTCGCCGGTACGCAGGAAGATGGCCTGCCCATTAATCTTTGCCTTTTGAGTGAATCCTCGGCGCTTGGCTGGCAATGTTTTTCTTTCTACGATCCTTGACAACTGGCGCTTGAGTTTGGTGTCAATAGATTCCTGCATACGCTTTTGCAGTTCTTCGAGCAATTCATCTACCGTGAGTTTGGCCATATCAATCAGTTGACTGTCTCTGCCATTGCCTTTTGCTGCCTCCCCGGAATCATCCTTGGTTTTTTTGGAATCGCTCTTGTTACTGAGGGGTTGACTGAGTTTAGAACCATCCCGGTAAAGGGCACAGGCTTTAAGACCCAGTTTCCAGCTAAGCAAATAGCAGTCGGCTATTTCTTCCACACTGGCTTCATGAGTGAGGTTGATGGTTTTGGAAATGGCGCCGCTGATAAATGGCTGGGCGGCAGACATCATGCGAATATGACCCTGCGGATGAATGAACCTTATGCCTTTCTTACCGCATTTATTGGCGCAATCGAAAACGGCATAATGTTCTTCTTTCAGCAAGGGCGCCCCTTCAATAGTCATGGTTCCGCAGATATAATCATTGGCGGCTTCAATTTCTTTGGGCGAGAATCCTAATTCTTCAAGGAGACTGAAATTCCAGTCGTTGTACTGTTCGGGAGTGAAGCCCAGTCTCTCCAGGCATGCTTCTCCCAGCGAATACTTGTTGAACACAAAGCTGATCTCGAATGCCGATGCCACGGCATTTTCCAGTTTCTTGATCTCTTCGGCTATGAATCCTTTTTCTCTAAGTGTTTGGGGGTTGATGAAGGGGGCTCCTGCAAAGCTTGCGGAACCAACCACATACTTTACAATTGTGTCAATATCCTTTTCACTATGGCCCAGATTCCTCAGGGACTGGGGTACAGATTGATTGATGATTTTGAAATATCCGCCACCGCTCAATTTCTTGAATTTCACCAGGGCAAAATCGGGTTCCACTCCGGTGGTGTCGCAATCCATTACCAAACCAATGGTGCCGGTAGGAGCAATCACGGTGGTTTGCGCATTACGATAGCCATGCTTTTCCCCCATCTCAACCGCTTCGTCCCATGCATTGCATGCCGCTTTCAATAAATAGTCGGGGCAATATTTGGTGTGGATGCCCTGCGGTTTGATTTGCAGCGCTTCATATTCATCGGCATCATAAGCGGCGAGGCGATGATTGCGCATGACGCGCAACATATCCTCACGGTTCTCTTCATACCTGGGAAAGGCGCCCAGTGTCGCGGCCAACTCGGCGGAAGTTTTGTAGGCGATACCCGTCATTATTGCGGTAATAGCACCGGCAATTCCTCTGGCTTCCTCACTGTCGTAGGGTATGCCACTCACCATCAGCATGCTGCCGAGATTCGCATAACCCAGCCCGAGAGTACGGTAATCATAAGACAATTGTGCCACTTCTTTAGACGGGAATTGAGCCATGAGAACCGATATTTCGAGCACAGTGGTCCAAAGGCGCACGGTATATTCGAAACCTTCTACGTCAAACAAATTTGTATTGTCATCATGGAAACAGCGCAGATTCACTGACGCAAGATTGCAGGCAGTATTGTCGAGGAACATATACTCGCTGCAAGGGTTGGAGGCCCGGATACGTCCACCTTTAGGGCAAGTATGCCACTCGTTGATGGTGGTATCGTATTGGGTACCCGGGTCTGCGCAACGCCACGCTGCATAAGCAATCTGGTTCCATACTTCTTTGGCCGGTATCTTTTTCATAACACGGCCATCTGTACGGGCCTTTAGTTCCCAGTCTTCCCCCTTTTCCAGTCGCTCGAAGAATTCATTGGGTATGCGTAGGGAGTTATTGGAGTTTTGTCCGCTTACGGTTCTGTATGCGTCACCCTCATAGTCGGAAGAATAGCCCGCATTGATCAATGCCCCCACTTTGTTTTCTTCTTCCATTTTCCAGTTGATGAATTCGATCACTTCGGGATGGTCCAGGTCAAGGCAGACCATTTTGGCCGCGCGCCTGGTGGTTCCTCCACTCTTGATGGCCCCTGCGGCGCGATCCCCAATCTTTAAAAAGCTCATCAGGCCCGAAGAAGTGCCTCCTCCGCTTAACCTTTCCCCTTCTCCGCGGATATTCGAATAATTGGTACCGACGCCGCTGCCGTATTTGAATATACGAGCCTCCCTTACCCAGAGGTCCATGATGCCTCCGTCATTTACAAGATCATCTTCCACACTCAGAATGAAACAGGCGTGGGGCTGGGGTCGCTCATAGGCAGAAGTGGATTTTTTTAGCTGGCTATCCGATGGGTCAACATAATAATGGCCCTGGGGCTTGCCCGTAATACCATAGGTTTCATACAATCCGGTATTAAACCATTGGGGGCTGTTGGGAACACAGGCCTGGTTCAGGATGCAATAAACAACTTCATCGTAAAAAATATCCGCGTCCTGCCCGGAAGCGAAATATCCATTGCGCAGGCCCCATAATTTCCAGCAATTGGCCATCCTGTGCGCCACCTGCCTCGCGGAGGTCTCTCTTCCCAAAGAGCCATCCGGCTGGGGCACCCCTGCTTTTCGAAAATATTTCTGGGCCAGGATATCAGTGGCGATCTGGCTCCATTTTTTGGGCACTTCCACATTGTTCATTTCAAACACTACTTCTCCATTGGGATTGCGAATCACCGAAACCCGGTAATCGTATTCAAACAAATCAAACACATTTACTCCTTCTCTTGTAAAGTGACGTTTGAACTGCAGACCGGCGTGCTGATTATTTGACATATCTAAAAGAGTTAAATTATTATTGGAATTCAGAAATGGTTTTGGCCGCGTTAATTAATTGTTACGAACCATCGTAAGACTACGAAAATATCTGCCTTTATTGTTCTATCATACTCTTAGATATTAACACCTTGTGGATAAGTGAGCTATTACAATACAGACCTCATTTTTCATTTTTTGCACAGAAAATGAAAAAAAAAATTTGGAAGTCGGCAAAAATTTTCTATTCTCTAATTTCCGAACAATTCTTAACCTCCACTGGAATTTTAATAATCAACTCAGCACTGCATTTCAAAAGATTCCGATGGACTCGTTTCATTACGTTACACATTAAGCGCAGCAGGGCTTTGAAAGAATAATCGGCAATTACCCCCCTTTTTCAAAATTCATTTCAATTCCGATTCAGTACTGGCAGAAAATGCCAGACAAACCGGCCGGATCTGCTCATTAAATATTGTCCATTTATACAAAATTCAGGACCGGAGTCCCAGGCCAACCTGCATTCAACTTTTATCATTTGTCATGCACCCCAAAACTCAAATGGCTTATTATGTATTTAAACTGTCTGAAGACAAAAAGTTTTTGCATTTTTGCAATAGTACCAATATAGAAAAGGATGACTAACCGTGTCTATCAATCATTGACCGAAAAGAAAGCCAGGGGGCAAAAGTCATTTGCCGTGCTCATAGATCCTGACAAGGTGAATGCGCAAAAGATCGACGAATTGGTTCGCCTGACTAGTGAAGCTTCAGTGGATTATCTATTGGTAGGTGGCAGCCTCATCATCACCAATCATCTCGACGAAGTGGTGAAACAAATCAGGGATAACTGCAAGATCCCGATTATCTTATTTCCAGGCAGCCCGTCGCAGGTATCAAAATATTCCGACGCCCTCCTCTATCTATCGCTTATTTCAGGTAGAAATGCCGAATTGCTCATAGGCCAGCATGTGGTGTCGGCCCCATTTGTGAAACAAACAGGCCTCGAGATCATTTCCACGGGTTATATGGTAGTTGATGGTGGCGTTCCTACCACGGTTTCTTATATCAGCAATGCGGCTCCCATTCCATCAGACAAAAATGAGATTGCCATGTGTACGGCCATGGCCGGAGAGATGCTTGGTATGAAGCTCATTTATCTGGATTCGGGCAGCGGAGCCAAAAAAGCTGTTACAGAGAGCATGATCGAGCTGGTTGCAAGGCATATTGAGGTTCCGCTGGTAGTAGGAGGAGGCATTACCGATCCCGAAAAAGCCTATCGAAATTGCAAGGCCGGTGCCGATCTCATAGTTGTGGGGAATGCCATAGAAAAAGATATAACACTCATCAAAGAAATGAGTGAGGCCATACATGCCGCTCCCAGCCTGATAGGACGCTGATTCACCACAATGCGGCAAGTGAATACTTTCATGAAGAAGTCTCGCCCGCACCCTGTTGCGGATTGCTTTTGATCTGAGGGATTTGCCTGGCCACCTGTCCCTGCAATGGGACGATTAGCAAAATTTTACCTAAAAAAAGCGGCCCGAATTGAAGAAAATTAGTTTCTTTGCAACGTTAAACCTTTGTACACTCAGAACATCATATAACAAATGCAAAAAAATCTCCACATAGTAATCGCTGATGTAGGCTCTCCGGCCTCATTGCGTGGGGTTTTTCCTGTTCTCCCGGGAGCAGTTTTTTTCCGTCGCCCAATTCCCGTAAGGGTACGACGTTGATGCACTATGACCATAGTGTCCTCTTTCCAAATGGAACTATGATGCTCCGCCAAATCGCGGAACGAATTTCAAAGCGGCAATGCCTGTTGTCATTGCAATTTCACTCTTACATTTAAGCTTTATTTACGATGGTAACTTCGCCTCAATTTCAAATACTGGTAGCCAATGAAACGCATCTGGATTTTGCACAGATCATTTGCGACGAGATGGCTTCCTCTGCCATGGCCCGCGGAACAGGAATTGCCAAAAGATCACCCGAATACATAAAGGAAAAGATGAGAGAAGGCAAGGCTGTTATAGCATTCAACCAGGATGGCATCTGGGCCGGCTTCTGCTATATAGAAACCTGGAGCCATGGGGAATATGTTGCCAATTCCGGCCTCATAGTAGCGCCCGCCTTCAGAAAAAGCGGCCTTGCAAGGGCCATCAAAAGAAAGATATTTGACCTGAGCAGGCAAAAATATCCAGATTCCAAATTATTCGGCCTCACTACCGGGCTTGCGGTCATGAAGATCAATTCCGAATTGGGCTACGAGCCGGTAACCTATTCCGAACTCACGCAGGATGAAGCCTTCTGGGCCGGCTGCAAGAGTTGTGTGAACTACGACATCCTGATGAGCAAAGAAAGAAAAAACTGCTTTTGCACCGCCATGTTATATGATCCCAAGGATCACTTCGAGCCGGAGGAGACCACTAAGGATTTTCAGCAACACTCCAAGCTTTATGAACGATTCATGCGCATAAAGAAATGGAAATTATTAAAACCATTCATGAAAAAAGAGAAGGATGGTAACGGCGAACGAAAGAAGATCTTTACTCTGTTCGGCCTGTTTTTTTAGCGGTCCATCCGCGCAAAGTTGCCGCCCTGACCTGTAACAATAAATCAGAATCAAAAAATGAACAACAAAGCTGTATTGGCTTATAGCGGTGGATTGGATACAACCTATTGCGCCATTTATCTTCGCAAGATCAAGGGCCTGGAAGTGCATGCGCTCACGGTTAACACCGGCGGCTTCAGCGAGGAAGAGATCAGGCAGATCGGCCAGCGTGCAAAACAACTGGGAGTGAGTTCTTTCACCAGCGTTGACGTAACCAGGGAATATTATGAATCCTGCATCAGGTATCTCATATTTGGAAACGTTCTCAAGAATGCAACCTATCCCTTAAGTGTAAGCGCAGAAAGAATGGTGCAGGCCATAGCGGTAGCAAAACACGTGCAACAAACAGGCGCTTCCTATGTGGCGCATGGCAGTACGGGTGCCGGCAATGACCAGGTTCGGTTCGACATGGTTTTCCAGAGCATGCTGCCCGGCGTTGAAATACTAACGCCCATTCGCGATTTGCGCCTGAGCCGTGAGCAGGAAATTGAATTCCTGAAAGAAAATGGCGTTGACATGAATTTCACCAAGGCACAATACAGCATCAATAAGGGCTTGTGGGGCACTTCGGTTGGCGGCAAAGAAACACTGCATTCAAAAGATTACCTGCCGGAAGAAGCCTGGCCCACGCCGGTAACTGAAACAGTTCCCCGCAACCTGGAATTGGAATTTGTGAAAGGAGAATTGTCAGCCATAAACGGTCAATCATTTTCTCATCCTGTGGAGGCCATTCAAAGGCTTCAGGCCATTGCCCAACCCTATGGACTGGGAAGGGATATACACGTGGGCGACACCGTGATTGGAATAAAAGGCCGCGTGGGATTTGAGGCGGCAGCGCCATTGATCATCATCAAGGCGCATCACCTGCTTGAAAAGCATACGCTCACCAAATGGCAGCTTTTTTGGAAAGACCAGTTGAGCAAGTGGGATGGAAACTGGTTGCACGAAGGCCAGATGCTGGATCCGACCATGAGAAACATTGAAAAATTCCTGGAAGATACCCAGGCCACTGTATCGGGCAAAGTATTTGTGACCCTTCAGCCATATCGATTTACCCTCACCGGTATAGAGAGTAAACACGATCTCATGAGCAGTAAATTCGGCTCCTATGGAGAAATGAACAAGGGCTGGAGCGGCGAAGACGTAAAAGGATTTGCAAAGATCTTCGGGAATCAAACGGCAATTTATCATAAAGTGAACGAACCAGGATCATGAATATAGTTTCCAAAAACCAGGCACCGGATCACTACAAATGGGGTGATAATTGCGATTGCTGGAACCTCGTTATACTGAAAGAACTAAGTATTAAGCTGGAGCAAATGCCTTGTCATACAGCAGAAGAAAAGCATTTTCATAAACTGGCAAACCAGTTTTTTTTCATTCTGCAGGGCGAAGCAATTTTTGAATTGGGCCACACCCGGAAAATTGTTGGGCCGCAGCAAGGCATTCTGGTGGAAAAGGGCACGAAACACAGGATCCTGAATGAATCAGACAAGAGCCTGGAATTTCTCCTGGTGTCGCAGCCTCCGGCTACCGATTGCAGAATCAATTTTGAAGAACAAAAATGAAATAATATGTCAAAACTGAAAGCCGGGATAATAGGAGGAGCGGGATATACCGGGGGTGAATTGATCAGGCTGCTGATCCATCACCCACAGGTGGAGATTGCTTTTGTGCATAGCAAGAGCAATGCCGGCAACGCGCTGTCAAATGTGCATCAGGATTTGCTGGGAGATACAGACCTTAAATTCACCGGCGAATTGAACGGGAATGTGGACCTCGTATTTCTCTGTGCAGGCCATGGGGAAGCAAGAAAATTCCTGGAGGGTAATCTCTCTGCACTGAAGGGCGTTAAACTCATAGATCTTTCCCAGGACTTTCGCCTGGCATCCAATAAAAGCTACCCGGCATCTGAAACAATTGAATTTGTGTATGGCCTGCCGGAATTGAACCGGGAAGCCATCAGAAAGGCCTCCTATATTGCCAATCCGGGATGTTTTGCAAGCAGCATTGTGCTGGGATTATTGCCACTGGCCAAAGCGGGATTATTAGATGAAGTCTATACCACGGGCATAACCGGATCTACCGGTGCAGGACAGGGTCTCAGTCAAACCGCACATTTCAGTTGGAGGGTAAACAATATTCAGGCTTATAAGACACTCAGGCACCAGCACCTCAAGGAAATTGTGGAAACCCTGCAACATTTGCAGCCTTCATTTTCTGCCACAACAAATACAAACGGCGAAACCAAGGTGAATTTTATTCCATGGAGGGGAGATTTCGCAAGAGGCATTTTCATCAGTTCCCAGATCAGTTGCGATTGGGAGGAAAAGGATCTGATAGAATTATACCAGGAATTCTATGAAGATCATCCCTTCACATTCCTGAGCACCGAACCCATTTATCTGAAACAAGTGGTCAATACCAATAAATGCATCATCCAGGTAGAAAAAGTGGGCAGCAAACTGGTAGTGCATTCTATTCTCGACAATTTATTGAAAGGAGCCAGCGGACAGGCAGTGCAAAATATGAATCTTATGTTCGGCTTGAACGAATGCGAGGGCCTCGGGCTCAAGGCAACAGGATTTTGATCTGATACCAGACAGGTGATTCTAAATTATGAAAAAATTTGATTCATCAATCGTGGAAATACCAAACCAAAAAAATATAAAATCAATAAGCATATTCTCAACCTCATCTTTATGAAATTATTTGACGTATATCCCATCAATGATATTACCATCGTAAAAGGTAAAGGATCCTATGTTTGGGATGATAAGGGCCAGCAGTATCTCGATCTCTATGGCGGGCACGCGGTGATCTCGGTGGGTCATTCCCATCCCCACTATGTGAAGCGCCTTGAAGAACAACTGGAAAAGCTGGGGTTCTATTCCAATTCGGTGAGAATACCCTTGCAGGA
>CALFNL010000026.1 GCA_937902875.1 uncultured Bacteroidota bacterium | reverse complement strand
AGGATTCGATCCATTCATTGCAATGCCAAGCTTCGCTTTTGCGCAAATGAAATCGTATTCACCCAATATGGAATGATAGCTATTAAGAAGGCCGGCATGAACAGAGAGTTTGGCCGTGAGTTCGCGTAAGATTTTATGCACCTCGTATCGCTCGTCATTTTCCAGCGTCAACAATTCATTGTTTAGGGCAAATGTTTCCTCGGGCTCTATGAATGAAGTCTTTCTTGTATCGCTTTCACCAAGAAGAATCCCCTTTACCTGCCTCTTATATTCCGCATGAATGGCCACCACCCTCCTGCCGTTCAGGAATGCTTCTTCAATGTCGGCCACGTATCCTGCCTTATTCCATTTGGAAAGCACTTTGTCAAAAACGCGTCTCAATTCATTTCTCTTCCTGTATAAACTCATCCTGATCCTTGCCAGCTCTTCAGATGCATTATCCTTCACCATTCCCTGCTCATCCAGCACTTCATTGATGAGTAGGAGTATCTGCTTTTCAAAATGCAAATCATCTATCAGCTTTGTCAATGCAGGATATGCCAACTTCCTTTCAGGATCAAACCAACGGAAAATATTCTTCATGGTCTCCGCCAGTTTTCTGATATCAACCAACTGCTCTTCCCGGAGTATGGCTCCCTGGATACCCAGCAATTTTAGTTCCCTCGCGAGAGTCAGGACTAAATCGTTGGGAAAATACAGACCGGTTCTGAGTATCTGCATATATTCACTGCTCTGATGCAATTCCAGTTCAATGAATTCCCTCCTGGTATGGATGCGTAAATCCACGGCCCTGGATTTGGCATAATCACACCTGGCATACTCTACAAGCAGGGCCTTGATTTTGTCAAACTCCAGTTGAACTGCCGCCGATTCAGGAAATAGCTTCATTTTGATGTGATCCCCCGGATTTTACAATTTGCCGGAGAGCAAAGGTAAGCCCCTATTCAAAATTTCCATGCATCACTCATTGCAAAACAGGCCTGGCCCAAAATTGAGATTCATTTTGATTTTCTTATGTTTGATATCCATAAATTTTTGACATGGCCCATACCCGTATCATGTTCTTAGTAGCCTGGATCGTATGCCTTGGCAGACCGGGATTTTCGCAGAAGCTGCAAAGCATACCCGCATTTACGGGCTATGCCATACCCGCCGAGAATTCGAATGAAGATGGTGACAGCGAACTGTTCAGTGAAAAAGCGGGACTTCATAACTGGACAAAACCGGAGCAAAGGATCCAATACTTTTTTTACGCGGCCAGGGCCGGGAACCTGCTACTCAGCATCCGGGCAAAGAACGGAACGCCAGGCAGCATGTTGCAGGTGAGTTGCAATGGTAAAGTATTCAGTGCGGCTATTCCGGCCACCAAAACATTCACCAGAATGAGGATTGGAAATATCCCATTCAATAAACCTGGCTTCTATAATGTGACCCTAAAGGCGCTTCAAAAAAAGGGGAGATATATTGCCGAAATCGAATCCCTGGAATTCAGCGGTAACACGGCTTCCGCCCTGCAATTCAACAGGAAGCCCCGCAGGAATGCGGCTTCAGTTCACCTCCTTTATCCGGTTGCGGACACGGCTAAATTGGTTGCATTTTATAATGAAGTTACCGTGTCACCCGGCGCAGATCCTTTGAATTCCTATTTCATGGCTTGTGGATTTACCAGGGGCTATTTTGGCATGCAGGTGAATAGTGCAACCGAGAGACGTGTGATATTTTCCGTATGGGATGCGGGTCAGGAGCCAGCGGATCGCAATAAAGTTGCGTTGGAAAACAGGGTATCATTAGTGGCCAAGGGTGAGGGAGTAGTTGCATCTGATTTTGGAAATGAAGGAACGGGTGGCCATAGTCACTGGTTATATAATTGGCAGGCCGGCAAAACTTACCGTTTTCTTGTTACGGCTGCTCCCGACAGTTTACATACCAATACCATATACGCAGGCTATTTCTTCATACCCGAAATTAAAAAATGGAAATTGATCGCGAGTTTCAAAGCCCCTAAAGATGGGAATTGGCTCCATGGATTGTATTCATTTGTAGAAGATTTTGATGGAGTCAATGGACAGGAAATTCGTAAAGCCGCTTTCCGGAATCAATGGGTAAGATCAGAAAATTCAGGATGGGAAGAACTGACCAAATCTGGTTTTTCCTGCGATGCCACAGGAAGAGCAGGTGACCGGATAGATATGGGAGGAGGTGCTGACAGCGCAGGTTTCTATTTGTGGAATGGTGGATTTTTGAAGGCCGATGCTATTTTTGGAGAAAAATTCTCCCGGCGCGCATTGAACCAAAAGCCATTGATAGATTTCAACCGGAATGCAGATAGCGCGGTTCAGGCAGTCAGGGATGAAGAGCTTATCCGGAAATCCATGGAAAGCGGGAAACTGGAAATTAGCGGTTCAGCCGGCGGCGTCTATTATAAGATTCTCAAAGAAGGTAGTGGAGAGCAGGTAGTCCTCAACGATACCCTGGTAGTGAGGTATAAAGGTAGCCTGCTGAGCAATGGGCAGATATTTGATGAAACCAATGAGGATCCGGCCATATTTCCACTCAATCGCCTGATAAAAGGCTGGCAGTCGGGCATGATTTTCTGCAGAAAAGGAGGAAGCATCAGGTTGATCATACCCTCGGCCCTGGCTTATTCCATCAGGAGCCTGGATGTGATTCCACCCAATAGCGTACTAATATTTGACGTAGATCTGGTTGATATCAGGAAACCAGCCCAATTGGTCAATCCATAATGAATGGCACATTTTTTCAGGAGGCCGGATTATTTTTCCATTGCTTTCAGATGATGGATGCTTCCCTGCACTATCAGGAACTGGGCGGAGCAATAAGTGAGCATCACCGTAAGTGGTAATGCCTGCAAAGGATATACAAATTTATGTACGGCCAGCAATGAGTCGGAAATCAGGAATTGAAATGCGCCATTAAAGAAAAGGGTCGCGCTGTTCCTTTCGAGTTTCCTGAACAGATTGATAGAACAAATCAGCATGAAGCAAATGACAGCGGCATAGATGAATACGGGCCATCGGAGCTCATCCAGGTATGGCTGGAGTAACCAAAGGAACAAGAACAAATAGATTAGTACCGGAATGGCAATCAGAGGTTGGAATTGCAGGAGGCCCTTTGTTTTGTTGGAGGCGCTTAAGAAATACACAATATAAGCAAGGTGCGTGAGCAGGAAACAGACAAGGCCCGCGATAAACCAATCATTACGGAGGAGAAAGATATCTCCGAGCCAGGAAAAAAATAAACCAGTCAGCAGTAGCTTTGAAAAATTTGAACTGAGTCTTACACTCAAAATATAGAGAAGCATGAGTGCCGGCATCAAAAGGGGCTTAGTGAAATTGCGGTATGAATCCGCTCCTATTACCAGAAGAAAAATATCGGCCAATACCAATAACCAGTAAAGCCCAATCGCCATCGTGGATTTACCTTTCATGCTCAATATAGCTCTACATGCGTTTTTCTGCCGAAGAATTGCGTGAGGGAATCGCGGTTCCTGGCGGTATCAGAAAGTGGTCCCCTGATAGGAATGGCGAGTTTGAAGGTGACAGAATCATTTGTAGTCATTATCACTTTATGACCCCATTCTACCAGGTCTTTATACCGCTTGAGAGCCCTGTCGCGCTGTGCAGTTTCAATTATGATCTTGTAGGAATAGTTGGCGGGGGCCTGGGTTTTCGGAGCGGCGAGACTATCGTTCACTCTTTTTTGCAATGAATCTGAAACAAGGGCCGTTGAATCGGGAAGGGCGGGAGTATTTAAAACCTTGTTCTCCACTGGAGCCTGTTCCGGCTCTGACTGGGTTGACAGGAAATGAAACCCTATCCATGCAATGATGGCGATACCAGCCAATACCGCCACCCAAATCAATAATTTGCGCGTGCCATTATCATAGGTCCTGGCCGGTTTCAGATAATTATCTCCAAAAGAATCAGGGTTACTGCTTTCAGGATTTTGGTTCCGGAATTTTTTGCCTGCATGCTCTTCTTCGCCGTGGATAGAAATATGGCCCTGTGTAAATTCAATTTCATTATGGGCATCCCTGCTCAGGGTTCCGATGCCTTCGATCACAAATGGTTTGCTGATATTGAGTAATTGCTTTCCCGTTGTCAAAAATGAGTCCAGGTCCGCTGACGCCAGGGGTTTGATTTTTCCGCTGAGCTGTGAAATATAGTCAATGAGTTGCAGATCCTCAGTGACCTTGCTGTTTATTTTGAAACTGATGGTTTCATCCGGCGACCTGCTAAGCCCCTTTTCGCTGTCGGTTGGGCCCGCAGAAACTCCGCCAAGTGTGAATTCGCCGAGGCCCTGCAAACGCAGTTTTTTATTTTCTTGTAGATACTGGGAAAGTAACTGGGCTATTTTCAATGGTGGATCAATTTATCCTGAAAAATTAAGAAAAACTCTTTAGGTTTCAAACAGATATATGAATCATATCAAAAAACAAGACTATTGGAGACCGACTAACAGACCCAGTCGTTAAACTTGACAAATCTCTCTCACTTAGGGTCTATCTTTGTATCTCAAGTATTATACCATGTTAAGTGAGCAGGATAAGTCTTTTATGCAATATTGGGAAAACTACCGGGAAAGAGACAAGAAGACATTTTATCAATTGTTGATCGGCTTACCGGTGGGCCTGCTATTCGCGATCCCCATTCTCCTGAATTATATGTCTGGCTGGTACACCAGGGCCACCATGGTAGGCAATACGCAGTTCAATCCCGCGGTGCTTATAGTGGCCATCATGATTATCGCAGTGTTTTTTGCCCTCTTCAATAAGAAACATCGATGGGAAATGAATGAGCAAAGGTGGCTGGAACTCAAGGCCAGGGAGAAGAAAGAAAAGGCAGAATCCTGACAAGGCTCCTTTTGCATTTATATATGTGCTGAAATCTTAATAGGATTCCTGCCAATTCCAGTTTGTTGCCAAAACCATCATGCAACGTTTTGTGTGTTGCAATAATCAACAAAATAAAAAGACAATATGAAAAAGTTTGTGACAGGCACGATTGTGATGATTTCTCTGATTTCTTTCTTCGCATGTTCCAAGAAGTCGCAGGATTGCCCCTATGCGCTGGTGAACGTAAACGCTCCTGATTCGGAAGTAACCAAGGTGCAGGAATATCTGGCACTGCATACCATTACAGCCACAAAAGCTCCTTCCGGCTTTTACTATGTAATTGATAATCCTGGAACCGGGGCGATGGCCACGGCCCTTTGCAGCTCTATCACGGTGAAGTACACGGGCAAATTCACAAATGACACTGTTTTCGACAGCACGGGGAGCTCACCGGTTGTATTCAGCCTTGGTCAGTTGATAGGCGGCTGGCAGAAAGGCATACCACTCATCAATGCAGGAGGCCGGATCAGGTTATATATTCCACCTTCCCTGGGCTATGGCAAACAGGGTGCAAAGGACAATACCGGAAAAGTGATCATCCCTCCCGATGCGATCCTCATTTATGAAATTGAACTGGAGGCAGTGAGCAATTAGATTCTCCGATATATGAATCAGAAAGGCTTTGACAATTCTTACAGTCAAAGCCTTTAATTTTACTATAAATAAGCCCACCAATACTTGCCATACGAACCCATTTCCATATTGGACATTTTCAAGATCGGTATAGGACCTTCCAGTTCACATACGCTGGGTCCCTGGAGAGCCGCTCAAAGATTTACAAGGTCCCTGCGTGAAGAGGGATTGCTATTTGAGGTGAGCTCGCTGGAAATCCTATTATATGGTTCCCTGGCCAAGACAGGTAAAGGGCATGGAACCGATATTGCGATCCAATTAGGTTTGAGCGGTGAAGACCCGGTAAGATTTCCCACTGACCAGATCGATGTCCGGATCAGGGAAATAGCCGAACGCAAAAAGATCATTTTGGAAGGCGAACAGGAAATTGATTTCGATCCGGCAAAAGACATTAAATTTCTATTACGTGAATCGCTTCCATTTCATCCCAATGCGCTCAGTTTCCTGGTGAACCTGAAGAATGGCGGGGCGATGGCGGAAACTTATTATTCCGTTGGAGGCGGTTTTGTAATAAAAGATGGTGAACAAAATGCCGCCACCAGCGTGGTACAACTGCCTTTTCCCATCAACACTGCTTCGGACTTACTGCATTGGTGTATGAAAACGGGCATGGGTATCAGCGAGGTGGTGATGGAAAATGAGGGCTCCTGGAGAAATGAAACGGAAACGAGGGCAGCGGTGCAGGATATTTGGCGCGTGATGCGGGAATGCATCTTCAAAGGGGCGCATACAGAAGGGATCTTACCCGGCGGGCTAAACGTAAAGCGACGTGCCTGCCAACTCAACAAAAGATTATTGGGTACCAGAACCTATTCCGACTTCGATTCCTGGATCATGGCCATTCGTACGGGAGGTAATCAATTCCAATACACATTGGATTGGGTGAGTTGTTTCGCACTTGCCGTAAATGAAGAAAATGCCTCTTTTGGCAGAGTGGTCACGGCTCCCACCAATGGAGCAGCGGGTGTGATTCCTGCCGTTTTGCTCTATTATATCACTTTTTGTGATGGCCATTCCCCCGAAAAAATACTGCAGTTTTTATTGACCGCATCCGAGATCGGTAGCATTTTCAAGAAAGGGGCAACGCTGTCTGCGGCTATGGGTGGCTGTCAGGCCGAGATTGGTGTTTCCTCTGCCATGGCTGCCGCCGCGCTCTCTGAATGCATGGGAGCTACGCAGCGCCAGGCATTGATGGCCGCGGAAATTGCCATGGAACATCATTTGGGCCTCACCTGCGATCCTATTGGCGGGCTGGTGCAGGTGCCCTGTATAGAAAGGAATACAATGGGCGCGATAAAAGCCATAACGGCTTCTCAACTGGCATTACAGGGAAGCCCCGACTACGCGAAAGTCTCCCTTGATGCCGTAGTCAAAACCATGTGGGACACGGCCATTGATATGAATCAGAAATACAAAGAGACATCAGAAGGAGGACTTGCGGTGCATATCCCGCTGGGGTTGAGTGAATGCTAGACTAAAGTCCGGAATCGCTTCCTGCGGAATGGCATAACCTGAACCAAAATGGATTTCATTGGGCATTAGATTTTTTCATGGCCAGGATTAATGTTCGACTCTACTATTCCAAACTACCACCTGATTACCCATTTAGGCCGCACGGGCCTTATAGAAGTAGGGTGGCTTCGTCATGTATTGCTCAATGAGCCGGTGCCAGAGGCTTTTCATTGAATGTCTGCCATTGAACCTGAAAAAGAATTCATCCAGGTAGCCATGAACAAATCTTTCGGAACAGTGATGGTGGATGCCTCTGAGCCATCCTTCCAAATTCATCGCCACTACATTCATTCCGGAAACTTTCTTTCCACCCCTGGGTGGCCCCTGGCTCATTTCAAATACCTGCTCCCCAAACTGCTTCTCCCTGCCTGTGAACGGTAATATTCCCATGTTTTCCAGTTCTATTTCCCGGGCAATAGCGGGGTTTAGACGGCCCTTTCGGACTTTCCTGCCTCCCCGGCCCTTACGGCCTCCAATCAATAAATCCACCAGTCCCGGATCATGATACGAAGCATGGCCCTCACCGGTTTTCATCGCCTCCTGGGTCTTGCGCTTGAAGAGCCAGGATGATTTTTGATTGATGGAAAACTCCCGGGCCAGCTCCCTGGTGGACATTCCTTTTTTCGTTACCGAGAGCCGGAAGGCTATACCAAAGACCTTCAGCAGCGGGA
>CALFNL010000025.1 GCA_937902875.1 uncultured Bacteroidota bacterium | reverse complement strand
CGGGTTGGCGTTTCTTCTTTTCAAAGACCCAATCCCCTCGCATTTAAGATTCACGCCAAGGCCAGCGGGCACTATGTCAATTCAATATTGGCAAGCCAGGAAGCCAAGAGCCGCGGTTTCGATGAGGCCTTATTAACAGACAGTCGTGGATTTGTGGCTGAGGGACCAGGAGCGAATGTGTTCTTCGAGAAGAAAGGTAAATTATTCACCCCTCCTCCGGAAAATATACTGCCCGGAATCACCAGGTCCACCGTAATGGAAATCTGTGGAGAGCTTGGAATACCCTTTGAAGAAAAATCATTCACAGTTGAAGAGCTAAAAGAAGCCGATGCCGCATTTTTCTGCGGAACTGCCGCAGAAGTAGTTGGATGGCACTCGCTCGATGATGTTGAGTTCAGTAAACCCTGGGAAATTTCATTGGGCAAGATTATCCAGGAAGCATATAAGGCGAGAGTAACGGAGAATGCTATAAAACCGGCAATTGCATTCAGGGAATATGAAAAGGAAATGAATTAGTTGAATGACCGGCAACCAAAAACAAATTTAGAATTTCGAAAATTAGGCTTTAAACAATGGCGGAATTAAATAAATATTCAAAGGTCATTACCCAGGACCCAACACAACCTGCGGCGCAGGCAATGTTCTTCGGTATTGGATTAACAGAGGAAGATATGAAGAAAGCCCAGGTGGGGATCGTAAGCATGGGATTTGATGGAAATACCTGCAATATGCACCTAAATGACCTGGCAAAGACAATTAAACAGAGTGTATGGAGCAATGATCTCGTGGGATTGATCTTTAATACCATCGGCGTGAGCGATGGCATGAGCAATGGCACTGACGGGATGCGCTACTCGCTTGTGAGCAGGGATATCATCGCGGATTCGATAGAAGCCGTGTGTGGCGCGCAATACTACGACGCGCTGATTGCCGTACCGGGCTGCGACAAGAATATGCCGGGCTCAATAATTGCAATGGGCAGATTGAACAGGCCCTCGATCATGGTATATGGCGGCACCATTGCCCCGGGCCATTACAAGGGTCAGGATTTGAATATTGTGTCGGCCTTTGAGGCATTGGGCCAAAAAATCGCGGGTAATTTAAGTGAAGCGGATTTCAAGGGCATTGTAATGAATTCCTGTCCGGGCCCGGGAGCCTGCGGTGGAATGTACACGGCAAATACAATGGCCGCCGGCATAGAAGCGCTCGGCATGAGCTTGCCTTATTCTTCTTCCAATCCGGCCCTGAGCGAAGAAAAACAAAAAGAATGTGAACACGCCGGAAAAGCAATCCGGCTACTTCTGGAAAAAAATATCAGGCCTTCCGATATCATGACCAGGAAGGCATTCGAAAACGCCATTACGGTAATCATGGTGCTCGGAGGATCTACTAACGCCGTACTTCACCTGCTGGCTATGGCCAGGAGTGTAGATGTGGAACTTAACCAGGATGATTTTCAAAAAGTGAGTGACAAGACCCCCGTGCTGGCGGATCTTAAGCCGAGTGGAAAATGGCTCATGGAAGACCTGCACAAGATTGGGGGCGTGCCCGCCGTCATGAAATATTTGTTGAAAAAAGGCTTCTTGCACGGGGATTGCCTCACCGTTACAGGAATGACCATTGCCGAAAATCTGGCTTCTGTTCCGGACCTGGATTTTGAAACCCAAAAGATAATCCTGCCTCTTGAAACACCCATCAAAGCCACGGGGCACTTACAGATACTATATGGAAATCTGGCGGAGCAGGGAAGCGTCGCTAAGATCAGTGGAAAAGAAGGTGAGAGATTTGTTGGACCAGCCAGGGTATTCGATGGGGAATTTGAACTGATTGCCGGCATACAGAACAAAAGAGTCAAAGCCGGCGACGTGGTTGTGATTCGAAATGTAGGACCCAGGGGCGCGCCCGGAATGCCGGAAATGCTCAAACCCACTTCGGCTATCATTGGAGCGGGACTGGGCAAATCCGTTGCCTTGATAACCGACGGAAGGTTCAGCGGCGGCACCCATGGTTTCGTGGTGGGGCATATCACACCCGAGACTTTTGATGGTGGGCTGATAGCCCTGGTGCATGACGATGATATCATTGAAATTGACGCGGGAACCCGGAACATCAACCTGAGGGTGGATGCAAAAACGATCGCCGAAAGAAAGAAGAATTGGAAACAACCCGAATTGAAAGCAAAAAAGGGAATACTCTATAAATATGCCAAGACCGTTTCAAATGCTGCCAAAGGATGCGTGACCGATGAAGACCTCTGATAATATACCGGAGTTATTCAATATCCTTCAGCAAGGAACTTATTGAAAAAAAATTAAGAAAATGAAAACAGAAACAAATACAGCAACGCTCAGCCGCTCTGCAAAAAAGCAAGCTGAATCAATCAGCGGATCGGAGGCTGTTCTGAGGGCATTGACCTCAGAAGGGGTGCATACCATCTTTGGATATCCCGGCGGAGCCATCATGCCTATCTATGACGCATTGTACGATTATCGTGATAAACTGTGCCATATTCTGGTGAGGCACGAACAGGGAGGCATACACGCTGCCCAGGGTTTTGCGCGCACTTCCGGCGAAGTGGGTGTGGTATTCGCCACCAGCGGACCCGGCGCTACCAACCTGGTTACCGGCCTGGCCGATGCCATGATTGACAGCACTCCGGTGGTCTGTATTACGGGGCAGGTATTTGCCCACTTGTTGGGGACGGATGCATTCCAGGAAACGGATGTGATCAATATAACCACGCCGGTCACCAAATGGAATTACCAGGTTACCGATGCTACAGAAATTCCCATGGCTTTAGCAAAAGCATTTTACATTGCCAGAAGCGGAAGGCCGGGGCCTGTATTAATTGACATTACTAAAAACGCGCAGATACAAAAATTCGACTTT
>CALFNL010000024.1 GCA_937902875.1 uncultured Bacteroidota bacterium | reverse complement strand
TTTAGATGTCAATAATCCATGGAGGAAGCCAGGATCAGTCTTTCTACCGCCTCCACGGCTACTTCAAATCTTGCCCCCTCGGTGCCACTGATCTCTACCCAGGGTGTAGCCTGGTTGACCAGGATATCCTTGTAGATATGGAATAATTTTTCCCTGGTTTTCAGATCGGGGTATTCCCTCAGCTCATCGGCTACCCACGGAAGATCGGTATTGCAGAGCAGGTAAAGGTCATATTTACGCTGCACAATCTGGTCAATTATCCATTGATGACAATTTCCAAACACAAACTCACTCCATACTTTCATCACGTACATATCGGTATCGATAAATAATAAGGGTGGTGTATCTGTGCTGGATTGGTTTTCGAGAACGGCTGCTGACTCATCTTCCAAATTCAGTTGACCCTTTGCGATGGTAAGCAGATCGGCATAGGAATAATTCATTCCATGTGCCAGTAAATAGCCTCTCGCATATTCGGGGCACCAAACCGTTTTATAATGGAGCGCGAGTTGTTCGCACAAACTGCTTTTACCGGTAGATTCAGGGCCAATGACTACAATCTTTTTCATTAGAGATTCAATAATTCAGGACCACCATAATTATTTTACTTTGCCCTTTTTGATGAAATCATGGATTAATTCGCATGAATGGCTTTTCGCTGCGTGTCCACCGCCCTTTTTTTCCACTCGGCCAGGCCCCAGAATGCCATCAGCAGTAATATGAAATAATAGAGGCTGGTAAATGAATAATGTTTCACAAAATATAAGGGTATAGAGGCGAAATTAGTAGCAATCCACCAATACCAGCTTTCCACCTTCTTCCTGGCCATCAGCCACATGCCCGTGTACGCTGTGGCGCTGGCGAGAGCATCTGCCCAGGGAATGGCACCGGGAGCAAATTGTTTTTTGAGAAAGGAAAGTGTCAGATATATCCCCACATAAAATGCTGCGAAAAATAAAATTTGGTGCATCCACTCTTTCTTATTCGAATAAGTTATCTGGACCACATGCTGCCTGCTAGCGTCTCTTCTCGCCCAAAGAATCCAGCCGTAAATACTCATGACCGTATAATAGAAATTCACGCTGGCCTCACCAAACAAATGACCATCGATGCTCAGGGAAATATAAATAATGGTACTCACCAGGCCCACAGGATACACCAGGATATTTTCCTTTCTGCTAAACCAAACACTGGCAATGCCGGATATTACAGCAATAAATTCCAGCCAGGAAGTTTTTTGAAGGCCTTCCACTAACTGCTGATAGATCTCAGTAAAACTCATGAACCCAAATTGAATTGCAAAGAAAAGCGATTTCCCCAATCCCGGTAAATATGGTTTTGAGGCTCACCACATCATGAATATGCGCCTTCATCAATTTAAATTCCGGGTTCATAACAAATTCATATCCCGATGAATTAAAACCTCTGTAATTTTTTCACTCAAAATCGAAAAATATGAATACAAAGGAAATTGCAGATCGGCTGGTTGAATTATGCCGCCAGGGGAAATACAAACAGGCCCAACAGGAATTATTCGCCACCAACGCAAAGAGTATTGAACCGCCGCAATCGCCGGGCGCGCAATCAGTGGAAGGGCTGGACAATATCATTAAGAAAGGTGAAGAATTTGAAAGAATGCTGGAAGCCGTGCATGGAGGTCATGTAAGCGATCCCATAGTAGCAGGGAATTGTATTGCATTCGGTATTAGCATTGATGCCACAATGAAGGGAACGGGTCGTACGAAGATAGAAGAAATCGCGCTTTATGAAGTGAAAGACGGAAAAATTGTTCAGGAACAATTCTTTTATTGAGGGGTAAGTGCAGCCAAAATGAAGGAGCTGATTTGAAGCAGGACAAATATCTTTGCGGCTTCAAATCATCAAGCAAATGAAAATTGCAGTATTGGGCGCAGGCATGGTTGGCCGGGCCATGGCTATTGACCTGGCCTCTCGCTTTGAAACTACTTCCATAGACCTGAGCAGGGAATCTCTCGGTATCCTGGAGAAAAAAGCACCTTCGGTAAAAACCATACAACAGGACCTTTCAAAAACGGATTCCTACCCGGCATTACTAAGACCCTTCGATTTAGTGATTACGGCAGTACCGGGATTCATGGGGTTTAAAACCCTGAAAGGGGTCATCGAAGCTGGGAAAAATACA
>CALFNL010000023.1 GCA_937902875.1 uncultured Bacteroidota bacterium | reverse complement strand
GGATTGAATAATCTGAATATGGTGGCAGGAGAAATCAAGGATCCAAGTAAAAATATTACCAGGAGCCTGCTGATGGGTTTGGTTACCTGCATCGTAGTTTATTTATTGGTAACGCTGGCCTATATGTATGTGCTGCCGGTTGAGGTAATGGCCTCATCGCCCCTGGTGGCCAGCGATGCCACTGAAAAAGTGATGGGAACCGTTGGTGGAACCATCATTGCCATCCTCATTGTGATATCAGCATTTGGCGCCACGAGTGTGAATCTGCTGGCTAATGCCAGGATTGTATTCGCCATGTCGGAGTCGGGGAATTTCTTCAGTTGGGCGGGGAAAGTACATCCCAAAAACCTGACTCCAGGCAATGCTGTGATAGTGCTGGGCGTTTGGAGCAGTGTGCTGGTATTGAGTGGTTCTTTCGACATTCTCGCCGATATGTTCATTTTCATGTCCTGGGTATTTTATGCGCTTGTAGTGTTCGGAGTTTTGATCCTCCGGAAAAAAATGCCAGGCAAGGAAAGACCCTATAAGGTTTGGGGTTATCCCTGGGTGCCCATAGTATTCGTATTGTTCACTGCTTTTTACCTGGCTTCCACTTTGTATTCTGATATTACAGCTTACTGGGAAGGAAGGGCTCCCTTCATTAATTCCGTTTTCGGACTCTTACTGACTGCGGCCGGCATACCTTTTTATTGGTATTTCAGGAGAAACAAATCTAAGGGGGAAAAAAACACTAAAGTTTGAGAAATGCTATCGCGGGTAATCTTGAGAAGTTAAGCGAACGGCTGAAGCCGCCTGCACGGCCCCTTATCATCACAAAGGCACCTTCGAAAATGTTTTTCTTTTTGTCGTATCTTTATTGGTAATGTTAAAGATTCTGTTAATGGCATCATAAAGAAATTACAATGTCGCCGGCCTTACAATTCTACATGGATGCTTCGGAATAACTTGCATGTGATTTGAAATTTTATGTTTCCGAAAAACAAATTCTATAGTATGAGGATCCTTTTGACCGGTGCAGTCATTGGCGTTTGTACCCTGGTGGCCTGCGCACAGAAGACTACTAAAACAAAAAAAACTGGAAATATGGATGATACTAAGATCTCCTCTACAGTGAAATTGGATACTGCAACTTTCGGTACCGGTTGTTTTTGGTGCACGGAAGCAGTATTCCAGGAATTAGAAGGTGTAATAAAAGTGACGAGCGGTTACAGCGGAGGGAATGTGCCGAACCCCACATACGAGCAGGTTTGCAGCAAGAATACCGGGCATGCTGAGGTCTGCCAGATCGTGTACGATCCTTCCAAAATAAGTTTTGACCAGCTACTGGAAGTGTTCTGGAAGGTTCATGACCCCACAACCTTGAACCGGCAGGGCAATGATGTAGGCCCTCAATACCGCAGTGTGATTTTTTATCACGATGAGAATCAAAAAAACAAGGCCGACCACTATGAGGCCGAATTGCAAAAAAGCGGGGCATGGGAACGTCCCATTGTAACCACCATTGAACCGTACAAGAATTTTTATCCCGCCGAAGACTACCACCAGAATTATTATAACAGTAATGGCAATGCGCCTTATTGTTATTTCGTAATAAGACCCAAGCTTGAAAAATTTGAAAAGGTTTTCAAGGGCAGGTTGAAGAAGGAAATAAGTGAGCAATAAAAGATCGGGACTGTTCAGGGCTGCATTTTCACTTTCCGGAGTTCCAGCATATTCAGGCTGTTGAACCCGAAGCCCTTTACCCTTGGATTTACGAGGCGCACAACCATATCGTACCACAAAGGCACAACCGGCGCATCATTCATGACCATCTGGTCCAATTGGCGGTATATACCAAAGCGCGTAGAGTCATTTCTTTCCATGAGGGCCAGTTCATATAACCTATCGAATGCGGGGTTTTTGTATCGCGTGTAATTGGGTGGGGCCGGATTTTTTCCATAGAATACGCTCAGATAATTCTCTGCGTCGGGATAATCAGCCATCCAGCTTCCACGAAAAAAGAGTGCTTCGGATTTTGCGGTCTGCTCCAGCAACAGGCTTTTCTGCACCACTTCCACCTGCACTTTCATCCCTAATTCTTCCAATTGTTTTGCAATGAAACTGCCGAGTTCGGAATACTGTGCGATGGTGAGGAGTTTGATGGGGGGCAGGTTCTTCCCATCGGGAAATCCTACGGCAGCCAATAGCCTGCGGGCCTTATCCAGGTCATACTTGTATCCCGTCACCAATGTAGAATCAAATGAAGGAAGCCCCGGAGGAACGAATCCGCTTTCGGCGGGTGTGCCCAGCGAATTGCGGAGGTAGAGGATCATTTTTCTCCTGTCGAACCCATAATTAATGGCCTGCCTGACCGATTTGATCTTAAGCGGACTGTTTCGAACGAGGGGATTGCTGCTATCGGTTAATATGCCAAGGTATTCAGTATTGAGGAATGTTCTCTTATACAGGACGATCTTATCCTGCCATTCTTTTTTTAATTCTCCTCTCTTATTCAGCACCTCATCCTTAAACGAAGCGTCGATATCATTTATGAAATCGAGCCGGCCCTGTGTGAATTCGAGAAATTCAGTGGCCTTGCTGTCGAGAAAAGAAATACTGATGCCATCCAGGTAGGGTAGGCGAATCCCATTGCTGTCTTTTTCAAAATATAGATTATTCCTGCCCAGGATCAGGGTCTGGCCTTCTTCCCAAACTGTGAATCTGAAAGGGCCGGTGCCACATGGATGCCGGGCGAATTCATTCCCATATTTTTTAACCACTTCATGCGGCACGATGGAGCAATATTGCATGCTCAGGATTCCTAAAATGGGATTGAAGGGACGGGTCAGCCGCAATTCGAAGATGGTATCGTTGATCGCTTTGAATCCATTGATACTGTCAACCCTGCCATTGAATATCCAGGCACCCGGCGAGGCGATGGATCTCTCAACTATCCGCGTGAAACTGTAAACCACGTCATGCGCGGTCATGAGCCTGCCCCTGCCATTGATGAAGGCCCCGTCATCATGGAAATACACATCGTTTCTCAAATAAAACCTGTATGTCATCCGATCCGGTGAAATTTCCCAGCGCCTGGCCAATGAAGGCACGATCTTCAGGTTCCGATCCACTTCCACCAGGGTATTGTATATCTGATGAACGGCCCACATGATTGCCTGGTTTTTTGCGAATGCCGGATCCAAAGTTGAAATGCCTTCAGGTTGATTATAATGAAAGATCTTTTTGTGGGAATGTCTTTTTCCTGAACATGAAATCATCAATGGAATGGCCAGGAAACAGAAGATCCACAAGGGATATCCAGCCATGAATTCACACAGTGGTTGCAGGAAGCCGGTGGTGCGGCATCCGCATGAATTCGGCTCCTGCAATGGTGGCCGCCTGAAATTTTTTCTGATCATGATAATTAAATCCGCTTAAATTTAACATTCAAATACTATCAAAGTGAAGAAAATATTTTGGTTTTCAATAGTCTTCTCTTTTCTGCTCCTCCATATTGTTGGTTTGAATGCTCAGCCCCTCAACAAGAAGAAGGGCTTCACGCACGCGGATACCTTGCGCGGTTCTATTACTCCTGAGCGGGCCTGGTGGGATGCAATCAGGTATGATATTTCAGTGGTTCCGGATTTTGAAAGCAAGAGTATCAAAGGATCCAACATAATAAGCTTTAAGGCCCTGGCAGATGGGAAAAAAATGCAGATAGATCTGCAGACACCAATGGAAATTACGGATGTGCAGGATGGTGAAAGCCATCCTAAATTTGAGAGAGATGGTAATGCCTATTTTTTGGAATTCCCTGAAATAATCCGAAAAGGAGCCGTGAAAAAGATAAATGTGATGTTTGCGGGCACACCTAAGGAGGCGAAAAGGCCGCCTTGGGATGGAGGCTGGATCTGGGCAAAGGATAAGAACGGAAATCCATGGATGAGTGTGGCCTGTCAGGGTTTGGGCGCCAGCGTTTGGTATCCCTGTAAGGATCATCAGAGCGATGAACCAGACAGCGCTTCCCTGAGTATTACAGTCCCCGACAGCCTGGTGGCAGTTGGCAATGGAAGATTGCAGGGCATTGAAAAAAACGAGATAGAAAAAACGGCCATCTACAGGTGGGCGGTAAAGGATCCAATCAATAATTATGATATCATACCCTATATAGGAAAGTACGTGCACTGGCATGAAGATTATAAGGGAGAGAAGGGAAACCTGGACTGCGATTTTTGGGTATTGGACTATAATCTGGAGAAAGCGAAATCGCAATTCAGCCAGGTTTTCCAGATGCTGAGTTGCTTCGAGCACTGGTTCGGACCATACCCTTTTTATGAAGATGGATACAAATTAGTGGAAGCGCCCCATTTGGGTATGGAACATCAGAGTGCCGTAGCCTACGGAAATAAATATGCGAACGGATACCTGGGCAGGGACCTCTCCGGTTCCGGCTGGGGTTTGAAATGGGACTTCATCATAGTACATGAAAGCGGACACGAATGGTTTGGCAATAATATTACCAGTAAGGATATAGCCGACATGTGGGTGCACGAAGGCATCACAAATTATTCGGAAACCCTCTTCACCACCTGTGAATTTGGGGTTGAAGCCGGCAATGATTATGTGATAGGAACCAGAAAGAATATCAGGAACGATATCCCCATTATCGGCCACTATGGTGTGAATCAGGAAGGTTCGGGAGATATGTATTATAAAGGTGGTAATATGATGCATACCATCAGGCAAATCATTGATGATGACGAAAAGTTCAGGCAGATTCTGAGGGGGCTTAACCAGACCTACTACCATAAGACTACCACTTCAAGGGATATCGAAAATTATATTTCTTCTAAATCCGGCATTAATTTTTCGAAGGTGTTTGATCAATATTTGAGGACCATAGATATTCCGGTGCTGCAGTACAAAATAAAAGGGAATGTTCTGAGTTACAGGTGGACCCATGTTGTGCCGGGTTTCATGATGCCTCTGAAAATTGAATTCAACGGACAAAAATGGATCAGGCCATCCGAGAAATGGCAATATCTGAAAGCAGGAGCTTCGGGTGAATTCAAATTTGAAGTGGATCGGAATTTCTATGTGCTGACTGAGCAGGCGAAATGAGGCCATATTTCGGTTATCCGTTAACGGTATTCCATTTGAACAGGAACGGAGATTCCCTGCTTCACCGAAGCCAGATAAGGGCTGCATTGTGAATTTGAACCTGGAGCGTTTTTGACTGTTCATTTCCCCTTCAATAAGAATCAGATATGAAACTTACATGGGTTTTCATTTCGATAGTTCTTGGTATCGCGCTTGTTTACGCAATGCGGAGAGACCTGGAGATGGACAAGGAATTTGGGGGAGACCTTCGCAATCGCATTGTAGGGGCGAGGCTAATTAAGGATGGCCATTCGCCTTATTTTTATAAATGGAAACCGGGTGATGGCACGCGCTATTATGATCCCCAGAATTTTGATTCTTTGAAGGTGGCGAATATAACTGCAACCCCTTTCTTTCACCATTTACTGGCGCCCATCGCTGACCTTCAGCAACGCAGGCTGTCATTGCTCTGGGTTTATATTGAGTATATTCTTTTTGGAATTACAACCTTACTGGCTTTCAAGATGGCCGGGTCAAGGGTGCAGCAATGGGCCGTCGCAATCGTGGCGGTTTTATTCCTTTTTACCGAAGCCTGGCTGGTACATATTTATGTGGGCCAGATTTATATCTTTATACCATTCCTGGCCATGCTGTTTTACTTCATGGTGCAGTGGGGAAGAAATTTGAGTTTCGCCCTTGTTGCCGGACTCATAGCCGCTTCATTGATATTCATAAGACCCAACACATTGTTTTTTTTCCTGGCCTTCCTGTTCCTGGCCAGGCAATTTTCATGGCAATACCTGCTGACCCTGCTTACGCCCATGTTGATTTTGGCGATTTGGAGCGTGACTAACAAGCATGAATTTTCCTTATGGAAGGACTATAAAGCGAATTTGTCTGAACAATTGAAGGTGCACCAGGCACTGAATCCAACGATCCAGCAGAATACTCTCAGGCCGCATTTGATTTCACTTGAAGGAATTCAGGTTTCCCCTCCGGAAGGGTCTGAGATTAAGAAACCAGTAGTTCTTTTCTCAGAAAATGGAAATGTTTTTGTAATAGTTGAAAAGCTTTTCCATGGCAAGCTGTCAGTTGGCGCCCTGAATATCCTGAGCCTTTTTTGCATGGTAATGGTAACGGCACTCTATTATTGGCGGAACCATGGCAGCAGTTATACTTTACCGTCAGTTGCCCTTCTTGGATTCACCCTGTATATGATATCAGACCTGTTTTCTCCCTACTACCGGCTGCAGTACTATACCGTGCAATGGCTTTTCCCACTGTATATAGCTGCGGCATTTTATGGGCTCAGGGAGAGATGGTGGCAAGTTTGTATATTAGTCGGACTGATACTTAATATTGTCAATATCGAATGGCTTAAAATGGAACATACCATGGGAGAATACCTGATGATGGCCTCTTTGTATGGTATTGCTCTCACTGGCAAGCCAAAAACAAATCCATGAAGACCGCCATCATTATAGGTGCGGGGCCCGCAGGCCTGACCGCCGCTTATGAATTATTGACCAGGACCGACATAATTCCAATTATAATAGATATGGAAGAGGCTGTGGGGGGTCTTTCCAGGACCATCAATTATAAAGGCAACAGGATGGATATTGGGGGGCATCGTTTCTTTTCAAAATCTGAGAAAATAATCAATTGGTGGCTTCACTTCCTTCCACTGGAATCTGATTCAGCAGACCATTCAATCAGGATTCAGTATCAACATAAGACAGCGGCTTTTGACCTGGATGAGGATTTGTTAGGTAAGGGTGACAAAGTGATGATGATCCGCTCCCGCCGGTCCAGGATTTATTACCGAAAGCATTTTTTTGATTATCCCCTTACGCTGAATGCCAGAACCATCCAGAATCTCGGGATCATGAAGTCTCTGGGCATCGGAGCTTCTTATTGCAGGGCTAAATTATTTCCCGTGAGGCCGGAGTCATCATTGGAAGATTTCTTCCACAACAGGTTTGGGAGAAAATTGTATGAAACATTTTTCCGGGACTACACCGAAAAAGTATGGGGTGTGCCATGCGAAAGAATACCAGCTTCCTGGGGGCATCAACGGGTGAAGGATTTGAATATTACCAAAATGATTTCACATGCGGTTCGCAATCTATTTCGAAGCGATACCAGTATCAGACAGAAAAGCACCAGCACCAGCCTGATAGAGCAATTCCTTTATCCAAAACTGGGGCCGGGGCAAATGTGGGAGACCGTAGCGGAGGAAGTGAGAAGACTCGGCGGCAAAATATATTTGAATACTTCCGCTGAGGGAATAGAAATCGATGGGGCAAACCGCGTGGTAGGGGTTCGTGCATTGCATACCGTTAGTGGGAATACCATGAACCTGGCGGGAGACTATGTGTTTTCCACGATGCCGGTGAAACAACTGGTGCAAAAAATGAATGGAGCCCCGGTGCCTGATGAGGTGAAAGAAGTAGCTGCAGGTTTGGAATACAGAGATTTTCTGATTGTGGGAATCCTTGTTACGGAGTTAAAAGTGGCAGGGCAGGATAAGGGGCCCTGGAATGATAATTGGATATATATACAGGACAAGCTTGTCAGGGCGGGCCGGGTACAGTTCTTTAATAACTGGAGTCCATTTATGGTGAATGATGCCAGCAGGTTCTGGCTTGGTGTGGAATATTTCTGCAGCGAAGAAGATGCGCTTTGGGCCATGGATGATGAAGCCATCAAAAAAATGGCGATTGGGGAAATGGAACTCATTGGGATACTGGATGCTTCAGCGGTGCTGGATGCTTTGGTGGTGAAGGTGAAAAAAGCCTATCCATCCTATTATGGGAGCTATGACCGCTTTGAAGTTGTGCAGCAATTCCTGGATGGTTTTGAAAATCTTTTCATGGTAGGCAGAAACGGCATGCATCGCTATAATAACAGCGACCATAGCATGCTAACGGCCATGGCAGCCGTAGAAAATATCCTGAAGGGTAGAAGCGACAAATTGAATATTTGGGAAATCAATACAGAGATTGAATATCTGGAAGAATCGGGCACCGGCAAAGAGGCCGATTAAGATAATGGAAGAAGTGAAGCTGAGTGCTTGTCAGGGTGTAGCGGTGAGGGGTTGTTCCTGCCTAATCCTGCCTGCGCCTGAATACCTTCTCACCCAATATGGATCGTTCATATCGCTGATCATGACACCTTCTGAAGTGGCGGCGTGCACAAATTTGTTGCTCAGCAGGTACACTCCAACGTGAGAGATCCCTTTTCTCGTACTGAAAAATACCAGGTCGCCCTCCCGCAATTCATCCCTGGAAACGGGGGTTGAAACATTCTTCTGCTCCCGCACCGTTCTCGGAAGCTGGAGGTTATACACAGAGGATATCAGCATTTGCACAAATGAGGAGCAATCCACCCCTTTGTGCGTGGACCCGCCGAGCCGGTAGGGTGTGGCCCACCAGCTTTCGATATAGCGGTACAATTCAATATTCTTTACCCTTTCCACTTCAACATCCATCCTGATGGCATATTTGAATTGCATTTCATTCACCTGTTCCATATTGAAGGAGGGGCCAGGATTGAGCACGGGAATCCTGTTTGTTTCCTGGAAATCAGTTGACTGAGGTTCGGTAATTACCGTAGTGGCTGTTCCGCGGTTTGAGTTGAGGCTGATATTATTTAGAAAGCGTGGACTTTCATTATTTTTTTTCACATTTTCCTCAGAATTCATGGAAGATTTGGCCAGCGGCTTGAAAGCTTCACAACTGGAAAATGAAATTGCAGTGATTATCAACAAAATAGGAATTCTCAAACCGCCCAATTTTAGAGTCGTATGTACACACAAAAATCAGACCAGGAGCAATTCTACCCGAATTTTCCGGACTTTTGATTCTTGCACAGTCTGGGGATAATTGAATATCGCATTCTTCCATCAACTTAACGAAATTTGCAGTCCGGCCTGTCTTGATACGGCCGGCGGATACCGGAACCCTGTAATGTAAAATCAGTATGCCGAAATTCTCTCATTTACATGTTCATACCCAATATTCCCTGCTGGATGGAGCTGCCGGAATCAAGGATCTCTATAAAAAAGCCATCAAAGATGAGATGCCTGCTCTTGCTATTACCGATCATGGCAATATGTTTGGCGTTTTTTCCTTTGTGGCGGAGGCCTACAGAAACAGGTTAAATCCTGATGATAAGAATAGCCCCCTGAAGGTAAAACCAATCGTGGGATGTGAATTCTATATCACCGAAAGCCGGCACCGCAAGACCTTTTCGAAGGATGAAAAAGATCCCCGCCACCACCAAATCCTGCTGGCCCGGAATGAAACAGGTTACCGCAATCTGATCAAGCTCACTTCGCTGGGCTTCATTGAAGGGATGTACAGCAAATACCCACGTATTGATAAGGAATTGATCCACAAATATCATGAAGGGCTTATTGCCACTACCTGCTGCCTGGGTGCACTGGTGCCCCAAACCATTCTCAAGAAAGGACCGGAGGATGGAGAAAATGAATTCAAATGGTGGCTGAATATATTCCAGGACGACTATTATGTGGAATTACAACGGCATGGCATACCCGAACAGGATAAGGTAAATAAAGTGCTGCTGGACCTTGCGCGGAAATACCAGGTTAAGGTGATAGCATCCAACGATTCCCACTACGTGGAGCAGACAGACTTCAACGCCCACGACATCCTGCTTTGCATCAATACGGGTGAAAAGCTCGCCACACCGGCCTCAAGAGAGTTTGCGGATGATGACGTTCTCATTAAGAATAAACGATTCGCCTTTCCGAATGACCAGTTTTATTTTAAGACGAGCCGCGAAATGGAGCAGGTCTTTCATGATCTTCCGGAGGCGATCGACAATACCAATGAGGTTGTTGACAAGATAGAATTGCTCGATCTCAAGAGAGATATCCTATTGCCGAATTTCCCCATTCCAAAAGAGTTCCGCATCCACGAAGACAATAATCTCAACCAGTGGGAATACCTCCGGCACATGAGCTTCGAGGGAGCCGGTCGGCGATACCAGGAAATTACTGCTGAACTGGAAGAAAGGCTCAACTTCGAATTGTTCACCATCAGGACCATGGGTTTCGCGGGATATTTCCTGATCGTGAGTGATTTCATCAAGGCGGGAAGGGAAATCGGTGTTTTTGTAGGTCCCGGCCGTGGTTCGGCGGCAGGAAGCGTGGTTGCGTATTGCATTGGCATCACCAATATTGACCCGATCAAATACAACCTGCTTTTTGAAAGGTTCCTGAATCCAGACAGAAAATCAATGCCAGATATTGATACGGATTTTGACGACGAAGGTCGTCAGAAAGTGATTGACTACGTGGTTGCCAAATATGGCAAGAACCAGGTTGCGCAGATCATCACTTATGGTACGATGGCTGCAAAGATGAGCATCAAGGATGTGGCGCGCGTAATGGATCTTCCACTGTCTGAAAGCAATGCCATGGCCAAATTGGTTCCGGAAAGGCCGGGAATTACGCTCAAGAGGATCTTGCATGCCCCATTGAACGCGAAGCAGGGAGAAATATCACTGGAAGAAAAAGAGGCCCTCACGGCAGACGATCTCGAAAATGTGAAAAAGCTCAGGCAGATATATGCAGGAGAAGATATGCAGAGCCGCGTGCTGCACGAAGCGGAGATCCTTGAAGGTTCGGTTCGAAATACGGGTATCCATGCCGCGGGAATCATAATAGCGCCCAGGGACCTGACAGAACTCATCCCGGTTGCCACGTCGAAGGAATCTACCCTTTGGGTTACCCAAATTGAAGGAAGCATTATCGAAGAATCGGGCGTCATTAAAATGGACTTCCTGGGTTTGAAAACACTCAGTATCCTTAAGACAGCCCTGCAACTGATCAAACAGAACCATGGAAAAGAAATTGATTTGGATACCATTCCGCTGGATGATGAAATTACTTACCAGCTATACCAGCGGGGCGACACCAATGCTACTTTCCAGTTTGAAAGTGTGGGCATGCAAAAATATTTGCGCGAATTGAAGCCAGATAAATTTGATGACCTGATTGCGATGAATGCACTCTACCGCCCCGGCCCTCTCGCCTATATTCCCAATTTTATAGACCGTAAGCATGGCCGTGAGGCTATTTCTTATGACCTACCGGAAATGGAAGAGATCCTGAAGGATACTTACGGGATCACTGTGTACCAGGAGCAGGTGATGCTTCTTTCACAGAAGATTGCGGGTTTCAGCAAAGGTGACGCGGATGTTTTGCGCAAGGCGATGGGAAAGAAACAAAAGTCGGTGCTGGATAAAATGAAGGCCCAATTCATTGAAGGGGCCGGTTCCAAAGGCCATGACGCCAAAGTGCTGGAAAAAGTATGGACCGACTGGGAGGCTTTCGCGCAATATGCTTTTAACAAATCCCATTCCACCTGCTACGCCCTCGTGGCTTATCAAACGGCTTACCTGAAAGCGCATTATCCCTCCGAATATATGGCCGCGGTGCTGAACCATGCGGGCGCAATAGAAAAGATCACTTTTTTCATGGAAGAATGTAAGCGAATGGGCCTTAAGGTTCTGGGACCCGATATCAATGAGTCGCAAAAGGGATTTGCAGTAAATAAAAACGGAGAAATCCGTTTTGGCTTGGGCGGACTGAAAGGGGTAGGCGAAGCTGCTATTGAAAGTATTATTGAAGAAAGGAAGCTGGGGCCCTACAAATCCATCTACGACCTCACTAAGAGGGTCAATCAGCGGACGGTAAATAAAAAGTCTTTGGAATGCCTGGCTTATTCGGGCGCTTTCGATTGCTTTGGCGAGCTGCATAGAGCACAATATTTTTATATATCTAACGGCGATAACAGCACTGGTCTCGACAAGGTGATCCGGTTTGGGAATATATTTCAATCACAAGCCGCCAACGCTTCCAATACTTTGTTCGGCAACCTGGTGATGCCCGAAATTATGCCACCCCGTTTGCCCGATTGCCCGCCATGGACACTCACAGAATTGCTGGATCATGAAAAAAAAGTGACGGGTATATTTCTGAGTGGCCATCCTTTGGATCATTTCAGGTTTGAGATGAAACACTATGGCATAACACCGATCGCGGAATTCAATGAATTCAGGGAGGCTATTTTGGCCAATCCCAATACCTCACGTCAGTTCAGGTTGGCCGGGCTGGTAACAGATGCCCAGCACCGGGTGAGCCGAAATGGTAAGCAATTTGGGACCTTCGTGACTGAGGACTACTCCGGCAAAACTGAAATCGCGTTGTTTGGAGAAGATTATGTGCGTTTCAAAGATTATTTCAGTCTGGGAACCGTACTATTTATTACAGGGAATTTCAAAACGCGCTGGAACAACGATAAGGAATTTGAATTCAAGGTTACGGGGATCATGCTTCTGGAAACGGTTAAACGAACATTGACGCGCCAAATAGTTATTGATGCGAGTCCGGAATGCCTTGATCAGGAAATGGTTAGTTTTATTGATAATAATGTTAAATCACATCCTGGAAAAGCGGTTCTCAAATTCCATTTTGCCGAACCCAGAACCCGATTGAAGGTAAATTTCTACAATCCCGAAAAAGGCTTTGAAATGAATGACGAAATG
>CALFNL010000022.1 GCA_937902875.1 uncultured Bacteroidota bacterium | reverse complement strand
TACAGATAAAGGCAATGCTTCTTTTTTATACAATTCCATTCTTTTTTCAAGACCATAAGGTGGGTCGGTAAAATAGAGATCTCCATTGCTTTTATAAACCGCGTCATTAGGCGAGTTTAGTCTCTTCCCTTCAAACCGATCCACCAGGGTAATGAATTTTGATTGGGGTTTTGAGATAGGAGCATCCATCCTGGCCATTCTTCGGTCGCCGTGCTGACACATTACAAGTCTGTTCTGGCTGTCCAGTATCAGTCCATTGGAGCCCGTTTCACCTCCTCGCGCGGCTGTGCCCGTATAACCGGAAGGCTGGAGATAAATACTAAGCCCATCTTTTGCATCCCATTTATAAATTCTGTTTTGCGGGATATCGGAAAACAAAAGAAAATTCCCGTCGTCAATCCATAAAGGCCCTTCGCTCCAGTCAAAACTATCTGCAATGATTTCAAGATCGGTGCCTGGGGCTATCAATTGATTCAATGCCGAATCCATTCTTTCAATGCTGCCGGTTGTTTTGATTTGGCCGTTTTTCAATGGCATGGTTTGTCGGTTTTGCGGACCTGAACATGCAAAGAATAAAACCATGATGGTGGCAAAGCAGCATGCAGACCCAATAATTCTGAAGTGCATTTTGATTGATTGAAGTTTATGTAAAATAGGTTGACGAGTCAGGTCAATGGCAATTTCATATCAATATAGAGAAAAGCCTTGGCCCGTGCAATCCTCTTGTTTTTGTGTAATATTGTTAGGAACAAACCTGTCAATTTCCTGATGCAACGCAAAAAACTGCTGCTTACTCTTTGTGGCCTTCTGATTGTTGTGCTGTGCTGCGCGCAAAAGAAATCTGCGCATATTTCTGGTAGGGTAGTGGACGAAGATGAGAAGCCTCTCGCCAAAGTATCCGTGACTATTTTGGGCAGACAAAACGGAATTGCCACTTCAGATTCAGGAACCTTCAGAATAATGGTCCCAGCCGAAAAGGCCATTGCGCTCAGTTTCACATCTTCAGGTTTCAGAGACGAACAGCGTAATTTCTATTTGAGCGAGAATGAGGAAGAAACCATTGTGGTGAGGATGGAGCACAGTTCCAGGACACTGGAGGAAGTGGTCATTGTCAATCGGAAAGACAGGGAAGAAATGGGTCTGGTTCGCGTGAATCCCAAGAACGCGCTGATCATTCCGTCTGCCACAGGCGGAGTAGAGAGCCTGCTGAAAATATTTGTCGGTAGCAACAATGAACTCACATCACAATATTCTGTTAGGGGAGGGAATTATGATGAGAATCTTGTTTATCTGAATGATTTTGAAATTTTCCGTCCTTACCTGGTTAGGAGTGGCCAACAGGAAGGGCTGAGTCTCATTGACCCTGAGCTCACAGGAAGAATCAGCTTTTATAACGGCGGATTCCAAGCGAAGTATGGAGACAAAATGAGCAGTGTGCTGGATATTCAATATAAAAAGCCAAAGCAATTCGGCGGTTCTGCATATATCAGTTTGCTGGAGCAGGGATTTCATTTGGAAGGAAGCTCGCGTGGCGGAAGATTCAGCTATTTGTTGGGCCTGCGTCAACGTACAGACAGGAACCTGCTAACATCACAGGAAACGAAAGGCAGTTATGTGCCAACCTCTACAGGGATCCAGGCTCTATTTACTTATGACATGAATGAACGATGGCAATGGGAATTGCTCGGGCTCTTTTCACAAACAAAATTCACGCTTATTCCCGAAGAAGCCCAGTTGACCAGCTCCGTATTTTCGCCTTTATTCAGCGCCAACCTGGGATTGGATATTTTTTTTGAAGGCAGGGAAGAGGATCGCTATTCGAGCAATATGCTTGGAATTTCGGCAACGAACCTGATCAACAAGAATATTCGTCTGAAATGGATGCTGAGTCGCCTGGATGACGATGAAAAAGAATATTATGATATATCGGGAGCCTATTTGTTTGGAGAGTGTGACTTCGACAGGTCGAAGCCTACCTTTGGATTGATCGTAAATCCGCTTGGAGCAGGAGTCTTCATGAATCATGCTCGCAATAAATTGGGTATTACCGATTGGAATTTTTCGCATAAGGGAAGCTGGGAAACGGGGAAGCATTTTGTTCAATGGGGCCTCACGGCTGAAAAGACTTTGGTCAACGATTATCTGAATGAATGGGAGGCTCAGGATTCGGCGGGTTACAATCTACCTTATGATCCAAATCAATTTCGTTTAAGTAAGGTGTTGAAGTCTTCGGCCGATCTTGATATTGACAAATTTTCAGGGTACCTCCAGGATAATATCTCAATAGGGAAGGCTTCCAATTTTACGCTACAGGGAGTGGTTCGGTTCAATTACAATTTCCTCAATAAGGAATTTTTATTGTCTCCGCGGGCACAATTATCATGGGCACCAGGATGGAAAAAGGACATTGTGTTGAAATTGGCTGCAGGCCTCTATGATCAGCCCCCATTCTATAGGGAGTTGAGGCGTTATGACGGTAGCCTGAACACAGATGTGAAGGCGCAAAAAAGCTGGCAGTTGGCAGGAGGACTTGATTACAATTTCAAAGCCTGGAACAGACCCTTCCGTTTTACTTCGGAAGCATATTATAAGAGGCTCTGGGATGTTGACCCTTATGATATCGATAATGTGCGCATCCGTTATTTTGGGGAGAACAATGCTAAGGCCTATGCTACCGGGCTTGAATTGCGTTTATTCGGCGAATTGGTGAAAGACGCGGAAAGCTGGATCAGCCTCGGATTGATGCGGGCACGTGAAAATATAGACAACGATTTTTATTTCAGGTATAAGAACGCAGAGGGTGAATTCATTAACGCCGCAAGCGCGGACCAGGCGGTGACTGACAGCGTTCGAACAGAAGTAGGATGGGTGCGGAGACCAACTGACAGGCTCATTACATTCGGCATGTTTTTCCAGGACTACCTTAGCACCAACAAGAACTTCAAAGTGCACCTCAATATGATTTACGGGAGTAACATGCCTTATAATATCCCCGGCAGCATCAAATACAGAAACGCGCTGGTGATAGAACCATATCTTCGTGTAGACATAGGCTTTAGTGCCTTATTACTTGATAGTGAAAAGTCCAATCGCCGCAGCCATAGCCCATTCCGTGCATTTGATAATATCTGGGCCAGTTTAGAGGTATTCAATCTCCTGGATCGGGCCAATACCATTTCATACCTGCTGATTAAGGATTATTCCAACACAATCTTCACCATTCCAAACCGGCTCACGCCAAGATTGCTGAATTTTAAGATCCTGGCGAGATTTTAAGAGGAGCCTGATATCGCAGATCCTAAGTGAATTTTCAAATATCCATGAATGATCGACTGATCACTAACGAGCTCCCAATGATATCAGGTCTCCCGCTTTTAAATGGCACACATTGAATTGGTCTACTCGCAGAAAAATTAACAGTATCCACATGCTGTGAATAAGTAATTTTGCGTTATAACAGTAGTGAATCATTAAATTTGATTCAGAAGGATGGGTTAGTCTCTGTATTTTTCATGGAGACTATTGAGAACATAAAATTCACCTAATTGACAGAAACTATCATTAATCTCGAAACCGTTAACCCTATTGAATTCTTTGGGGTAAACAATGGCAAGCTGGACATCCTGAAAAAGAAGTTCCCTCTCTTGAAAATCCTGAGCCGCGGCACACAAATCAAATTGAGCGGCGCTCCCGAACAAATTGAGTCGGCCAAGGAGAAGATTGAATTGCTTGTGCAATACCTGGAAAGGAATGGCCATGTGAGTGAAAATTATTTCGAGCAGATATTGGGTGGCGATGACGCCGAGACTATTGACAATTTCATTGAACGCAACCCCAATGATGTTTTGGTTTTTGGCCCCAATGGCAAAACGGTAAGGGCGCGCACCCAAAACCAGAAAAGATTGGTGACAGCCATTGATAAGAATGATATTGTCTTCGCGATTGGACCCGCCGGTACTGGCAAGACTTATACCGCGGTGGCGCTCGCCGTCAGGTCCTTGAAAAATAAGATGGTGAAGAAGATTATCCTCACCCGCCCGGCAGTCGAAGCAGGGGAAAGCCTGGGTTTTTTGCCCGGCGACCTGAAGGAAAAGATCGATCCTTATCTCCGCCCTCTCTATGACGCGCTTGATGATATGATCCCCGCTGACAAGCTGGGCTATTACATGAGTACGAGGGTGATTGAAATTGCTCCGCTGGCCTATATGCGTGGCCGCACTCTTGACAATGCTTTTATCATTCTTGATGAGGCGCAAAATGCCACCGACCTCCAAATTAAGATGTTTCTTACCAGGATCGGGGCAAATGCCAAAGCCATCATCACGGGCGATATTACCCAGATCGATTTGCCAAAGCACCAGCGAAGCGGATTGGAAAAAGCTACCAGGATATTGAAGAATATCGATGGAATCACGCATATCCAGTTGGATGAAGATGATGTGGTAAGGCACAGACTTGTGAAAGC
>CALFNL010000021.1 GCA_937902875.1 uncultured Bacteroidota bacterium | reverse complement strand
TCAGCCACCAAAAATCATATGCCTTCATAATACGCGCCAAAGCTATTTGATTGGCATTGGAACCATTTTCCGCAGCCTTTTCGGCAGTAGCAGGATCAGAATTATAGTTGATGATGTTCTGCAGGTCATAAAGGGCACCGGCATAGAATCCGTCCCAATTCCTTTTGGGATCAGAATAGCGTGAATACTCGGTGTATTGAGTTTCTGTAAAATATTGGCAATACAGACCGGTTACTGTACGCACACCACCCTGGTCCCAGGTATTATTGCCAAACCCTGCCAAAACATTCGTCAAAAGCGCCGAAGTGATGGGAGCCGTAGTACGGTTGGGGTCTGTGTTGATATCCCCAAAGTCCACTTTCTTACAACCCGCCCCAAAAAGGGAAAGAGCCACAAAGGAAAGCAGGACCTTATATTTTATTGTCAATTTCATAATTGAAATGAGTTTAATGTTTAGAATATTAATTTGAGGTTCACACCCAGTGAGCGGGTTCCGGGAAGTTGTGATTCTTCTCCAAAGTTGCTCACTATTTCAGATGGATCGATATTCTTTGAATCGGAATAGATCATCCAAAGATTGCGTGAAATGACAGAGAATACCGCACCCTGGAAATATTTACTGATCCCTCCGATCTTCTTAACCGGAATCCGGTAACCCAGGCTTATTTCGCGCAGTTTAACGAATGTGAGGCTATGAACATAGGGTTCTGCAATCTGCCTGTCGTAGAATGAATGGAAATAGGTCTGTCCATCCACATACATGTCAACGGGCGTCTTTTCATCGGCAGAGCTAACTCCTATGATATGAACACCGCCTCCGTCTGCCACATCATCACGAACATTCAAACCTTTGTCGTTGCGCGCAGCGGTCCAATCCAGCAAACCTGAATATGAACCCCACATTTCGGAGAGGGAGAAAAACTTTCCTCCGATCTGGTAGTCAACTGCAAAACTCAAATCAAAATCCTTATATGAAAAGGTGTTCACGATACCGCCCGTGGTCTTAGGCACAATTGAACCCCATTTCTTATTTACATCATTTACATAAAGTCCGGTTGCAGGATCAACAATCGGCTGGCCATCTGCATTCCTCTTGATACCGCCGCCAATCAACTGGCCCCAATCCTCTCCCTTCACCAGGAAAGCGCGTGCAAAACGAGTGGTGAAAGCGCCGGAAGAATTACCGGCTACAGTTCCAAGCCCATTCTGTATCAGGATCTGGTCAGATCCCTCAACTATTTCCTTAACCGGGTTATTGATCAGGTAGCTATAGGTGGCACTGATATCCCAACTAAAATTCTTATTGGCTATCGCCTTGCCCTGAACGATAGTTTCAATGCCCGTCCTTGTCACCTTAGCCGCGTTCACTGAAGTGCTGGTAAAACCTGATACACCGCTGATACTAACGTTAACGGGTAATTTATCGGCAGTTTCGTTGAAATAAACAATGTTCACTCCCAAACGATTCTTGATAAACCTTAGATCCAAACCACCTTCAATGGTAGTACTCAAAGCGCCTTGCAAAGCAGGATTCGGATAGGCATCAGGTGTGCCTATCAGAAAATTGCTTCCCCAAAGGAATTGGTTAACTCCATAAGAAAAGTTCGTTTGGTATATATTCAAAGGCGCCGGTTTCTTTCCCCAACTTCCAAATACCCTACCGAAACTCAACCATTTGGGAGATTCATTCATCAACTCGGTGAACACAAAACTGGCACCTGCTGAAGGATAAACAAGATTTGTCTTGGTGGGTGAGAGGGTAGAACTAAAATCCTGGCGTACCGCAAATGTTACACTCGCCAGTTTCTTATATTCCAGGTCTCCCTGACCGAAAACAGAATTGGTTTGAGATTTGTATCTGGTATTACCAATGCTGGGATTTGATTTGGAGTTGGTGATGGCATATAGATCTGGCACGTTCAAACCGTTATTGGTATTGGCAGTTACATCATTGTATTTGTATGTATATACGCTTCCACCCACATTGGCTGAAACATTGAAATCACCGAATTTCTGATTGTAAGAAGCCAGGCCTTCATAGGTGTATTCAACCTGTGTTTGATTACCAGTTGAATAGCTACCCAGTATGCCTGTTTGAAGTCCACTAGTTTCAAGCAACGAACGGGTGATGTTTTCGTAATAGCCATTAAACTGGTTCTTACGAACTGTACCCTTCACCCTGAAATTATCGTTGAGCTTATAAGTTAATGACGCGTCTCCGAAAAACTTATTCCTGTTATAGGTATTATCAATATTATCAAAATAAGCATAGTGATTATACCAGTAATTGGCCTTGTAGAAATCATCCGGATTATTAGGATTGTATCCATCGGGATTGAACCTGAGGTTCCAGGTTGCCAGGGTTCCAAAAGGAGATTTCAGATCCCTCAGGGACTTTTCCAGCTTCAAGTCCAGATCTCTGTGAAACCAGGAACTGAAAGAACCAGAAGATTGGTTTGCATATTGGTCATCGAATTCACCTTTAATGATATTACCGCTGAAATTCACATTGGCGGCTACGGTGAAATGACTGTTCAGGTCATAACTACCTGTAATAAATACTGTATTCCTGTTAGAACTGGAATTTGGAATAATACCTCTAACGTACTGATTGGTATAGGAAGCCCTGAAATTATACCCCTGACCACTCTTACCAAAGCTAATGTTGTTGTTTGAGGTAATTCCTGTTTGCCAGAAATCCCTTGCATTGTCTGGCTGTGGAACGAGCTTTGCCGTTTTGTAGGATAGGTTGGTTCCGGGATACCATGCGTACCAGGGTATATATTCCTGGCCGGCCATCCTGGGGCCCCAACTGGCATCATCGGTGTAATCAGGAAAATATTTGCCATCCAATGCTTTCCATTCGTCAGGATCGCCTGCAACCCAGTTGAATTGTGTCAAATCTGCCAATGAACCGCCAGCATATAGATTCTGATAATGAGGCATGATATAAACCTTGTCTGCTGTGACCCCGGAATTGATTTCAATTCCAACTCCATTGCGCCCCATTTTTTTACGCGATGTGATAACAATGGCGCCACCGGATGCTGCACCGCCGAACAATGCTGTTGCATTGGCACCTTTCAACACCGAGATGTCTTCAATATCATCTGGATTGATGTCAAATGAACTGGTGATGGTACCGTCCACAACATATATCGGCTGAATATCACCCATTCCCAATCCCCCGCGAATACGAAGAAAAGCTTCTGTATTTAATTTTGCAGCCGACTGGCTTCTGGTTTGAACACCCGCCACTTTACCCGCCAATGCATTGTTCACATTGGTCTGGCGCGTGATATTAAGGGCATCCGAATTGATTACCTGAGCGCTGAAAGGTGTTACCCTCTGGGCCTTTTTTATACCGAAAGCGCTTGTAACCACAACTTCCTCCAGGGTGGAAGAAGAACTTTTGGCGAGGGGAACATTAATAACGTTTGAGGAACCAACCGTTACTTCTTTAGGAGTCAGGCCGGATGCACTGAAAACCAGAACATCACCTTCTTTCGCTTTGATGGCAAAATGCCCATCCGCATCTGCTGAAACGCCGGACCGCGAACCCTTCACTACAACCGTAGCGAATGGAACAGGATTCCCGTTTTCATCTGTTACCGTTCCCGTAACAGTTTTGACCTGTGCTAACACCAGCATTCCGCATAATAGGAATGCAGTGAACAGTGATAGAGTTTTTCTCATGTTTCGGTAATTTTTGAATTTTGAAGTCGTAAATATACAGATATTTCTAAAACATGAAATTTTTGTTAAAATCTCATCTTTTAGCACTTAAATCATTAGTTTGGACAATAATGGATTGGGTTGCGCTGCTTGTTTTTAAAGAAATTTAAAAATTTACCGAAAGCAGCAAGCGGCATTCTGACTTCTTATTCCCATAAATTGTGTCGGGGCCACTACCTATTTCGTCTGCATTCCTGTACAGGCTTTGACCCCATTTGAGCCATAAGCCCCATGACTTTCTGGGCTGATATCTGAAATTAATATAATAACGGCTTCCCTGACCATAAAAAGCAGAGATGGCGTTAAAATATAATACGTCATTTTCATAGGTGTAAACCCTTGATTCATAGCTTTGGGCATCGAAATATTGAAGACGAAAATTCAGCGAAAATGGTTTAGGGAAGGGTTTATAGAAAAGGTCGAAATAAGTAAGGTAGCCTTTGTTAAGTCGTGCATGCCTCTGACCATAACATAGCAATTCACAGCGGTAGCGCAGAGAAATGGTCCGGTTCAAATGATAATTTAATTGAAACCTCCAACTGGTGCGGCCCGATGCGCCCAGATCATGGCCCGGCAGGTCGCCAGAACTAATATTAACAATTTTTCCTGATGAACGGAATGTGGTTATGATCTCCAGTATTTTGTCTGGCTCATAAGAAAGTCTCAGCAGGTAGTCATTGCCGATTGATGGCGCGTCCGCGCCGTATACTAACCAGGGGAAATTGAAAAAATCCGCGTACGCGTCAATCTTCCATTTTATGGTTGGCCTGAGACAGAATCCAATATAGAGTCCACGCTCATTGTTGGGGGAGCTGCGTTCCGTGAACGCATTACCGTAAACAGACTGGTATGCCCTGGAAATGTTCCGGTACACCAGGCTCAGGTCGGCAAGGGGATCGAGGCTGATGAGCATTCCATTTATGACTGCCGGATTACGGTTTTTGTCAATGGCGGCTTCCCCGAAAAAGTGCATATTATTAAAGGTGTAGCCATAATCCAGGCTGTAATTACTCCAGGTATCACCGGAAATAGCAAATAGATTGTAAGGCAGGTCTCTTTTCCGGATCGGCTGATTCAAGTTATAGTGAACGGCATTTGCAGATAATCGCCAGGAATCTCGCTTATACATGAGGTTTAGCCCAGATGCCAGTATCATCAGTTCACTCTTGTCTGCCAATTCACCTGGGGTTCGATGGTATCCCGCGTTCAAAATGGATGAGATCACTGTTCCGCTTCCTGCCGTATCGGTCATTGAATTACCATCCAGTCTTCTACACGAAAGAAAACCTGTAGCCTCCCAGGACTGCTTTCGCAAGGTGGCCGCGGCGCCTCTGAAAAAATTAAATTCTCCCGCGGAATTGTAAGGACGAAGTACAGGTGATTGTCTTTTCACCTGAGTAATATCCCCGCCCTTATTGAAGGCCAGGCTCTGCCATAGTA
>CALFNL010000020.1 GCA_937902875.1 uncultured Bacteroidota bacterium | reverse complement strand
CAGCAAATCCAATACCTGACCCTTCCTGCTGCCATAAAATATCAGGTCCCCAAGGGAAAAATCACGTGGTACGGATTGGTGGGGATCGATGTCAATTTAATTACAAGCGCTAAAATTGAAATAGAAGTTCCTCAGCCTGGATCCAATGTGGGTGTACGTGAATCCATTACTAAAATTGAGGGATTGAGAAAAATATTCCTTGGAGCCAGATTGGGAGCAGGCATAGATTATAAGCTCAACCACAATTGGTCGTTGGCTTTTGAACCCGTCATACGGAACTCCATCACTTCAATCAACCAAAATACCCCGGTCAGGAATTTCCCATTTGCCGTGAGCTTTACGGGCGCGGTGAAATTCAGATTTTAAAACATTAAATCAGTTTGCTTTGAATGGAGACAAAAAAAAGATGCCCGATGAAAGAATTTCCAATCGCTATTCTTAATATGGTAGTTACAGCCATTGCACTCCTATTCCTTGTGGTGCTTGCACTGATAACCGGATTGATGAAACTGGCAGGTCTTATCAGCGCGGCCTGATGCTGTTTGCATTTAGTTGACACAAAATTTTAGATATATTTCATTCAATACTTTGGATCTGAATCCAATGAAAAAAACATGAATATTCAAAGAGTCACAGTATTGCGGGTGATAACAGGGTTCGTGGTGTTTATGAGCTTTTTTTGGGGTCTGGGAAAGAGTCCCTTGTTTGATGAAGATGAAGGTTTTTTTGCGGAAGGAACCAGGGAAATGATGCAATCGCGGGATTACATTACTCCACGTGTGATGGGTGAAGCCAGGTTTGACAAGCCCGTGTTCACCAACTGGCTGCAGGTCGGCAGCATGAAACTCTTCGGAAAAACGGAGTTTGCCATCAGACTTCCATCGGCCATGGCATCAATGGTATGGATGATGCTGATATATTTTTTCGTCCTCAGCAAATATGATGATGAAACCGCCAGCCTCAGCACCATCATGATAGCGGCAGCAATCCAGGTTACCACGATCGGAAGAGCAGCCCTGTCAGATGCCCTGCTAAATTGCTTCGTCACCGGAGCCATGATCTATCTCTTCAAGTATATTGAGAATTCACAAAAGCGAGACCTCTATATATTTTACCTATTCGCGGGATTTGGATTTGCCACCAAAGGCCCCATTGCGATTGCCATACCCGTCATAGTCCTGCTGATCTGCATGACCCGATGGAAAAAATGGCGCCTGCTGCCTTCATTTATCTCCGCCGGTGGTATCCTGATTTTTGCAGTAGTTGGATTGCCCTGGTATTTCCTGCAATACCATAAAATGGGAAATGAATTTCTGTATGGATTCTTCTTTCATCACAACCTGCAGAGATTTAGCCAGTCATTCGAAGGACATGGGGGTCCAGTTTATTACTATCTGCCGGTATTATTATTAGGTACTTTACCATTTACGGTACTGATCATTAATGGCCTGGTCACGCAAATCCGGAAACTGAAGGATCCATTGACTTTTTTCTTATTTAGCTGGTTTTGTTTCGTATTCATTTTCTTTTCATTTTCCGGCACCAAATTACCTCACTATATCATCGCCGGATATACGCCGCTATTCATCCTGGCCGCAATGCGGAAAAAGCCCCACCGGACGCGTTCATTGTTCCTTCCATTCTTCACACTCTGGCTGATCCTATTTATTGCTCCCATGTTTTCGCAGCAGGCTTTGACTCTTACAAATGACTCCTTTGCACATGCGATCATACTGAATATTCCCGTCTATTTCAACCAGCCGTACTATATTATTATGCTGGCTCTCATGGTTGTCATAATGGGGCTGGGGATATGGGGCAGGACCCTGAATGAAATAATCCGGCTGGGCTTCCTTTCCATTTTATTCCTGATCATGATCAACCAGGTATTCATGCCAAGCCTGTGGAAATTGATCCAGGAACCGGTAAAAGAAGCGGCGCTATTGGCCCGGCAAAATCAATACAAGGTGATAACCATGGATCATTATTACCCCAGTTTCAATTTCTATGCCTCCCAACTCACGCCCATACGAGAGCCACAGAAAGGCGAAGTCGTTTTTTCCAGGATTGACAATTTGCAGCACTATGCAAACCTTGACACACTATATTATAAAAATGGATTTATCCTTGCGAAATTATCAGGAAATAAAAACATGAATCAATCTACCCAAATCCTTCCCGAGGCCATCAAATGAAAACGCAAAAAGATTTTCAACACAGTCCCGAAAACGCCTTCAATGAGTCCGGAGAAAATCAAGTACCACTGCCTGTTTTGGCAATTGTGATTCCCTGCTATAATGAAGAAGAAATCATTGAGGATTCGCACCAACGGCTGGCGGCTTTGCTAGATGACCTCATTTTTAGGAAGGAAGTGAATTCGGGTAGCTTCCTGCTTTTTGTCAGCGATGGAAGCACAGACAAAACTTTCTCTTATATCAAGGCTAATGCATCCTGCCATGTGAAAGGTCTTCGCCTGTCAAGTAATGTTGGCCATCAAAATGCCTTGCTGGCAGGTATGCATTACGTCACAAATAAGGCTGATTGCATTGTTTCCATTGATGCCGACCTGCAGGATGATATTGGTATCATCGGAGAAATGTTGCGTTTATACCGTGTAGGGATCAGGATTGTTTACGGAGTCAGAAAAATGCGCCATAGCGATACCTATTTCAAAAGATTCTCCGCCCAAATATTTTACCGCATGATGCGTCTCATGGGGGTGAGATTGTTGTACAATCATTCTGACTTCCGCCTCGTGTCCAATTCCGTTTTGACAGAATTAAGGAAATATAAGGAGGTGAACCTGTTCTTAAGAGGCATTTTTCCCATGATGGGATTTTCCTCAGCCGAAATCTACTATGACAGGCTTGAGAGGACCGGGGGAAAAACAAAATATCCCCTGCGAAAAATGATCCATCTCGCCGTAAATGGCATTACATCATTCAGCAATGCTCCTTTGAAATTGATCACATGGCTCGGCCTTGTGATTTTTACAATCAGCCTAATTATGTCAGGCTGGGCAATTCTTGTGATAATCAGAGGACGCAATATCCCCGGCTGGGCATCCATCACCTTACCCATATACTTACTGGGAGGGGTGCAATTGCTTGCATTGGGAATACTGGGAGAATATATTTCAAAAATATACCTCGAAACAAAACAGAGACCAAATTATCATATTGAAGAAATGGTTTAGGCTTCCCATCCATTCAATAACCAGGGTTTTGTACCATATTCTTATTTACGTTGAGTTCGGCCTTGGGTATCGGAAAAATCCTCTTGGCACTCGACACCGATAATGTGAGTGGCACAAAGGGTGGATAATTGCCGGTGCTGTTATTTCGCACCACATCCCTGTTCAGCCTCACCAAATCCCAATAGCGGTGACCCTCAAAAGCCAGCTCCTTCCGGCGCTCCAGGTAAATATCATCCAGCAGCGTGGCACCCGAACTCACATACCCGCCAAACTGGGGATCTCGTGTTGGGGCGATAATAGTGAGAACGGCGCGTGCCGGGACATCGTCTAATTTTCGGTTATAGCTCTCCGCCAGTATTAGCAGAACCTCGGCATACCTGATAATTTTTGTATTGTCCTTACCATTGGGATTTGTGGCATTAGGATACTTGTTCACTACCCACACGTTTTCGCCGCCTCTGTTACCGGGAAGGATCAGGGCCCGCCTGGCATCGGTGGAACTATAGCTATTGTACAAATCATCCGTACAAAGTGCATCACCATATCCATCCTGCGAATAGAATGCATCCAAATCGTCAGTGCCGTTATTTCCGATGGCGTCGAATTCCACTTCAAAAATGGTTTCCAACTTATTGCTGACGGGGTATGGATTGGTCCAATAGTTCACCAATGACCCGCTGTCTGCCAGTGAATATCCACCATTGTTCACTACATCAAGTGCGGCTGCCTGGGCCTTGTTCCAATCTCCCTTATATTGATAGAATCTCGCCAGTAATGCCTGTGCCACATATCTGGAAACATAGGAAGAATTCTTGTCTTCGGTAAGCAGGCCATATGCATTTGTGAGATCCGTTTCAATCTGTTGATACACTTCGGCTACTGTATTCCTGGCAGGCCTTATTTGGGGATCATAAGTTAGAACCAGTGGCACGCCCGCGCCTGCTGGATCAGTGAGATAGGGTCTGGCATAGAATTTGACCAACTCGAAATAGGCCAATGCCCTGATCGTAAGCGCCTCGCCCCTTAGTTGATCCGAAACCTCCGAAGACGGAACAGTAGCATTGATCACATTGTTAGCCCTCTGTATGGTATTGTATGCTTCCGCCCATGTGTTCTGAACATTGTCATAGGTTTCAATATAGGAATAGGTGATTTCTGGAATATAACGGTTAGAATTAACCGAAGAGATATAAACATTGTCAGCCAGCAGGTCCCCGTCTATCGGAATGGAGCGTCCGAAAAAATCCACCGCCCTCAAACTCGAATACATTCCATTTACAGCAGTCTGCATCGAATTTTCATCCACGATGGCCTCATCCAGGGGCACCTGGTCATAGGGCTGGAGATCCAGGAATTTTTTATTGCAGGCTCCCGTTAGCATGGAGACCATCAGCCAAATTGCTATTTTTTTCAGGTTCATATCGCAATTATTATGTTTTAAAAATTCAAATTCAGGCCAACCGATATCGTTTTCTGCAGCAATACCTGCAGGTCATTCACTCCATTGATGGGTTGCTCGGGATCGAATGTTATATTCTTATCGAAGGCCTTGGTCCAAAGATTGGTGCCCCTGACATAGAACTGTGCATTATCAATTTTAACCCTGCTGAGAATATTTTGGGGGATTTGATATGACAGGGTGAGATATCGCAACCTTACATAGTCACCCTTGAAGAAATACCTGCTGGATGGCGCATTGGAATTGGAACTGTTTGCAGCCACATATTGCGGAAAATCCGTGATATCGCCGGGCTTCTTCCAGCGCCGGTCAAGGGCTTTTTTATCCTGGTTCAAAGTGAAGAATGCGCCATCACTCTCATTCAGGAAGCCCCAGGTATTTAGCAGGAGATTCCCATATTGAAAATTGAATTGCCCGCTCAGGGAAATACCCTTGTAACTAACCGTAGTGCTGAATCCTCCGAATCCCTTTGGGGAAGCACTGCCAATGATTGCATTCTCCACCTGTGTAACGTCTGAAGTTGTGGTTTTACGAGTCTCATCGGTGTACCAGAGTCCACTTCCGGTTTGAGGATCCACGCCAGCCCAAATAAAAGTATAGACGGATTGAATATCCTTGCCCACTCTGATGATATTGGTACCATTGATGATGTCCTGGTTATCATTCAGCGCTGTGACTTTATTTTTATTCAGGGCAATATTGAAGGAGATATCCCAGCGAAATGATTTTGAGCTGAGGGGTGTGGCATTCACCGTAAACTCAATCCCTTTGTTTTCCATGGAGCCAATATTTGCAGGATAGCTCCCGAATCCCGAAGTGAGGGAAAGCGGCACAGATTGAAGAAGCTGGCTCGTCTTTCTCATGTAATAGTCCGCTACAATATTGATCTTGTTACTGAGTAATCCCAATTCCAATCCCACATCAAAGGGTTTGTTTTGTTCCCAGGTGAGATCGAGGTTTCCAACATTGGTGGGCGCACCTCCGGGAACCTGATTATAGTCAGCGCCAAATCCATATGTAGGCCTCCAGCCATAGTTACCGATGGCTGCATTTCCGTTAACGCCATAGGATACCCTAAGTTTGAGAGCCGAAATATATTTTGAATCAGCCAGAAAATCTTCCTTGTCGGCATTCCATGCTGCGCCTACAGACCAGAAAGTGCCGTACCTGTTATTGCTGCCAAACCTGGATGATCCATCTCTGCGCAAGCTTCCGCTCAAAAGATATTTGTTCCGGTAATTCAACTGCAGGTTCGACAATGCGGATCCAAAGGAATAATCTGAACCTCCTGCCGTAGCCTGCTTGGGCGAACTGGGCGGAGGCAATGGAAGCGTAGTCAACAGTGGTAACTGCGAACCGTAAGCGGATATAGCATATTCTTTTGATTTCTGCGCCTCATATCCAAGTTTAAGATCCGCCACCAGGTCTCCATCTTTGTCCAATTCACGATGATAATCCAGAGTATTCGTCCATACCCAGTTGAACACGCGGGTATAATAGTTGTACAGGTCTCCTCCCCTGGTAACCGCGTCTCCAAAAAATGGATTATAATAAGACGGTTCTTCAATGGCAAAATAATCAATGCCATATTTGGTCATGAATTTGAGTCCATTCAGAATATTATATTCACCGGATACCGTTCCCAATAATTTCGTATTGCTGAGTTTTTCCTTGTCATACCGGTTAATGGCTATCGGGTTATATATCTGGGAAAAATCAGCGGGGCTATAATCCAGAGACCCATCACTGTTGTATGGATGTTGAAAAGGCCTTAAGAAATAAGCTCCCAATACCGGATTCCTGAAATTGGCCGATTGGGTGGGGGTATTTTGATTAAGATTGGAAGCATTCAGGCTCAATCCGAAGGCAATCTTTTCACTCACTACATGCCTCAGGTTCAAGTTTCCGCTATACCTGGTGAAGTCGGAACCAATCACCACAGCCTGTTGTTTGAAATAGCTTCCGGAAATATAAAAAGTGGTCTTTGCATCACCGCCGGATGCAGACAAATTATATTGCTGGGTATTTCCCCGGCGCGTCACCAGGTCGAACCAATTGGTGTCAAATCCATCCTCTGCGCCGAGCACGTTCTTCAAAAATCCGCTCGCCTGTGCCGAATCGAGGCCCGCGTTTACCAATCCTTCATGTGTGAGTTCATAATACTCCGCACCGGTCAATGGCTTCGATTGATCATTTACGAAAGAAACATCGCTGAAACCGACTTCTGAATTAATACCTATTTTAGTTTTTCCCGGCCTACCCTTCCTGGTAGTGATCAGGATCACCCCATTGGCTGCCCTGGAACCATACAGGGCGGCTGCCGAAGCATCTTTTAGCACAGATATACTTTCAATATCATTAGGATTGAGGCCGGCCAAGGCATTGGATGTGGTAGTATTCCTCGAAAAGTCGCCTGTATTAACGGGCACCCCATCAATCACAAATAGTGGTTCTGAAGATGCATTGATGGAACCGATGCCTCGAATCCGGATTTCCTGTAATGCGCCGGGCTGACCCGAACCCGCAACCGATTGGAGGCCGGCAACTTTTCCCTGCAACATCTGATCAACCGAGGGCATTGGAATATTTTCAAATTCCTTGCCATCCAATTTTGCAACAGACCCTGTGATCTTTCTCCTGTCCTGCAATCCATAAGCCACCACAACCACTTCCTGCAGTCTCCTTTCTTCGGTTGTAAGGGACACTGTAATTTCCCTTCTGTTTCCTATGCTTACTTCTTCTGTGCCATATCCTACGTAAGAAAAAACCAGGATCCTGTCCCTGCCTGCAAGAGAAATCCGGAAACTGCCGTCACTGCCGCTTTGAGTGGTTTGCTCTGTTCCTTTTACCTGTATGGTAACCCCCGACAACGGAGATCCGTCTCTGCTATCGGTGACCTTACCGGTTATGATCACCTGAGCCATTAAAGGCAAATGAAAAAACAGTAAAAGAATAAGCGCATTGATCAATTTCTTCATAATTAATATTTTTTAAGGCATGATAACTTTTAAACCTGTTTCGCCGATATACTTATCAAGAGAATCACACTTATAACAATTCATTTGTTAATGACAGGCCGATTATGCTATTTGCTGTTCATTGACAGGCTCTATAATCCTGAAGCCGGATAATTGATGAGTGAAACCGTATTTTTCCGTTCTGCAGGCCGCCAAAACATACTTTTTCTAAGAGAGAAGACTCCACCGTACTCGCTTTGAATCCACCCTGTAGTAAAAGTGACAAACCCAATTTCACAAAGCCTCAATATTTCAAGGTCATGAATGTGCTGGTCATAGAAAATGAGAAACCTGAACCAGCTTTGCTGTCAGAAGCATTGCTACAATTAAACGAACCCCTCCAGGTTTCTGAATGTCATAGTTTTGAAGACAGCCTGCATCATTTGCAAGGCCGGTCCAGGCCAGACCTGGTTTTCATGGATATCCCTTTCCGTGACCATTCACCATTCAATATTCTCTATTGGGCTAGCATGAATTGCCCGATAGTATTCGTGGCATCATATAATGAATGGCTGGTTCGGGCCTTTGAGTTTGGGAATATCGATTATTTGCTCAAACCGGTGGATTCGTTTTCGCTTAGGAACATGATCGATAAATACAAGAACCCGGGGGAACAATTTTCAAGTCACTACCCATTTTCCAATGGAAATTCCCATTTGAGAAACAGAAAAAGGTCAAGAATCATAGCCAGGCGGGGACAGGAATTTCAAATTGTGAAGGTTGAAGACATTGCCTGTTTCTATTCGAGACATAAATTGGTATTCCTTATAGACAAGAACAATCTCAAATATGTGGCCGAAATAAGGAATCTGAGAATGCTGGGCGAGGAACTGGATCCGGGTGTGTTTTACCGGGCCAATAGGAAATATATCATCAATGTCAATTATATAAACCTGTTCAGGAATCTGGCCAGGAGTAAGGTAAGCGTTGAATTATCCATACCTCAGTCTGAAGAGATCATAATCAGTCAGGAGCATGTGGCTTCATTCAGGGATTGGATTAGCGGAGGCTAACGTTTCCAGGACCATTTCGGTGCCTCGCCGTTTTACTTTCGTTCTTCTTCCTTTTTCAAGCCTGATGAGTAATACAACAAGATAACAATGCCTGATCTCCATAACATTTCAGATTATTAATCTGCATTTTTTTGCGCGATTACCTGAAAGTTAAGAAGACAAAAAAATGTTCGCATCGATGCCAGGATGGATTACCTGCTGTGATCCCGGGGTGGGGGTTCAATTCAATGCCGGTTCGCTTCGCTAACCCTGATTCCTGTTTTCACCCGCTTTTATGCACGTTCAATCACGCATGCCTAACGCTCAAAAACAAAAATCCCCAGCCGTTAAGAGCGGGGGCATTGAATTGGCTTGCGGTGAGGGCGGGATTCGAACCCGCGATACAGTTTCCCGTATACACACTTTCCAGGCGTGCTCCTTCAACCACTCGGACACCTCACCTGTTTTTGAAGGACTGCAAAAATACATCTATTCGGGATTTGACACCAATAAAAAATTCATCCCCTGGTAAGTTCTCCTCTCAGGGGGGTTTCAATCTGCCTTTCCAATTCCTTCCTGGAAATCTTCTGGCCCAGCAGGAACATCAATTTCGCCACGGCGGCCTCAAATGTCATATCATGCCCGCTTACCACACCTATTTCTTTCAGGAGTGCGCTGGTTTCATAACGGCCCAATTCAACTGCTCCCCCATCACATTGGGTGACGTCTAGAATGGTTATTCCTTTTCTGATTGCATTTTTCAGGCTTTCAATGAACCAACCCGCAGTGGGAGCATTACCACTCCCAAATGTTTCCATGATTACGGCCTTCAGCCCTGGAATATTCAGCACCGCATCCACTACTTCCTGAGGGATACCGGGAAAAATTTTCAGAACGGCAATATGAGGGTCCAGCTTCCGATGCACAAGCAGGGGCTTTTCGGGATGTTTCAGAATGAATGGCTTCTTGTATTTTATTTCAATCCCCGCTTCGGCCAGGGGAGGATAGTTCATGGAATAAAAGGCCTCGAATTTCTCCGCATTATATTTTTTGGAGCGATTCCCCCTGAATAACTGAAAGTCAAAATAGATACATACTTCCGGAACCAGGGCTCTTCCCTTTTCCCTTGCCGCGGCAATTTCAAGAGCCGTAATGATATTTTCCTTGGCGTCATTTCTAATTTCGCCTATTGGTAACTGTGAGCCTGTCAGCACCACCGGCTTGCCCAGGTTCTCCAGCATGAAGCTCAGCGCCGAAGCAGTGAATGCCATCGTGTCTGATCCATGCAGGATCACGAAGCCGTCATAAATATCATAATTCTTTTCAATGATGGAACTCAGTTCTACCCACACATCCGGCGACATATTGGATGAATCCAGCGGAGGATTGAAAGCATGTACCTGGTACTCAAAACCAAGTCTCGCAATTTCGGGTATGTTTTCCCGGATCGCTTTGAATCCAATGGGATGCAAGGTGCCCGTGGCATTGTCGTACACCATACCCACCGTTCCTCCGGTATAAATGATCAGTAATTTTACTGACGAGCGGGATGAAGATTTAGGCATCAGACCGATTTAGTGTTGAAAATCATATTTGAATTTTCCGTGGTAATGTCCGCAATTTCAGAAGCCGGCATATTCTTGATTTCAGACAATTTCTTCAGCACATATTTCAAATAGGCGCTTTCATTCCGCTTGCCGCGAAATGGAACGGGAGTCAGATAAGGAGCATCCGTTTCCAATACAATATGCTTCAGATCAATTTTGGAAATGATTTCCGCGAGCCCCGAATTCTTATAAGTGATCACTCCGCCTATCCCAAGATAAAAGCCCAGGTCAATAATCTGCAGCGCCGATTCATAGGATCCCGTAAAACAATGAAAGATCCCCTTCAGGTTTCCATCCTGATTTTCCTTTACCACATCTATGCATTCCTGCGTCGAATCCCTCGAATGGATCACGATTGGCAATTGAATTTCCCTCGCCCACCCGATCTGCTGACGGAAGGCTTCGTATTGCTGGGGCACAAAAGTTTTATCCCAATGAAAATCCAATCCAATTTCCCCAACTGCGGCGAAGGGTCGTTTATTAAGCCAGTCGTTTACCAGAGCCAACTCCTTTCTATAATTTTCTTTTACAGAGCATGGATGCAATCCCATCATTGCATGACAATAGCCCGGATAGCCGGCTTCGAGCCTGAGCATATCGCCTATTGAGCTACTATCGATATTGGGCAGGTAACAGGCAATCACACCTGCATCCCGCGCCCTTCGGATCACGATACTGATATCATTTTCAAAATCACTTAGGTACAAATGGCAATGCGTATCTGAAAATTTCATGCTTGGCCCGCGCCTGCGTTTTATTCCATCAGGGGTAAGTGCAGCCTCCTAACCTATTCTGATTGGGAGTTTGCTGACGTTGATTAGCAGGTCACAGTATCAAATATCAACAAATTTTCACAAAGCTTTAAACTTTAGCCCTGATGAACGGTCTGTTTATCCGTGCTTACCTTTTTCACACACAAAAATCAACTGTCATGAAATTACTTAGCATTCTGCCAAAGGGGCTATTGGCATTTGCCGCTTTTGCGGCATTCACCCTTGTATCCTGCAAAAAGGATAATACCTCCGCCAACGCGGGAACTTCCGTGAGTGAAGAATCAACGATGAGTGCAGCCGCAGATGAAACTGTAGCAAACTCCCAATTCGATGATGTATTTAATTCTGCCGTTGGCATCGACGATGCTACCGCGGGTGATGATGTTGGCATCAGCGGAAGCGACGGCCTGGGTGTATATGGCCGAACTGCCGTCAACTCAAAGGATGCTTCATTCCGGGAAGACAGCTCACACCGTTGCTTTACCGTTACTGTAATTCCCAAAGACCGCGGCTCATTTCCCAAAACCATTACTATCGATTTTGGAAACGGATGCCTCGGAATCGATGGTAAATTGAGAAAAGGAAAAATCATTACTGTTTACACTGGCAAGATGCATATTCCCGGCAGCACCGCAACCACCAGCTTCGATGGATATTATGTTGACAGCTTCCACATTGAAGGAGTTCATATAGTGCAAAACACCAGTTCATCCAACCAAAAAGAATTCACCGTAAAAGTTCAGGATGGAAAAATTACGAACATGAACAACGGCAAATGGGTGAGCTGGACGAAGAACAGGGTACATACCCAGGTGGAAGGAAACGGTACGCCCTTATGGCCATTTGATGATGTGTACAATATCAGCGGCACCAGCAATGGAAGCAACTCAAACGGCACTAGCTGGTCAACCGAAATAAGTTCCGCGTTGGTTTGGAAATTCATTTGTTACTGGATCGTGGAAGGTAAGGTGAACATTACCGTTAATGGCAGTACAGGGGTGTTGGATTATGGTGATGGCAACTGCGATAACAAGGCTACCATTACGGTTAACGGGCATGTAAGGGAGATTCGTTTGAGGTAAAAAATACTTGCAAGAACCAAAAAACGTTGTAACTTAGACCTAGTTTTCATAGGGTACGGATTAAAAACGGGCCAGGGTTTCTACCCAGGCCCAATTAGTTTTAGAGCCGATGCCAGCTCCGGACCAAAGCCCCTTCACTAGCCGATTCTGGCGAATTTGTATCCAAGTTCAGAAAAATGCTCCAATACTATCGGTAATGCATACCGCAAACGCTCCCAGGCCTTGCCGCTGTCGTGAAATACAATAATGGATCCTTCGCTGGCCGTAAGTAAAACATTTTGTAAACAATCCTGTGGAGAAATCTTTGTATCGAAATCGGCGCTCAGGCATGTCCACATGATCGTGTTCATGCCCAAAGAAGCCCTGAGGTATTTCAATTGAAATTTAGTGATCCTTCCATACGGTGGGCGAAATAAATCAGAGTCTATGAATTTCCCGGCTTCTGCCACGTTCTCAAAATATTTCTGATCCCCCGTTTTCCAGCCATTCAAATGATCAAATGTATGATTACCCGTCTTATGTCCTTCGTCGAGTATTCGCTGGTAAAGTGACTGGTGTTCCTTTACATTTTTGCCAATACAAAAAAATGTTGCCTTGGCATTATATTTCCGCAATTCTTCCAGTACAAATGGAGTTGCTTCCTGATGGGGTCCATCGTCAAAACTGAGGTAGAGCGTCTTGCCGGTTGCCGGCATTTCCCATACGCATTCAGGGTATAATTTTTTCAGCCACCATGGAGTCTTTACGAGATAAAACATGTTTCTATTTTTTCACCTGCAATTCGATCACGATATCATTATCTGCCAGGCTGGTTGAAGCAGTATGGAGAATAAGGGTGCCTCTATTCAGTTGGAAGGGCAGTGCCTGACCATTTTTCATCCAGACTGCTTTCAGAATTCCCGAATAGGGGAACCCGGCAAGGGTGAAATTTTCTCCAGGTTCATTCAAAATGTGGAGGAACACCTTGTTGTCTTTTTCAGTGATGGAGCCCCATTCCTGCGGTTTAATGAATCCCCGGTGTGTGCCATAGATGCTGGCGCCATAGGTCTTCATCCAGTTACCCAGGTACTTCAATCTTTCTACAAACTCCGGTTGTATTTGGCCGTTAGGCATCGGCCCCACGTTTAACAGGAGGTTGGCGCCATTTCCTGCCGCCCGAACCAGGAGAGCCGTCAGTTGCCGATGGGTTTTGTAGGCAGTGTCGGTAATATCGAATCCCCAGGACCCGTTAATGGTTTCACAGGTTTCAAGAGGCAGTGCCGACACCTGGTTGGGGTCGGTTCCCCATCCTGTAGTATTCTGGCCCGGAAGGTCTCTTTCAAACATTTGAAAATCTTCCCCCGGAAATGGTTTCAGGTGATGGTTATTCCCAATCAGGGCACCGGGTTGCAGGCGGTGGATGAGCCCGTATAATTCATCATAATGCCAATTCACCAGGCTGCTGTCAGCCCATTTCTTATTTTTTTCATCCCAGGGAACCTGGTCCCAGTGGCCATCAAACCAAACACCCGCGATCTCACCATAATTACTGAGCAGTTCTGTAAGCTGCTGTTTCATGAATGAGACATAATCCTTCCATTCCCCATGATTGATCCTTCCTGTTCCTTTGCCGGTTCTTCCAGTCCAATATTGGTAATCCTCACGTCTCCAGTCGAGCAGGGAATAATACACAAACAACTTAATGCCCTGCCTGTGACATTCATCCGCTAGCATTTTCAAAATATCCTTTCCATACAATGAATTCATGATATTGAAATCGGAAGCTTTCGTATCCCACATACTAAATCCATCGTGATGGCGGGTAATGAAAGTGATGTATTTCATGCCGGCCTGTTTTGCCAGGCTTACCCATTCTCTGGCATCGAATTTTACAGGATTGAAAAAATCTTTCAGTCGCTCGTAGTTCCCGACGCTGATGTTTCTGTTATTCATCACCCATTCCCCTGCGCCGGGAATACTGAATGGTCCCCAGTGAATAAAGAGGCCGAATCTGGCATTCCGGAACCATTCTTTTGATGCGGCATTGGCATCGGCCGGATTTATTTTTTGCTGGGCCTGCGGGTTGTTCACAGCGAGTATGGAAAGCATAAAACACACTAAAAAAAATTTCATGATCTGGTATTGAGTGTTAGTGGTTAAAGTTACAGGAATTAGGCATCAATTAAAGGCGGCTGTTCCTGCCCCATCGGGGAATTCTTTTGCGATTCCAATAATTTTCCATCCTGCCAGTAAAATCGCAGATTTCCCATCTATATGAGATTACAAATGCGAACCTTTCCTGATTCATAATTCATACTTTTGCCTTCCATGAGCGATTCAAATAAAATAAGGGTAAGGTTTGCGCCCAGCCCCACCGGGGGGCTGCATATCGGCGGAATGAGAACAGTTCTATTCAACTATCTCTTTGCCAGGCAACACAATGGCATCTTTGTATTGCGCATTGAAGATACAGACCAGAACCGTTATGTTCCGGGCGCGGAAGAATATATCATGGCCTGCCTGGATTGGTGCGGAATGCATCCTGATGAAGGGCCACATACCGGCGGACCTTATGGACCTTACCGGCAAAGTGAACGAAAGGAAATTTACAGGCAGTATGCCGAACAATTGGTGCAGGCCGGACATGCATACTATGCTTTTGACAGTACCGAAGATCTGGAAGCAATGCGGATCAGGTTCAAGACCGCACAAAATCCGGCGCCGCAATACGACCATAGCCTCCGTATGAAAATGCGCAATTCACTAACGCTCGCGCCTACCGAAGTGAAGCAATTGATCGAATCCGGCGCATCGCATGTCATAAGGATCAGGGTACCCGAAAATGAACTGGTTGGTTTGCAGGATATGATCAGGGGCGGCGTGAATTTCAATACCTCCCAGGTTGATGATAAAGTATTGCTGAAGGCCGACGGCATGCCTACCTATCATTTGGCCGTAGTGGTAGATGACTACCTGATGAAAATAACGCACGCGTTCAGGGGAGAGGAATGGCTGCCCAGCGCTCCTGTACACGTACTATTGTGGAAATATCTTGGCTGGGAAGATGATATGCCCCAATGGGCGCACCTGCCGCTGATCATGAAACCAGACGGCAATGGAAAACTCAGCAAACGCGATGGAGATCGGCTAGGCTTCCCCGTTTATGCTATGGACTGGAAAGACCCGAAAACGGGAGACCTCACCAGGGGCTTTCGGGAATTAGGCTTTCTTGCACAGGCCTTCATCAATATGCTGGCCATGCTGGGTTGGAATGACGGCAGTTCCCAGGAACTCTTCACCATGCAGGAACTTATTAGGAAATTCTCCATTGAAAGAGTTCACAAGGGCGGCGCAAAATTCGACTACGAAAAAGCCAAATGGTTCAACCATGAATGGATCAAAAGGCTTTCACCCGAAATGCTTAAACCCGATGTTAAAAAAATACTGGAAATAAAAGGGATAAAGGTGGATGATGATGCCCTGCTTGAAAGAATCATTGCCCTGGTAAAAGACCGCTGTGTATTGCTACCCGAATTTTATGACCAGACAAAATTCTTTTTTGAAGCGCCAAAACAACTTGTTACGGAACCCATCAGATCAAAATGGTCACTCGAAAAAGCGGCTTTCTTTGTTGATTACTGCTTACTGATACAAACTCCGGGCCCCTGGGATGCGGCCGTTGCTGAGTCAATCTTCAAAAATCTGGCCGCTGAAAAACATATCAAACCCGGTGAATTGCAATTGCCGCTTCGCATCATGCTGGTGGGCGATAAATATGGTCCTCCTGTATTCGATATTGCCTCAGTAATTGGCAGGGAAGAAACAGTGAAGCGCATACAATACGGCATTCAGGCCCTGTAGCATTGAGGAACTCGAAAATCAGCGTCCTTTAGTAAGTTTCTGATAAATTCCTGTTTTCATGAAACGCATCAACGGGCTCATATACCTGCTGGTAATTATCAAATTTCTGCTTCCACTTTTTCTGGCAGATCCGTTTTACCAACCCCACCGTGACGAATACCTGTACCTTGCCGAAGGGCATCACCTGGCCTGGGGCTTTATGGAAGTGCCACCCATGATGTCGGTACTGGCGGCGATATCCAATTTCATGGGTGCGGGTATGTTCTGGATCAAATTCTGGCCGGCCCTCGCGGGATCCCTCACATTCCTGCTTGTGGCCAAAATGGCCCGATCGCTGGGTGGTGGATCTTTTGCCATCATACTCGCCTTTCTGCCATTCCTGTTTACAGGCTATATCAGGCTCTTCTATTTTTTTCATCCCAATTTCCTGGACGCATTTTTCTGGACACTTATTGCCTTTAGCCTGCTCCGTTATCTGCAATCGCAAAATAATAAATGGCTCTACCTGTTTGGCCTCGCCACCGGCCTGGGCATGATGAGTAAATATTCTGTAGCATTTTATGCCTGCAGCATCCTCTTGGCCATTCTGTTCAGCCGCCAAAGAAAATTATTCCTAAATAAACACCTATACTTTTCGATCCTCCTGGCCTTTCTCATCTTCCTTCCTAATCTTCTTTGGCAATACCAGCATCGTTTTCCCGTGCTGAAACACATGGCAGAATTGCAGCGGGAACAATTGCAGTTCATCGATCCTGTCAAGTTCCTGATCAGCCAGCTTGTGATGTTCCTGCCCTGCATCTTTATCTGGATATTTGGACTCTACTACGCCGGTATTTCCAGGCAAGGAAGAAACCTCAGGCCATTCGCGCTCGCTTATATAATCGTGATTGCATTGTTACTCCTGCTTCATGGAAAGGATTATTATACTGTAGGGGCTTACCCGGTATTATTTGCCATTGGAGCGGGTTACCTGGAGAAGCTAACGGCAGGCAACCACCGCTTTTGGAGACTCATTATGGTACTCGTACCCGTGGGCCTGGGAATTCTAATCTTTCCCATACTGATGCCAATTGCAAAACCCGGCACATTGGCCCGTTTTTATGAGTCAGGGAAGATAGAAAAATCAGGCGCTCTGAGATGGGAAGACCAGAAAAATCATGCATTGCCCCAGGACTTCGCCGACATGATTGAATGGAGGGAAACCGCGGAAAAGGCCGCATTGGTTTTTAAGAGTCTTACGCTGCCGGATCAGGCCCGGACCCTGGTATATTGCAGAGGCTATTATTTTGCGGGAGCCTTGAATTATTATGGCCCCAACGTTGGCCTTCCTGAAGTGTACAGCGATAATGCTTCCTTTCTCTTTTGGATGCCGAAGCAATACAATATCAGGAATCTGATTTTGGTAGCCCACCAGATTCCGAGAAATGACGATATGGTGTTTCAGCAATTTGAGAGAATGACTGTAATGGATTCCATCAGCAATCCCCTGGCAAGAGAAAATGGGATCAAGATCATACTTTATCAAAATGGAAATGAAAAAGTGAACGAAATGATTGCACAATCCATAATGGAGCAGAAGAGTAAATTTACACGCTGACTCCGGTTTAAGTTGCTTTACTTAATTTTGAATACCTTCTTCATAACAATAAAAGGATGAGCAAAATTTCTCAAAGGCCCATCAGGGTATTGGTAGCCAAATGTGGCCTGGATGGTCACGATCGTGGCGCCAAAGTAATTGCGGCTTCGCTACGGGATGCGGGAATGGAAGTGATCTATACCGGTTTAAGGCAAACGCCCGAAATGGTGGTGCATGCGGCCCTGCAGGAAGATGTGGATGCCATTGGCGTGAGCATACTTAGCGGCGCGCATAATACCGTTTTCCCCAAAATCATTCAATTGATGAAGGAGCAGGGAATGGACGACGTGCTCCTCACGGGAGGCGGCATCATTCCTGAAGATGATATGAGGCAACTCCGGAAAATGGGAGTGGGGGAATTATTCGCGCCCGGAACGCCCACCGGAGAAATCGCCACATATATAAGAGAGTGGGTGAGTAAGCACCGTTCATTTTAGGTAGAGAAAAGGGCCCCTGGTGAGCGGATGCATAGGCGGGTTTTGCCATGAGAGCAGGAATTCCCAGGCGCCAATAAATGCTAATTGAATATATGTACCAGACGATTCTGACAACTTTGGAAAACGGCATCTTCACCATTACCATTCACCGGCCAGACAAGCTGAATGCCTTGAATGCCGCCGTTATGAGGGAATTGGGCGAAACCGTGAACGAAATCTACACTAACGCACTCATCAGGTCGGCCATCATAACAGGATCGGGTGCAAAAGCCTTTGTAGCAGGTGCGGATATCAGTGAGTTTAAAGATCTGAATCGGGAAGAGGGAATGGCTATGGCCAAAAAGGGGCAGGATATTTTCTCCCTGATTGAAGATTCCCCCAAGCCCATCATCGCGGCCGTTAATGGCTTTGCTTTGGGCGGTGGCTGCGAACTGGCCATGGCTTGCCATTTCAGGCTTGCATCCGAGAATGCCAGGTTTGGCCAACCCGAAGTGAACCTGGGCCTGGTGCCCGGATATGGTGGAACACAAAGGTTGACCCGGCTCATAGGCAAAGGAAGGGCGATTGAATTACTAATAAGCGGCAATATGATTGATGCCCAAACGGCTTTCCAATACGGATTGGTGAATGCGGTTACCAGGGCGGAAGAATTGTTGCCGAAATCCATAGCCATCCTTCAATTGATCAATACCAAGGCTCCGTTGGCGGTAGCAGGTTGCATTCGTTGCGCCAACCTTGCGGTGGATGAACCAGGCGATGCGGGTTTTGAAGAAGAATTAAAAACTTTTGGCGACTGTTTTGTTACTGATGATATGAAAGAAGGAGTGGCGGCTTTTCTTGAAAAAAGAAATCCGGCATTCAGGGGTAAATAGATTTAAATACTTAAAGATTCTTCTGGCCGGCCAATCCCTTCGTGATCAGGTATCCTGCAACCTCACTGAGTAACGGTAAGCCCTTGCTCCTGTCAATGGTGATGCTGATGGCTGAAGGTTCAGCAGTGGTAAAGGTGAGGATTCTTTTTCTGCCGATCGTTGTCCCTCTTATTTCCTGAATGGGTTCATCTCTCTCATTTAATAATAACACGCTGAATGCACTCACCCTTTGCCCCATTGCAATGGGTTCCTGAAGCTGTATGCAATTGATCTTGCGTTTGGATTTGAGTTTGATATAAACAGATGAAGAACCATTGAAGGGTATGCTGTCGAAGGATTTCGCATTATTGTCGTTGAGTCGGAATGTTATCCTTTGATTTTGCCGGTCCACAATTTGGATTGATTCATTTTTCAGGAGGTCATATTTAAAATTCTCTTCCCTTATCTTTCTGAATCCCATCAATGCGGCCGAATCATTTCCATGGATTAACCCCCTCCTGTCTGGGGGCACATTCAATAATAGATTTGAGCCTCTCCCCACTGATTTCAAATACAAATCAAATAATTGTTCGGGGCTTTTCACCTTGTTGTCTTCTTCAGGGTGATAAAACCATCCCGGGCGGATGCTCACATCAGATTCCGCAGGGATCCAATTTCTGCCATACATATTCCCCTTGTTCAAAGTGTCGGTGGGAGGCGCTCCGGCTCCCCGTGTGAATCCCGCCGTATCAAGGAGATTCCAGTTAGTTTCTCCGGCAATACCCTTTTCATTGCCCACCCAGCGGATATCCGGGCCAATATCACTGAACACAATGGTATTGGGGGAGATCTTGCGTATGGTTTTTTCAAAGAGCTTAAAATCATACACCTGTTTCTTGCCGTTAGGTCCTTCTCCATTCGCACCATCCCACCACAGTTCCCAAATGGGACCATATCTTGCAAAAATTTCTTTCATGGTGTTCACATAAACTCCATTGTATGCGGGGGTTCCATAGTAGGGATGATTACGGTCCCATGGAGAAATATATACGCCGAATTTCAGCCCATATTCCTTGCAGGCGCGAGACAGATCCCTTAATACATCTCCTTTGCCCATCTGCCATTTACTCTGTTTTACGGTATGCTTGGAGTATTTACTCGGCCATAGGCAAAATCCATCATGATGTTTAGCCGTTATGATGATGCCCCTGGCGCCCGCGGCTTTCGCGATGCGGCACCATTGCCGGCAATCCAACTGGCTCGGATTGAATGAGTCTTCTGGTTCGTCACCATGTCCCCATTCCCTATCGGTAAATGTATTCGGTCCAAAATGAACGAAAATATAGAATTCCATATCCTGCCATTGCTCCTGTGCCCTGGTAGGTATTGGCCTGAGTGGTTTCAGTTCCTGGGTTCTTGCTTCTTTTAATACAAGCAGGCAGATGAGATATGGAATAAAGCGAAGCATAAGCATGGAATTATGCTGTAAAATAAACCATCCTTTCAACATAACCACTAATTTTGCGGCTCTAAACAAACCTACATGCTATACAGGATTGAAAAAGATACAATGGGCGAAGTGAAAGTTCCGGCAGATGCATATTATGGTGCCCAAACTCAGCGCAGCATTGAAAATTTTAAGATTGCCCGGGATATTAACAGAATGCCCAAAGAGATCATTTACGCTTTTGCCTTCCTGAAAAAAGCAGCCGCCATCACCAATTTCGAAGCTGGCATTTTGTCGAAGGAAAAATCTGATCTCATCGGAAATGTGTGCGATGAGATTCTTCAGGGAAAATTAGACGATTCATTTCCCCTGGTGGTATGGCAAACGGGCAGCGGCACTCAAAGTAATATGAATGTGAATGAAGTGATCGCCTATCGCGGACATGTGATCAAGGGAGGAAAGCTGGAAGACAAAGAAAAATTCCTGCATCCTAATGATGACGTCAATAAATCACAGTCCAGCAACGATACTTTTCCAACCGCCATGCATATTGCCGCCTACCGTATGCTGATGGAATGCACGATACCGGGGATAGAAAAATTGCGGAATACCCTGGCCGCGAAAAGTAAGCAGTATATGAAATTGGTGAAGATCGGGCGCACGCATTTCATGGACGCTACGCCGCTCACGGTAGGGCAGGAATTCAGCGGGTATGTGTCGCAACTCGACCACGCTATGAAGGCTATTCGCAATAGCCTGGCCCATCTCTCTGAGCTGGCCCTGGGCGGCACTGCCGTGGGAACCGGAATAAATACGCCTCCGGGTTTCGCCGAAAATGTGGCGAATCATATTGCCCAACTCACCGGTATTCCCTTTGTTACCGCCGCAAATAAATTTGAAGCACTGGCTGCTCACGACGCAATCGTGGAGTCGCACGGAGCATTGAAAACCACGGCCGCGAGCCTCATGAAGATTGCCAACGATATCCGCATGCTTGCCTCAGGACCACGTAGTGGCATAGGCGAACTACATATTCCAGACAATGAACCCGGTTCTTCCATCATGCCGGGCAAGGTGAACCCCACCCAGTGCGAAGCCCTGACCATGATCGCTGCACAGGTGATGGGAAATGACGTGGCCATAAATATTGGCGGCGCCACCGGACAATTCGAATTGAATGTGTTCAAGCCCGTGATCATCTATAATTACCTGCATAGCGCCAGGCTCATCGGAGAAGGCTGCATGAGTTTTAACGATAAGTGCGCCACAGGCATTGAGCCTATTGAAGCCAATATCAGGAAACACGTTGAAAATTCATTGATGCTGGTCACGGCTCTCAATCCCAAAATAGGTTATTACAAAGCCGCCGAAATTGCCCAGAAGGCCCTCAAAGAAGGAACCACCCTCAAGGAAATGGCGGTGAAACTGGGCTATCTTACCCCTGCGGAATTCGACGAATGGGTTGACCCGGGCAGGATGGTTGGCAAGCTGCCCGACTGATGCCTGTCTTCATTTATGCTTTCCCGTTATAATTAATTTTTTTACTGAAGCTTTTCTCTATTCCATTCATGATCTTTGACTGGTAATTGGCCGCTGAATCCTTCTTTGCATCAACACCAGAGTGTTTTCAAACAGAATTACCATGGATCAACACTAAAGCCATATCCCTTCCGTTTCTGTTTTGTTTCTTACCCTAAAACCCGGATTATGTTCACCATCCCTATGAACCCGATTGTGCCGGCGGCACAAAAGATCAATTATCTGGCAGTGCTATCCTGTCTTGATAATTACCAGCTTCCCACTACCAGGAATATTTCCGAACTGGAACTCATCAACCAAAAGATATATTCTTGGTATTACCCGGATGGCATACCAGAGATGCCCGCTAACAAGCCGGATCCGTATTGGTATATAAATTATGAATAAATAACTTCTTACTAACCCCCAATAATAGCATTAGGGCAACCACCAGAAGGTGGTTGCCTTTTGCTTTAAACCAACTACAACATGAGAAAAAAAGACGAGCCTGAATTACTTGAGAAAGGATTTATTGCAAAACGATTTTTTCGGTAACTATGGGGGCCTTGTATCCATTATATAATCTGAACAAATACATTCCCCTGGTCAATTGCCCGAGATTTATTGAAAAATTATCTGCACTGTTCGTTGCTTCAAGAACCAATTTTCCAGTGATATCAAAAAGCTGTACCCTGAGCGGTTTATGCTCCCCCTTCCTGCTCACAATATTCAGAATATTACTGGTGGGGTTGGGATAGACTAAAACGTTGGTTGCAGTATAAACGGTTCTTCCCTTAGCATTATTATCTCTTACGTTCAAAACGGCCAGGTAAACCGCGCGCAGGATCCTTCCCGCGTTGGGCGTGGAGCTGCTGCCTCCATTGAATCCCCCCGTTGGGCCCGAAGTGGAACCACTGCTATCTACCGCTATGAAAAGGGTATCGCCCGATGGGGAAATGGCAATATCCCGGAACCGGCCGATACCATGAAAATAGGGGATGGTATCAACTTCCTCACCCGTGCTGGAGCTGTCTATAATGTCTCCGGGCGGGGTCTTGAGCTTCAACCTGTACAGACCGTATTTTAATGAAGTAACCAATAAGGAATTATTCCATCCGGGAATATAACCCTGGTTGTAAAAATCAATACTGGAAGGCGCTATAGTTGGCCAGGTAAAAATATTGCTTCCGTCTGCCGGAATATCGGCCGCGGCTGCGTTGAATAAACCAAATATGGGAGGGCTCACATTGTGGTTCATACAGAATGTATCTTCCCTGCCTACGGTCATATTGGCCAGTTTATCATTGTCGGTGATGCCGGGATTATCAAGCAGGCCATAATTATTCTCACAGAGACCGGCCACGAATGGCCATCCGTAATTCGCGCCTGGTTCAATTACATTTATTTCGTCATCAGATTTATCGCCATGTTCCGCGCTGAATAACCTGTAAGTTCCTCCCGCATTCGCCCAAACAATTCCCTGCGCATTGCGATGTCCGTATGAATACACGGCATTTTTGGAATCCGGAGCCGCAAGAACCGGAAATGGATTATCGTCTGGTATCCATTCTGCGCCGCCAGACTGTGCAGGGTCGGGTTCCAGGTTCAACCTTAGGATCTTCCCTTCATAAATATTGATGTCCTGGGCATTATTGGTCCTGCCCGAGTTGTTGAACTGTCCGGCACCCATATCGCCGATTGTATAATATAATTTATTGTCTGGCCCTATTGCGAGCCTTCCCGAGTTGTGATCATTGCTGCCCGGCAGATCGCTGATGATAGTGTCACCACAACACAGGGTGAACATATTAGATCCTGTGGAGGGATAGAGGAACCTGACTATTTTGGTATTGTAATAACAGGCACTGGAAGTGCCGGAGGGGCAATTGCCGATCCTTCGATATACATAGGCTACATACACATACCGTTTGCCTGAATTGAAGTCAGGATGTATGGCCAATCCCATCAGGCCTCCCTGCGGCCATATGGCACATCCTGCGCCGCTGCAATTGGAAAAATTCTTGTCTGAACTTAAGTCCAGAATAACCCTTTTCCCTTTGTTGCCCGGATGGATCTTGATGATCTGGTAGCTTCTTGCCTCCGTTACCCAGAGTGAATCATCCGGACCATAAGTGAGTTCCCATGGAAAAGACAGATGATCCGCAAGCGTGTCAATCTTGAATACTTCGCCATTCCAACTGATTGTTTGGGAAAATGATTCCTGAGAATATAATCCCATCAACATACATTGCATCAGTAATAAGGTGCTGAGATTTCTCCTGGTCATTTCAAATAGGATTGAATTGAAGCGTCAACAGAAATATTTTCTGATTACTTACTTTTTCCCGTCAACTTACCATTTGATAATTCAGTATATCATATTTACAAAAGCCAATTGCATAAGGCATTCAAATTGATTACTTCTCGTTTTTTTCAGTGACACTCTATGCCCGATATCATTACATACAGAATATATGTGTCAAAAATTCCGCCAAAAAAAGAGAAATCCACCAAAAGAATAATTCAATCTGCGGAGCGTTAATGACAATGCTGGTTTATTGGATTGGAATGAAAATTTTGGACTTGTATTTCTGTCACATTTAATTTAATGATGCCGGTTTTCATACCGGGTATGCTTACTAACCCAAATGCATACTGTATAAATTACAAGGTTCGGTTCTATTCTTATTCAATATCGACGGCCCCTGACAATATTACCTCTGAAAGACCCAGTAAAAGCGTACCCTGAGATCATGTCACGAACATGGTCCTTTAATCCATACCCCAAAAAAAGCAGGCCGTGAATTCACAATCTTCGGCAGCTTTGTAAGAAAAAGCCCTCCTTCACGGAGGGCTTTTTGATTGGAGTGAGATCCTGGTTGAGCATTGATTAAAGGCGTGCAATGGCCGGCAAAAAATCGCTTCTATCAAATATCAAATCATGAAATCATGGCTAAAATTACCTGCTTACCATAGGTTAATATTAGATCAAATGACAGATATAAGAGATCAAATCCGAAATGAAGCAGATACATTAGCCTGTTTGATTCCCGTTATTATAGGTGAACAGTTGACGAAAATTGAAGCCCGGACTCCTGAACCAAGAGTGGAATTTCTCCTTACCGAACATGGATGCTAAAGCCTTGCAGAAAGATTGAAAATGCAAAATCCATGCTATGAAAAAAATTGTACCCGTATTAATTATCCTATCGGCTTATTGTTGCTTCCTTCTCTTGCCTAAAAAAGTTTTTGCGCAATTGAAGTTTGGCAAGAGTTATATCAATGTTTCCAGGGGGAACGCCGGGGGAACTTTCAGGCCTGGAGACACACTGGAAATTCGCGCGACACTCGCCAATGGCAATACTGCCAAAACCATTACCGAAGTCAGGTACAATGATACGATTCCTGCCAATACAACTTATTTAAACGGAACCCTGAAAATATTGACCAATGAGGGCCTGGTTTACAAGTCTTTCACCGATGGCGCGGGCGATGACGGCGGTATGTATGATTTTCTCACTAAGACTATCAGGATTAACGTGGGTAAAACTCCCGGCATTTGCAGCAATACCGGAATTGCTCCTCTTGGTGGAGGCACGGTAAAGAATACTGACAAGCCCTCTTTCTATCTCAACACCTGCATCACAATGGTGGTTTTTAGAGTGAGGATCTCAGTGGCCCTGCCATATGGAACCCTGCTCACGATCAATGCGGGCGCCTTCCGATATACTGACGGCGTTGCAGGGCAAACAAATTTTTCGCCATTTCCCATGATGCTGTACAGAGACCTGGGACTTTGCCCAAACCTAACAGGTGCGAATGTAATCATTGACAATAATGGCACTTTCGGTTCCGGTATCACACAGGTAAGAAGTTCATCGGCCATTGTTCCCAATTATCCATTCGTGGCCATCAATGCCAATGTTCCAAACGACAGCACTTATACAATTGTAAATAATAGCAGCGCCAACGGCACCACCAATCCAAATACTCCGGTTCCGGATTTAGCCAATCCAACTTCCAGAGTATTCAGGGTATGGGACATAATCGGCGACCATACGGGCGCTCTCAGCCCTACATTGGGCAACCCTCCCACCGCACCCGGCACAAATGGAGGATACATGCTGCTCCTGAATGCGAACTACGCCACTAATGCCACCATTCAGCAAAGTGTTTCCGGCCTTTGTCCCAATACTTATTACGAATTTTCTGCCTGGTTCAGAAACGTGTGCCGCAAATGCGCCTGCGATTCCAATGGCAGGGGTGCTACTTCAGCCGGTTATTTGCCTCCACCATGGAACGACTCCGCTGGTGTGAGACCCAATCTTACATTTCAAATAGACGGTATTGACTATCTCACCACAGGAGATCTTGCTTATTCCGGAACCTGGGTAAAGAAAGGTTTCAATTTTCTTACCGGGCCTTTGCAGACTTCCTGCGTTTTGACGATTCGTAACAACGCACCAGGAGGAGGAGGGAATGACTGGGCAATGGATGATATCATTCTATCAACCTGCTATCCCAATCTCAATTTCACTCCTTCACCGGTCTTTTCAGGTTGCGTGGGAAATCCTGTGAGTTTTTCAGTTAAAGTAAATTCATTCTTTAACAACTATACTCAATTCAAATGGCAGAAGAGCACCGACAACGGAGCTACTTATAATGATGCGGGAATCAACGGTACAGGCTCGCCGGTATTCAATGGAACGGATTATGAATACACGGTTGCTTATCCTCCATTCCTCGGAAATACATCTGATAGCGGCAACAAATACAGGCTGGTAGTGGCAACTACGGTACCCAATCTGGGTGATCCTAATTGCTCGTTCAGTAATTCCACCGGCATCATCACCCTGGATATTAAGCAATGTATCATACTCGGCGTTGAACTGGTTCAGTTTACCGGGCATATTCAGAACAACAGGGCCCTCTTGCAATGGGTAACGGAGAATGAAACCGAAAAAGTGATTTATACAGTTGAAAGAAGTGATGATGGCAGCAATTTTTCCGCGATTGGTGAGGTTCAGGGTTCATTCAATCAGGGCCAATCTTCGGGAAACTATAGCTTCACAGACCCAAGGCCGGTTTCAGGAAAAACATTTTACAGGCTGCGGATGAGCAATACATCCAGGGACCAATACAGCCGCATTATTGTGCTGAGCAATGATAAATTGGAATTTGAGCTGAGGTCCGTGATCAATCCATTCTCAAATAGTATCAGAACGGAACTCTTCATGCCGGAAAATGGGCAGGTGTTATTCCGTTTGTATGATGCTTTCGGAAAGCTCATCCTGAAAAAGCAGCCCCGTCTTTCAAAAGGGTTCAACAATTTTGAAATGTATCATACTGAAAACCTGAGCAGAGGAATATATATCCTTAAGATTGACTATGAAGAAACCAGCATCAACCGGAAATTGATGAAAGAATAATGCGCCGGATCGCTGCAATGGAGAAAATCTGCAGATTTATTCAGGCAGCAGAGAGCGCTTTCGCCAGTACCTTTTGAAGAGTACTCTATGGCCACTCATTTGCATGGTCATTTAATCCATACCCAGACAACAAGCTCGTTGAGGAATTCACAATCTCTTCAACAGCATCCAACAAAAACCCTCCATCGCGGAGGGTTTTTGATTATCGATTGAAAAGGTATTGCCGGTATTATTAATTACTTACAACTATAGCTGAATTCCGTGAGTCCATAAAGTTGTATTCCGTCGATATTGTCGCCGGAGGCATATAACTCATTCACATATCCGTCTGCGGTAAACTTGTAATTGGAGAATGCCGTGGTATAAGTATGAGCGATATTGCCCGTGCTGTCATACAGTTTCATCACAACTTTCTTGGGCAGGTTCTTACACTTAGTGCCAACATTCAATGCCAGTATATAGGGTGACAACTCGTATGCTTCGGGGATTATATACACAAAATTCTTCGCGTTTTTATCAGTATAATATTCCAGTTCGCCAGTCAATATCTTCAACTGTCCCGCCACGTTCGCATCAATGGCCGTGAGATTTCCATTGGCCCAGGTATCATTGACAGTGATTGGAACCGGGATGGCTTCCTGGAAAATTTCCTTCTTAATAAGAAACCCGCCTGCATCGTAATAATATTTGAACACCAATTTACCCGAATTGGGGTCAGCAGGGTCGCCGAGGGTATTGAATTCCTTAATCCTTACTGAGGGATCCACTACAAAATATTCGCGATCGTTGATCCGGATGGTATCGCTGGCGTAAGTAAAATTTGCCGCATAAGTAAGGGAATTGCTGAGGCTGTCGAACAATTCTGTTTTCGTTGCGAGGTCATTGGTGCCAAATTGGGTTGACAGCGAAGAAAGGCCGATGCCGGAAGTGGAGTCAATGGACGCGATCTTTTCCACCCTGCAGTTGCCTCCCAGTGGAGGTGAAGTTACGCCGCCATTGATGCCGCTATTTTCTACACTTATTTCCTTTTTACACGCTGTAAAAGAAAGGGCGATGGTTAAAACTGTTAAAAGCCTTGCCGGTCGGATCATGGTAATTTTTTGAGTACACGGTTTTATTTATGACACCTGCACTTCATCATTTACGGTGGAATTAGTCTCGATAGTTGGGTGCGATTCCTGGTTTTTCTTCTCAAAAAAACGCTTCTGAAACACAAGGATGGCGATCACGCCAATTGATATGGAAGCATCCGCCACGTTGAATACCGGCCTGAAAAATTCGAATTCCTCACCGCCCCACAGGGGAAACCATGAAGGAAAATGAGCGTCATGGATGATGGGGAAATACAACATGTCCACCACCTTTCCATGGAGAAAGCCTGCATAACCTCCACCGGGAGGAAATAGCCTTGCAACATTTTGCATGAACGGATCGCTGTTATCAAATATCAATCCATAGAACATGCTGTCCAGCAGGTTTCCGATGGCTCCGGCATAGATCAATGTGGCGCAGACAATGAACCATTTATTATAGCCCTGCCTGATGATGCGCTGGATATAATAGGTTCCAAATACCACGGCGAAGAGTCTGAAGAGAGTAAGGATCATCTTTCCCCAATTTCCTCCAAATTTCCATCCGTAAGCCATTCCTTCATTCTCTATAAAATGTAATCTGAACCATGAACCGAGGATATATTTTTCATCCCCGATATAGAAATGAGTCTTAATCCAGATTTTAAGAGTCTGATCTATCAACAAAATCAGGAACGTCAATAATAGTACATGTCTGAACTTCACTTAGAAATGGTTTATCCGCAAATATAAGTAAAACCCCAGAGGCCTGGCTACGGGTAGGCAGGCCGGAAAGGGGCCCAATAAATCTTCTAAAATATTTAACAGGTTCCCGGAATGAATTCCATGCTCGGAGTCTCACTTAACTGTAGCGGAGATAAAGTTTGCAGAGTGTGGCCGCAGCCCTACTCCTCAAAATATACCCTTTGAACCCGCTGCGAAATTCCCGTCATTATTTCATAGGGAATGGTATGCGCCCAGTGTGCGAGGCGGGTAATAGAAAGCCCGTCGCCGAAAATCAGTACTTCATCGCCTTCACACAGTTCCATGATACCCGTTATGTCTATCATTGCCATGTCCATGGCGATTTGACCCAATACCGGAGCCATCTTTCCCCGAACCAATACTTTGCCCACGCCGTTGCCGAGGCTGCGCCTGAATCCATCTGCATAACCTATTCGTATAGTGGCTATGCGGGAATCACGGGTGATCAATCCCTGCCTCCCATAACCAATCGTTTCCCCGGCCCTGAGTTCCCTGATCTGGGCAATGGTTGTTTTGAGAGAAGCTATTTCTTTCAATTCAAGTTTTCCCGATGCCGCGCTGTCAACACCATAGAGCCCGATACCCAGCCTCACCATATCGAATTGAAGCTCCGGATGACGGACAATTGCCGCCGAATTGGCTATATGCTTCATGAATGAATAGTTGAGGGAGGCTTCCAATTTCCGGCAGGCTTCCAATAAAATGGCGGCCTGCTTCCTGGTGAACTCGTCTTGAGCGGGATCCTCACTGGCCGACAGGTGGCTGAAAACAGATTGCACCTTGAACCAATTATTCCCGGAGAGTCTTTGGGCGAGGCCGTCCACTTCGTGCAATTCGAATCCCAGCCTGTGCATTCCACTATCGATCTTTATGTGGATCGGGAATTCGGGTATGGCCTCCGATTTCAGGAATTTCTCAAATGCCAGCAACAATCCATTTGAGAATATTGCAGGCTCCAGGTTATGATCCAGCAAAGCTTCAAAACTGCTTTCTTCAGGATTCATGACCGCGATGGGCAGTGTTATTCCGGCCTTTCGCAATTCTATACCTTCATCGGCATAGGCCACGGCCAGGTAATCGATTTTATGGAACTGCAGGATATTTGCGATTTCGTATGAGCCACTTCCATAGGAAAATGCCTTTACCATGGCCATGATTTTGGTGGATGGCTTCAGGCATCGTTGGTATTGCTTCAGGGTATGAACCAGATTTGACAAGTTGATTTCCAAAACCGT
>CALFNL010000019.1 GCA_937902875.1 uncultured Bacteroidota bacterium | reverse complement strand
CACCCGGGGCAGACGGACTATAGTTTCAATCAGCCCGAATTCGGAGAGAAAGGCCTTCACACCTGCAGGATTAATTTCGCAAAACAGTAATTCATAAGCCGCGATCATAGAATCATTCAAAACCCTGGCCTCCTTGAAATCGCCTTCCAGGCTCAGGCGCACCATGGCCGAGAATTTCGAAGGCATGCAGTTGGCCGCCACGCTGATCACGCCGTCCATTCCGCAGGCGATCTGGGGCATGGCAAGGGCATCGTCTCCACTCACCACCAGGAAGTCTTCGGGCCGGTCTTTGAGTATCAGCATGCATTGGGCCATATCTCCGCTGGCTTCTTTGATACCGGCTATATTGGGCACTTCATTGGCGAGACGGATGGTGGTAGCCGCGGCAATATTGCGGCCGGTTCTGCCAGGCACATTGTAGAGCAGTATGGGTTTAGGCGAAGCATTGGCCAAAGCCTGGTAATGAAAAAAAAGCCCTTCCTGCGAGGGTTTGCTGTAATAGGGACTGGCACTCAGCACGGCAATGGCATTATCCAGAGGGAAAGTTTCGAGGTCCCTGATCAGGTCGTGCGTATTATTGCCACCGATACCCACCACTACGGGTATGCGCTTATCCACTTTTTCGTAAGTGAAGCTGATGATTTCCTTCTTTTCTTCCTTGCTCAAAGTTGGGGTTTCCCCAGTGGTTCCCAGGGTAACCAGGTATTCCACTTCGTTTTCAACGATAAAATTTATCATGCGTTCGAGTGCGGCATAGTCCACCTCGTAGTTCGCTTTGAAGGGTGTAACCAGGGCCACACCGGTACCGCCAAGTTGAGTTCTGAGAGACATTATGATTGATTGAAATTTTTGATATTGAATATGGGTTGGTAAATGGCAGGCTATTGTTTCAGGTTCGGGACTTTAGCCGTGCACTTCGTTTTCTTCCCTTTCTTCCCAAAATCCCATCTTACTGAATTTAGCGATGCGCTGTCTGACCCTTTCCTCCGCCGGGATCGCCTTTACTTCCTCGATCACTTTCAGGAGATGCGATTTGAGGATGGCGGCGGCTTCGTCGTAGTTCCAGTGCGCGCCACCCAGGGGTTCGGGTATGATGGCATCCACCAGGCCAAACTTGAGCATGTGTTCGGGTGTGAGCTTGAGTTCTTCGGCAGCTTTTTCCTTCATGTCCCAACTTCGCCATAAAATGGAACTGCAGCTTTCGGGAGAGATGACCGTGTACCAGGTATTTTCCATCATCAACACCCGGTCGCCCACGCCAATTCCCAATGCCCCGCCGCTGGCGCCCTCGCCAATGATCACGCAAATAACGGGAACCTTCAAACGAATCATTTCAAATATATTCCTTGCAATGGCCTCGCCCTGGCCTCTTTCTTCGGCTTCAATGCCGGGAAAAGCCCCGGGTGTATCAATCAGCGTTACGATGGGCTTGTTGAATTTCTCCGCGAGTTTCATGAGCCTGAGGGCCTTCCTGTATCCTTCGGGATTGGCCATCCCAAAATTTCTCATGGTCCGCATTTTGGTGTTGACACCTTTCTGCTGGCCAACAAACATCACAGTATGTCCGCCCAATTGCGCGAATCCTCCAACCATGGCCTTGTCATCCCTCACGTGCCGGTCACCATGCAATTCCACAAAATTCTTCGATATTCTCTTGATATAAGAAAGTGTATAGGGTCTGTCGGGATGACGGCTCATCTGCACTTTTTGCCATGCAGTAAGGTGCTGGGTGATCTCTTTCCGTTTTTCCAGGATGGATTGCTCCAATTGCTGAATGGCATTTGAATAATCAACTTTTTGATTCTTCTCTGCCATATGCCGGAGCTGCTCTACCTGGTCATATAATTCCTTTATTGGTTTTTCAAATTCCAGGAATTGTCTCTGTTTTAATTCTGGCATGTGCGCTGCACTTAGTATGCAGGCAGCAAATTTATGATTTAAAGCGGAAAATCAGTCGAATCTCAAAATCCGCCTGAAATGCCATAAAGCGGTGACGGCAGGTAATTTGAAACCGATCTTATGAATGGAAGCCACTTCCATTAGATTCTCTTCAATTTCAAAACCATTTTCCGGCGTTAAAATACGGCTCTGATTTGTTGTTTTTCCACAGATATTGCAAAGTTTTCCCCAGTTCATGGCAAAGTCCGGTATAGAGTTCTGTTCATAAATCTTCCAACATCATCCTGAAACATTCAATTGTAACATTTTCAAGTAAAGAAACCTGACCAAAATCACCTTTTATAAACGAAAAAGTCATAAGGTTGGTGGGAAGGTGACCATATTTTTGTTAAAGGTGGAAAATAAGTTATCTATAACCATAAATTTTTGAAAAATACAAAACAAGCTCGTAAGCGGCAAGAAGGTATCCAGGCCCGTTGTTCCGCCTTTGCCGGACGCGGGCTGGTTTAACAAATTCTTCAATATGCTGGTTGATGAATTTTTTTTGAACAAAATGACTAATGTACCGGCTGTGAATATCTCTGAAAACGAAAAAGGATTCCTGATTACACTTGGAGCTCCCGGTTCAAAAAAAGAAGATTTCAAGATTGAGGTTTCGGATGGATTAGTTACCATCATGGCTAAAAAGTCAAAGGAAGAAAAAACCGGGAATCATCGCTATAATCGGCGTGAATATAATTACAGCGCCTGGTCAAGAAGTTTCGCCATGCCTAAAAATTGCTTCACAACCAAAATCAGGGGCGAATACAAGAGGGGAGAATTAATAGTAACCGTTCAAAAATCGGAACAAACTGTTACCAAAAATGTCAAAAAAATATCCGTATCCTAAAAATGAGCGCCGTATCCTGAGCTTTTGTGGAAACATGGCTCCAACTGAAGTGTTGTGATTTGCTGCAAACCAGGTTGAAAAAATGGTTTATTCAGACGGAACGAGTTGCCTTATGAAATTTTGCTATACAGGGGAATTTATAAGCTCCTGCCTGACCCTAGAAAAGAGCAATGAAATGAACAGTCTAAAAATAACAGTAGCCAGTGATAGCCAGATCAAAGACCTGCAACAGGATTTCAATAACAGATTTCCGTTCCTGAAGATTGAATTCTTTAAGAGGGACAGAAATTCCAAAGGCGAAAATGCTGGAAGTTCACCTATTCCCTCTCACTTGAGAATCAAGGACATCAGCCATGATTTCAAGCCGGGTACGGTGGATGTGTATGAAGATATGCCGATTGGCGAACTGGAAGAAAAGTTCAGGGATTTGTTTAAGCTGTCGGTGCAGGTGTACCGGAAAAGCGGAGGCCTGTGGCTGGAAACGACAAAGACTGACCGATGGACCCTGAAAGAGCAAAATACCCATGGAATGGAAATTTCGAGTATGGACAATTTCCAACGCCCTGGTGGAGGAATTGGGTCTTGACGCCATTTCATGACCCGCTTTAATATAGGAGGTTTTTCAGTTTTTCCAAATCCGTAATCCTGATCTTCCCATCCCTGATTTCAATTAATTTCTCTGATTTGAAATCACTCAGGGTGCGGATGAGTGATTCAGTAGCGGTTCCCACATAGTGTGCAATGTCTTCCCTTGAAATGTCAAGCGCTTCTCCTTGTCCGTTAGTCTTGTTGAATTTTGAATGGATATCAGCCAGGGCCTTGGCTATTCTTTTTCTCAGTGACCCATATGCCAGGCTGAGTAATCTTTCCTCCTTCTCCTGAACGTTCTGTGCTATCAGATTGATGAACCTCGAGGCGATATTCATATCCTTATAAAGGACCGACAGAAATTCGTCTTTGGGGATCAATACCAGTTCGGCCTGCTCCAGAACTTCTGCCGTATCTTCATAGGTTTTGTTTTCCAGCAAGGGGAGGTAACCGATAAAATCTCCCGCCGCGTAAAGATTCGTGATATATTCCTTACCGTCTTCATGTATGCGGGAGGCTTTAATTTTACCCTTCTTCAGGTAATAGAGAAATTTGGGCCTCTTACCCGTAGAATATAGAGTCTGTTTCCTCGGTAATTCTTCGGTTTCGTAAGAATCCAGTTCCATCTTCACCAAACCCGATTCCCGGAGGTCTTTCATTAGATCATTGGCGCCTTTCTCATCCGCGGAATAGCGGGTATGCAGGATATCATATTTCTTCAATCTAACCTCGATGGCATTCAGCAATTCAATATCGTCGAAGGGTTTGGTAATATAGTCATCGGCCCCCATTTCCATGCCTTTTCTAAAATCAATCCTTTCTGTTTTGGCCGTTAGGAAAATAAAGGGAATATATTCCGTAGCGGTATTTTTCTTAAGGAGGTGCAGTACGCCATAACCATCCAGGTCGGGCATCATGATATCGCAAATGATCAGATCCGGTTTTTCTCTCAATGCAATTTCTACACCCTTTTTCCCATCCCCCGCAGCCAGCACGTGATAGCCCGCAAGGGTGAGAATCTCAGAAATATTTTCCCGGATTGCATCATGGTCATCTATGATCAGGATTCTGCGCATACGCTACAAATTAATTTAGCAAGATAGCATAAAAAAGGTTCAGGACTTGCCCCGGATCTTCATTTTTTGAAATGGATTCCGCAGTTTTTTTACATGGTGCAGAGGCTTAACCGGTACCAATTTCGCATCAGTCTTCAAGTGGTACCATGGCCGGTAAATTCACGGTTACCGTTGTGCCCTGATCTAACCGGCTTTCCAGGCTGATGCTCCCCCCGAGCAATTCCACATAGCCTTTAACAATATGCAGACCCAGACCAGTACCTTCAATATTCAATGCGTTTTTGCCCCTGAAGAAACTGCTGAACAAATGGACCTGGTCCTCATCTGAAATGCCTAATCCTTCATCCTTAACCAAAATATGAAGTGACTTTCCATCATTTTGGAAATTTACCCAAATGGAAGAATTCTCGGAAGAGAATTTTATCGCGTTGGTCAAAAGGTTGAGCAGGATATTCTTCAGCAGCCTCATATCGGAATAGAACAGGCTTTCCCCTTCAAAGAACCTATGAATTTCCTGGCCCTCTTTAATGATCGACTTGAGTTCATCGGTCAATTCTTCCACAAAATCCCTGACATTGAATGAAACCGGCTCCACCTTAACGTAGCCTTCTTCAAGCCGGCCCAGGGAAAGAAAATCGCCCAACAGGTCATTGAGATGCTTCACAGAATCCTTGATTCTCTTAATATGCTTATCACGGTTTGACTGTTCCTCAGCCTTTTTATATTTCCCAATCAGGGATGCTGAGGAAAGAACTGTACTCAGGGGGGTCCTGAATTCATGCGAGGCCATAGAAACAAAACGGGATTTTATTTCACTCAATTCCTTTTCTTTATTCAATGCATCACTCAGTTCCCTCTTTGATTTCTCCAATTCATGCAGGGCTTCCCGCAATATCTGAGTTCTTTGTCCCACTTTGGTTTCCAGTTCGGCATTCAACTTACGTACATCAGCGGTGATATGTTCCAGCTTCGATTTTTGGGCAATCATTTCCGATTCGGCCCGCTTTCGTTCTGTTATATCCACCACGAAGGCGATCACAAAAAAATGATTCTTTTGCTTAAAATGACTGAGACTTATTTCAACAGGAAATTCTGTTCCGTCTTTTGTTTTTGCATACAAATCCCTTCCCTGCCCCATGGTGCGGTTACTGGGATGGTCATAAAATTTATGCCTGTATTTTTCATGCCCCATCCTGAAACGTTCGGGTATCAGCGAATCAATGGATTGTCCATCCAGTTCACGGGCCTCACATTTGAACAATTTTTCCGCGGCGGGGTTCACCAATATGATTTGGCCCGTTTCATTGGTAAGGATGATTCCTTCGGTAGCAAACGTAAACAGCGCATTCATGCGGCTTTGCTCCGACTTGATGGAACGATATAGTTTCTTGGCATAGAGCACCAATACCACGGTCATGATCACCGTGATCAATGAAAACAGGTGTTGCATGATAATCCCCCCCAGTGAAAGATTGTGGTGAGGATAGAATATTGACAGCAGGATGAGCGCCACGCTAATGCTGCCAAACAATAAAGTATGGAAATCCTTTTCCAATAATATGGTGGCCAGGATTATGGCGATCAATCCGCTGTCGAATACACTGTAATCGGGATACAGAAACTGAAACAGCGCCGTGCAGGCGGTCATGATATAGCAAAACAGGAGAATGCCAAAACGTTTTTCTTTGAACATGGGCTGGCTTACCTGCCGTTTGAAAAACAGATAAAGAGGTAAATTAATAAATTATATTAATGCAAAAATTTCCTGCTCCATGAGAATAGTCAGTTATCGCAATGACAGAGGTCTTTTACGCGCGCGTAAATGAACCGTATTTTTGTACCTTCGAATGAAAGAACATGTTTGGAGAACTAGACGATAATCAAATTGAAGAGGTGCTCCATCGGCAGATCGTTGGCCGTATTGGGTGCCATGCAGACGGGATCACCTATGTGGTTCCTATCAGCTATGGATATGATGGCGAAAGCATATATGCGCACACCCACGATGGAATGAAGATCACCATGATGCGGAAGAATCCTGAAGTGTGCTTTCAGGTTGATGAGATGCCCGAGATGGCCAACTGGAACAGTGTCATTGCCTGGGGCGAATTTGAAGAGATCACCGACCCCCAGGACCGTACAGATGCCCTGAAACTGTTGTTGGAAAGGAACCTGCCCTATATTGCCAGCAAAACCGTACAACTCGCTCCCAACTGGCCTTTCATACCAACTACCACTGACAAGATAAGTGGAATTGTATTTAAAATAAAACTTGGAAAGAAAACAGGCCGCTATGAACGCTATGATGTTCCATTACAGCCAAATTCCTGATCAGGGTCTTCAATAAACCACATTAATTTCCAGGCGCGCTTTCTCACAAAATCAGGTTCCTGACTGTTTCGGTTCATTAGGTCTCCTGCAGCGAAAGCATATTTTTATTTTATCCGGCATGTAATCCGGAAAAAATGAGAATTAACTCAATAGTTCGGATGACTCCCGATTATTTTGGAGCAGATCCTGAATGCAATTTGAAAGCCTTGAATATTTCAAACCAGCCCACCGAAACAAGGGCCACCAGGAAGCAAACGAGGAAGTGCAGGTAACTGATAGGCGACAAATAGAAAGCCGCCTGAATGCCCGGAATGTAACGGATAGCTATGATAAAGATCACCGAGGCCAGCAATACCCATGGAGCAAGGCTATTCTTATACCGGATGGTAGTGAGCAAGGTCTGCGTGAATGAGCGGTTCACAAAAGTGAGCAGGATATTACAGAAAATAAGCGTTGTAAATACTATCGTTCTGGTATAGCTGATATTGTAATTCCTGGCCATGAAATAATGATACAGCGCCAATAGCCCGATGGCCACAACCAAACCCTGAAGAATGCTTATCAGTAGTTCATGCCAGCTGAATAGTCCCTTGGATTTGGAAGGAGGCCCCATTTGCATCAAGGCGCTTTCAACCGGTTCCCGCTCAAAAAATATGGAGCAGGTTGGCCCCATCACCAGTTCCAGGAAAATAACATGCACTGGCGTGAAGATATTCGGGAATTTCCAGCCCAGCAGCAAAGGCAGGGAAGCTATCAGAATTATGGGAATGTGGATAGAAATGATATAACCCATGGCTTTCTTGAGATTGTGATACACTTTCCTCCCCTGTTCAATGGCAATCGTAATTTTTTCCAGGTTATCATCGGTGAGTACAAGGCCGGAGGCTTCCCTGGCAATTTCGGTTCCCTTTGAACCCATGGCGATCCCGATATCAGAGGCCTTTAATGCGGGCGCGTCATTCACCCCGTCACCGGTCATGATCACGGTTTCTCCCCTTGCCTTGAGCGCCAGTACCACTTTCATTTTTGCCTGAGGAAACATGCGCACAAAAACATTTACCGTTTCAGCAACTTCCTGTAAATCGATTTCTGAAAGTTTCATCAGTTCTTCCCCGGTCTTATAGGTTGATTCATCCCGCAGACCAACCTGCCTGGCGATGGTCATGGATGTTGCTGCGAAATCGCCCGTGATTAACTTGATCTTGATCCCGGCATCATACCAGGTATTGAATACCTTATCAATGCCGATCTTGGGCGGATCATAGAGTGCCAGCAGGCCTTCAAAATGCCAGTCGAAATCGTCCTGATCTTTCGGAAAATCACCAGAATGAGTCGCGCTGCAAACTCCTAATATCCTGTATCCCTTCTCTCCCATTGAAATGATCAATTTTTTTAATTTCTCATCTCCTTCGAGTCCGCATACCCGCATGATCCTTTCGGGAGCTCCTTTGCCGGCAACCACACGCGAACCATTCATATTATATAAATGGGTCATCATGGGTGGCCTGCCAGACAATGGATATTCATATATCATTTCCGGCAAAATTTCCTTGTCCTTTGCCGATTGCGAAATATAGGCTTCCACGATGGCTTTTTCCATCGCATCGAAGGGCGCCGCTTCACTTGCCAGGCGCGCATACAGGAGGAGCCGGCTATTTTGCCGGGCGCTCTCCTCATTCAGTTCCTGCAATTTTCCGGCCCGGAAATCATAAATGGTCTTTACCTCCATCTTATTCTGAGTGAGAGTGCCCGTTTTATCGACGCATATCACCGTAGCCGCGCCCAGGTTTTCGATAGTTTGCGGATGACGCGTAATGATCCCCTGTTTCGCCAGCCGGTAGGCGCCCAGGGCCATGAATGAAGTAAAGGCCACAGGAATTTCTTCGGGTATGGCCGACATTACGAGGGTGAGGCCGAATAGCAGACTTTGCGCGAATTCGCGGGTATTTAAATAATTCACCAGCCAGATCAAAACAAATGCTACAAGGCCGAAAAGAGTCATGGCTTTTACCAGTCTCCTGATCTGGTCTTGAAGCCGGGTGGGCTGAGTTTTAATTTCTTCCACCGACTTGCCGAGCTTGCCCAATTCAGTTTCATTGCCCGTGGCCGTTACAAGTGCGTAACACTTTCCAGAATTGAGTGTGGTACCCTGGTATAATTTCCTGTCTCCCGATTCTCCATTTTTCTGAACAGGCATGGATTCACCTGTGATCACAGATTCATTAACCGACAGGTCATTCTGTTGCAGGACTTCCGCGTCGGCGGGTACCCTGCCACCTTCTTCCAGGATCATGATATCGCCAGGTAAAAGATCTTCCGAGGCAATAGTTTCTTCCGCCCCTTCCCTGATAACGATAACTCCCATTGCATTGAATTGTCCCAACAATTTCAGCGCCTTTGAACTTTTCATTTCCTGGTAAATGGATATGGCACTCACAAACCCGATGGCCACCACCATTAATAGGCCTTCCTCTTTATCACCCAAAATAAAATACAATGAAGCGGCCAGTACCAACAATAAGAACATGGGTTCCCTGACTACATCCCACACTACCCTGAGAAAATGGGAGGGACCGCGGGCGGTTAATTCATTTTTTCCATACTTAGCCAGTAAAGCGGGAATATCGGCATGGGAAAGTCCTTTGAACGTTCTGGCATTTTGGGATTCCTCCATCATGAGCAGATTTCTTGCAATTATATAATCCTCTCTCCGGACCCGTGGCCTTCAATGTTACGAAATGATTGGTAAATGGAAAATAATCGAATAAATGCACTTATTCGATAAACCGGCGGCTCAGTAATATTGAATAAGGGCTATATGATCATAACTGGTGAGTAAGGCTTCATCGGCAAATTCCACATCACCACCATATTCCAACACTTTTTCAATCAGCATATCTGCCTCATCACCGATGTAGAAAGGTTTCTTTTTAGAGCATCCTTCCGTTGCTTCCTGAAAAAGATCGCTATCCACAGAATAGCAATAATTTTTTTCCAACAATAATAACCTGGAATTCTTGTGGGTAACCGCATACGATACTGCCTCCAATCCCCAGGAGAGTTTCCTGGCATCCCTGGCCCTTTCCAATTCCTGCGATAAATACGATTGTCTTATGGCTTTCCAGTTTTCCAGGTAAGGTTGGAGAAGTCCCTGCAGAATATGCTCGGGCGCTTCGGCATATGAACCATGGATCAATGAAACAATATATTGCCGGTTCCTCGTGATCTTCATGAAATGTCCACCTAATCGTCTGCCTCCAATTACAAACAGTGGCAAACGGTAAGCCTGGAGGATAATTGCCATGCTATTGTCGATATGATGCAGGAATTTTGTTTGCAAAACTTCCTCACGCTCTGAGGGGTCTGAAAAATTCCCAACCCTTTCCGGCACATCATTCACAAAAGAAGCGATTGATTCCGCCTTGTTCAGACAAAGTTTTTGCAGTTTACCGTCGTCACCCAGATAAATACTTGAATAGGTTGCGCCAAGCACCAGAACCAGGTGACGGCCATCTTCTTTCCTGCACATCATGAGGTCACGGATGCCAAAGTTCTCACCTATCACTACTTTCTCTTCCACTTCAAAATCAGGATACAATACCCTTGATGTTTCAGCAGAAACAAAAATAGCCACTGACTTCCTGTGAGTAGTATAGTCAAGATGAGATATCAGGCCCTGAAGATTCTCAAGAACAGGCATTGCCTTTTCCACGCCATAACTAAGCAGCAATTCGTTTTCAACAGAGTCCTGCAGTTTTTTCAGGTGCGATTTCAATTGCTGAACAGGAGCCATTTTGGGCTCAAATGACGCAATGATTGAAATGCAGGCCAACTGACTGCTTTTTCTGGTGAGGCTGGATTCCCGGGATGCTGTGAGTAGCTTCATGACTTCCATTTATACAATACAAAGCTAATCAGCATGGTTACTGTAAATCGTGATTTGGATCATTTGATATCTTGATAGAACTCAGATATCCTTCGTCAACCTTGTTTCAACATCTTATAAAATATTTTTTTCAACAATTCGGCCGTGGCAATATAGAAGATGATTATACCGCCCAACCAGGGATAAAAACGGGCGGGCAAGGGCACCATCCCCATTTTTATGGCGATTGGCGAATAGGGAAGCAGCAGGGTGATGGCAATCATCAGGAAGGTTGCGACCAACAGCCATTTTCCGGGACGGCTTCTGTAAAAGGGCTGGGAACTGCGGATCACCAGAACAATCAGCGAAGCCGATATCACAGATTCCACCAACCAACCCGTTCGGAATTCGTCAGGCCCCGCCTTCAATATATAAAGCAGCACACCAAAGGTGAGATAGTCGAAAATGGAACTGGCGAGACCAAAAACAATCATGAATTTTCTGATGAAGCCGATATTCATTTTTCGTGGCTTTGCGATCATCTCCAAATCTACTTTATCGGTTGCGATTGTCATTTCGGGTATATCGGTGAGCAGGTTGGTAAGCAGAACCTGTTTGGGTAAAAGAGGCAGAAAGGGAAGAAAAAGGGAGAGACCCGCCATGCTGAACATATTCCCGAAATTCGCGCTGGTAGCCATGAAAATATATTTGAGCGTATTGGCGAAAGTTTTCCGTCCTTCCCGCACGCCATTGATCAGCACTCTGAGGTCATTTCCCAGCAATACTATGTCGGCCGCTTCCTTTGCCACATCAACGGCAGTACTAACAGAAATTCCCACATCGGCCGCGTGCAGGGCCGGCGCGTCATTGATGCCATCGCCAATGAAGCCTACGGTGCTTCCGGCTTTTCTGAGTGCCATTAATATCCTCTCCTTCTGATTGGGTTCTACGGCTGCAAATACATCGGCCTTATATGCCTGCAGAACCAATGCTTCCGAACTCATTTCACGGATCTCTGCTCCGGTTATGAGCACCGGATTTTCCAGCCCCACCTGCCTGCTCACGTGCGCTGCCACGAGCGCATTGTCGCCTGTGATGATTTTCAGAGTAATGCCCAGGGCCTTCAAATCCTGCAGCGTGGCCTTCACGTCTTTTTTGGGCGGGTCCGTAAATAATAACATCCCCATGAAAACCATTTCCGTTTCATCGTCTTTTGAAAGCCCTTTGGAGATGTCTGTGGCTTTTTTACAGGCAATTCCCAGCACACGATAACCTTCCTGGCTCAGTTCCGTAAAATGGCCCCGCAGCACATCCTCCACATCCGGCAAAGGGACTAATTTACCCGAACCATCTTCTACATGGCTGCAAACCTCCAGTATCCGGTCGAATGCGCCTTTTGTTATAATGGTGTTTTCTCTACCTTCGGATACCATGATGCTGAGACGTTTCCTGATGAAATCATAAGGCAATTCGTCTTTCTTTACAATTCCCCCGATATCGGGTTTGCCAAAATTCCTGATGGCTTCGTCAATAGGATTGGTAAATCCGGATTCGAAGAACGCGTTAAGGTATGCCAGCCTGAAAACTTTTTCATTTTCATTGCCGAGATAGTCCAATGTCTTTTCCAGCACAACCCTGCCTTCGGTGATGGTTCCTGTCTTGTCTGAACACAAAACATCCATACTCCCGAAATTCTCAATCGCAGAAAGTTTCTTAACGATCACATTTTCTTTGGCCATCTGGGAGGCGCCCCTGGCCAGGTTGATGCTGATGATGGCCGGCAATAATTGAGGAGTGAGGCCCACTGCTATGGCGAGTGAAAACAAGAAAGAATCGAGCAAGGGTTTGTGCAGGGATATATTGATGGAAAAAATGATTACCACCAGCAATAGAGTCAGCTCCATGAGGAGGAAACCAAAGCGGTGTATGCCTTTTTCAAATTCCGTTTCCGGCTGCGGATGCCTGAGGCGCTGGGAAATGGCTCCGAATTCTGTAGCAGTTCCCGTATTCACAACGACTGCCTTGGCCGTACCACTCACAACATGGGTTCCCATGAAAAGTGTATTGCATTTTTCCGCAAGGGTGGCATTTGCCGGTAACTCAGAGCATTTTTTTTCGGCGGGGAAGGTTTCTCCTGTAAGCGCGGCTTCGTTGGCATAGAGGTCACGGGATTCCAGCATACGGCAATCCCCGGGTACGGTATCGCCGGCATTCAGTAATACAATATCACCCGGAACCGTCTGTTGCATGGGAATGTCTTCTTCTTTTCCATCCCGCAGTACTGTGCAGTTCACCTGTACTAATTTCATCAGATGGCTCAATGCATTCGCAGCCCCTTTTTCCTGGATGAATCCCAAAAAAGCACTGATGAAAATAATGAAGATAATGATGAGAGAATCGGTACGCTGGCCCAGGAAAAATGAAAGAATGGCCGCGGCAATCAGGATCAATGTGATAGGATTGGCGAATTGCCGCAGGAAAAGCAACATTCCATCCCTTTGCTCAGTTGCTTTGAGAGTATTGAGACCGAATTTGCGCAACCTTTCTGCGGCTTCCTCATTGGAAATACCTTCGGGTGCCGAATCCAGCGAACTTAACAGGTCATCCACATGCCTGCTCCAATAGGGAAGTTCTTTGCTTTGATCCATTTTGTAATGCAGACCAAGTTAGCATATTAACAGAATCCGGCTCAAACTCAATTGGAGTGTGCCACGAAAACCGGCGCAACGTGCTCATGGATTACGTCAGTAACAAAACTCGACCTGATGGCATTTGAAAAGCCCGACCTGCCAAAGGACCCGCTGATCAGGAATATGTCTTCCTGCTCCCTCAACCATTCCGCGAAATATTTTGAAGGATCAAAATGCAGTTTTTCTATATTGCTACTGCTGAACTTCATTCGGGAATATCTTTTCAGCAATTCGATTTCGGGCACATGTTCATCTTTCTCATTCTTCACATAAATGATTTCCGTAGGAAACTCGGTAAATTGAGGAAACAGGTAGCAGAATTGCCTGAGGGCATACATGCATTCTTTTCCACCATCGTAAGCCACAACTATTTTTTTGAACCCGGTAAAGGATTCAGGTATCAGGATCGCGGGGCATTCGGCCGAGCGAAGTGCTTCCATGGTAAATGGATTGGGCTGCTCCTCTCCCATGTTGATGGCAAAGGACTGGGCGCTTATCAGCATCAGGTCGGCGAATCGCGATTCCCTGGCCAAAACTGCTCTATCCCATTCGCGTCCCTCATCCTGCACTTCAAAAGGTATATGATGAGATTCGCATAATTGAATGAACTTTTCCCGGCCTTGTTGCACCTCAAGCCGCTCTTCCTTTTCCACCTGCATATAAGGTTCAATGGATGGTGAATAACCCACCGCAATGAGCTTGTCATAGTCAACCCTCGTGAAGAACAGCGCCCTCACGGTAACAGGTTCTGATTGCTGCAACATTTTCAATAATGGAAATGCGCCCTGGGGCAACTGCTTTCCATCACAAACCATCAGTATCCTTTTCATGGCAACATTTTAATTTTAGAATGATTGAAATTGGTTAAGACCATATCTGGCTTGATCACACATAATCAAAACTAAGCTCCGGGTTTGATACTGATTATGATGATGGTTACAAATGCCAATGACTTTTGTCAGCCCCACTTTGGTTTAATAACAGGCATTTACATAATCATATCCCCGGGGCCATTTGGCAGCTATGCAGGCAGGCTTTACCGTCAATTTTCCGGCATTCACCTGCCATATATATAAAATTGCCTATTGTGAGTTTGCAACCTGAGAAGAGAACATTAATATTGTTGCGCCATTCCATGATGCCCCAAAACGCACAATACAATTCTGCCACAATGATTGACTACCAGGATCAACCTATTCTTGAGGTTACCGGCCTGAATATATTTTATGGATCTTTTCAAGCGGTCCGGGATGTTTCCTTTGCCGTTAAGCCAGGGGAGATCTTCGGTTTGCTTGGGCCTAACGGGGCGGGCAAAACGAGCACCCTCAGCGCTATAGAGGGGCTATTGAAGCCTCAGTCGGGAAGGATCATGGTGGCCGGATTTGATTCCGCCAGGAATCCATTACATGTTCGCGCGGTACTGGGCGTGCAATTGCAGGCCACTAGTTTTCAATCGGAGCTCACCGTATTGGAGATATTGCAACTCTATGCCGGAATTTACGGGGTGCCTATGTCAAAAGAAAGGATCTCTGGCATCATGAAAGATATAAGCCTCGAGGGCGCAGAATCCAGGAGGTTCGGGCAACTCAGCGGCGGTCAGCAACAGAGAGTATCATTGGTGATAGCAATCATTCACGAGCCCAGGCTGGTACTCCTCGACGAACCTACAACGGGATTGGATCCGCAATCCCGTCGCAAGCTTTGGGAAAGGATGGAAGCGATGCGCGAAAAAGGGCATGGATTATTGCTCACCACGCATTCCATGGAGGAAGCCGAATCGGTATGCGACCGGATCGGCATCGTTGACCACGGCAGAATCATCGCCATAGATACACCGCAGGCCCTGATAGAAAAACACAGGGACGATCCCGAAGTAATCAGCGCATCCAGAAGAGGAAAGATCACCCTGGAAGATGTATTCATAGGGCTAACGGGAAGGTCCATTCGTTCATAAAAATAAAACTGCCGGAAATGCAAATTACCATACCCGCCACTTCCACTGTAATGAAATCATTGCTCAGGGCCGATCTGATCACGCAATGGCGTAACCGCCGTTCCCTGATCCTGATACTGTTGGTGCCGGTGATCGTTCTCATTTCATGGAAGGGTATTGTAGATAAAATGGGAGGGCCCTTTGCACTATCCAATTGCATTACTATCGGACTGGTGGCCATCGGCCTCATGGGTTATTCAAATTCCGTTGCACGCGACAGGGAAAAAGCGGTATTCCAAAGACTGCGCGTTGCTCCACTTCCATCCTGGACCATCATGGCCAGCAGGCTGATCGTGCAACTGGCGATGGTGTTGCTGGTAACAATAGCCGTATTTGTGGGAGGATATTATTTTGACAAGATCACCATTTCTCCAACCGGATATGTATTCAGTTTCCTGGCTGCCCTGATTGGCGGCGCCTTGTACCTTAGCCTGGGGCAGGTGATAGTGGGACTGATCCGCAATCCAGAAACGGTCAACTCCACCAGCAGGCTTGTTTATTTCGTATTCATAATGGTTGGCATGTTTGGTGAATTGGGTGTGCTTGGCAAGGAAATAGGAACCGCGGTCCATTGGTCACCTTACGGAACGGTGAAGACGATTCTTTCCGCGAGTATGGAACCGGCTACATGGACTTCCACCACCACCTGGGCACTGCTCATGACGATCCTCTACACCATTGTGCTGGCCGGGATCGGCATCAGGAAATTCCAATGGAATGCGCGTTAGTTTTATTAGTTTGCCGTTGCTTCGCCAGAAATCAAGGGAAGAATATTAATTTTCAAAAATAATGATCCCTGCAAATTCACATCACAATAAACTTAATCAGCCATGCTATTTAAATCTTTATTGCTGCTGCTGGGCCTGAGTTTTTCCGGATTGCTGCCCGCGGATTCGGGAGGAAAGGAAATCCTGAAGATGATGCATGACCGTTATGCCGGCAAATGGTATCGCACACTCACATTCAATCAAAAAACAGAAATGTACCAGAATGACAGTTTGCTGCAGACTCAAACCTGGTATGAAGCTTTGATATTCCCCGACAAATTCAGGATTGATTTTGGCCCTTCCGACAGTGGCAATTCGGTTATTTATAAAGGTGATTCCGCGTTTATATTCAGGAATGGGAAATTGAGAGCCAAGAGAAAGGATGCAAATGACCTCACCTTCCTACTGGGTGGCATGTATTTCTACCCGTTTGATCAGGCAGTTTCGAAAATGAAAGAACTGGGCTTTGATTTAGATCAGTCTCATGAGGATATATGGAAAGGGAGACCCGTATATGTGATAGGCGCTGGCAAAGGAAATGATACTTCCAATCAATTGTGGATTGACAAGGAAAATCTTTATCTCGTGCGTATGATCACATTAACGGAAACCAGAAAAGAAGAAGGCCTTTTTGAGAACCATATCAAATTGGGAGGAGGCTGGACGGAGACCAGGGTGGCTTTTTATATCAACGGCAAGCTCGTGCAGGTGGAGACTTATCATGACTGCAAAGCAAATATGGAACTGGATCCTGCAATATTTGAGCACGATAAACTCAGGAAATGGAAATAGAACCGGTGATGAGCAGATCCGGGAGATTCAATCCATATTTTCTGCAAATAGAATTCCATCCCTCGCTAATGTCTTCGCCTGAAGCTGCTATTGCGGGAATGATTGCCCTGATCCTTTTCCGGACCGTCGATAGTTTCTGAAACGGGCCTGGGTGTTGCCTCGGTTACATTAATAACCGCGTTCATGAAATCAAGATTGTCGAGTTTCTTCATAGCGGCTACTCCATCCGCACGCTCGGTCATTTCAACAAAACCAAATCCCTTTGACAAGCCGGTTTGAAAATCAGTAACGATTTTCACTGAATCCACACTACCAAATGGAGCGAAAAGCTGACGCAGTTGCTTTTCATTCACCTCCGCGTTAAGATTACTGACATAAATGTTCATAATTTGATTTTTAGTGTATGAACCCACAAGTGCAAGAAACAGGAGGGGCTTGTAGAATAATGCGTCGCAATGAAACCGACTACTCAAGTTGTAAATCTACGGTTTTATGGCCGCATTTCCTCTAATACATGTTATGAATTCAGCAGCAATTGATTTAACCAGGAGAAAGAAGGGGATTATGATTTGCCAGGCGGCAAAGGGCGCCAGCAAAAAACTCTGTTGCAAGCCCCATGCCGGGCTCCGGCAATCAGAGCCCGTTCTATTTAGATGACAATTTTGTGAACTCCACACCATGAAACAATTTCGCCAGTCTGGAATCCTTGGTCTTCTTGTAGTTCTCCATATTTGACGGAGTAACGATCCTCCAGAAATTCTTCGATTTTAATTCGTCAAAGTCAACCGTCCTGATGAAAAGGCCTTCCAGGGTGTTTCTGGTCTTAAAGGAAATCTTAACCGGCTTATTGATATCATCCGGGTGATTGGTCAGGAATTTTACGATTTGTTCAATGGTCATGTAGAATGATTTTAGTTAGCGGTACGGAATTCATTGTTTACAATGGTCTTCTTTTGTACCTGTAAATGACCCGGTATAAACCTGGTCCTGGGTTTGTGTTCGGGCAGCCTCGTCACTTTAGTGGCAGGCAACTGGTGCACATTTCTTTGGGGCGCCGCGAATTCATGATCAGTCACTACCGGAATCAGCGATCCCAGCAAACGCTGAATATCCTTAAGATAGGCTTTCTCTTCGGCGTCACAAAATGAAATCGCCCTGCCGGCAGATCCGGCACGTCCTGTACGTCCTATTCTGTGTATATACGTTTCCGCAACATTGGGAAGTTCGTAATTGATAACACAGGAAAGTTCTTTTATGTCGATACCGCGCGCGGCAATATCAGTAGCCACGAGTACTCGCGTGTGCCTTAACTTAAAATTGCCCAAGGCTCTCTCCCTGGCATTCTGAGATTTATTTCCGTGGATTGCTTCAGCACGTATGCCAGACCGGGTAAGGTCTTTGGCCACTTTGTCGGCTCCGTGTTTGGTTCTCGTAAAAACCAATGCCGTTTGAATTTCATGGTCACCCAGCAAATGAATCAGCAGGGATCTCTTATCCGTCTTTCCCACGAAATATATGGATTGGTGCACGGTGCCGGCAGCGGAAGAGGCCGGGTCTGCTTTTATGAGTTCAGGGTTTCTGAGAATATTTCCAGATAATTTCC
>CALFNL010000018.1 GCA_937902875.1 uncultured Bacteroidota bacterium | reverse complement strand
TTTTGTTGCTCATAATCGGGTTGGCCGCGGGAGTACTGAGCGGTTTGGTGGGGGTGGGAGGAGGAATTATCATCGTGCCTGCACTCGTATATTTCCTGGGCTTCAATCAACACGAGGCTCAGGGAGCTTCCCTGGGTCTGTTACTGCTGCCAATTGGCATATTGGCTGTACTTAACTACTACAAGAAGGGCTTCATTGACCTCAAGGTGGTAGCTGTTATGAGCGTCGCCTTCATTCTGGGGGCATACCTGGGCAGCAGGATTTCACTGAATCTGCCCCAGGATAAATTGAGGAAAGTATTTGCAATAGTGATCATGATCCTGGCCGCGAAAATGTTGTTTTTTGAAAAGAAATAGTTTCAAAAATAGCGTTTAATAAGCCTGAGACCATACATGCGGCGCCCTGTATCGCTGTGAATGATACCCTGGCTGTCAATCTTGTCCATCCTCACCTTACCGGAAGCGTGAACGATCTCAGCTTCGTTAAGCAGCACACCTACATGTACTATCTTGCCCGATTCATCGTTGAAGAATGCAAGATCGCCGCAGCGGGCCTGGCTGAGAAATCCCGGTTCTTCGCCTACTATAGCCTGTTGTGACGCGTCTCTTGGTAAAGAAATATTCAAGAACCGGTAAAGCATTTGCGTCAATCCGCTACAATCTACGCCGAACACGGTTCTGCCGCCCCAAGTGTATGCCGTATTGAAATATTGCGATAGAAACCACCTGATGTTTTCCTCACTCCTGGCGGCGTCTGAGGATCTCCAGAGATTGGCCATTGATATCAATTCATGATCTCCCCAACAGACAGACCCATTCTCCATGCCGGTTAGAACACTACCCATGGGCACATGAATACTATTTCCATCCCATTGCAGTGAGGCAGACCAGTCCTGCACCAGGTCTCTATAGGGGCTGTCATAAAGTTTTTTCTCTATTGACAACATCTGTGTTGCCTGGCAAAATCCCAGATACCCATCATCCCGGCAGCGGATTTGCAACCAATCATCTTCCAAAACCTGAAGCAGCTCCGCGCATTCTCCGAAAACAAGCTGGCTGACCATTTCGGATTCATGCATTGGTTTTGCACGTAAGGGGCTCACAGGCACACAACAAATCAAATAGTCCATACTCGCCAAAAATTAAGATTCAATTTATGTAATTTCGACGCTTACGCATCTTAGTTTGATAAAATTTATATTTTGTAAATGTGAATTCAACATGGTTGTCTCATATGACTGACGCCGAAATCCTGGAACGCTTTTACCAGGACGGGAACAATGAATGGCTCGGCATATTACTCCAACGCTATACTTTGCTGCTATATGGAGTATGTATGAAATACCTAAGGAATGAAGATGAAGCAAAAGATGCCGTACAACAGATCTTTCTCAAGGCGATCACTGAATTACAAAAATACAAAGTTGACTATTTCAAGAGCTGGCTATATATGGTGGCCCGCAACCACTGCCTTATGAAACTCAGGGATAAGGGGAAGGCTACTTTGGAAATAAGGGAAAGAATGGCGACCGTGGAACCCGAAGAAGAAGGGATCCGGTTGAACCATCTTCATAAAGAAAGAACACTCAATTTACTGGCAGAGGCACTGAACGAATTGAACCCGGAACAGAAACAATGTATCACTCTTTTCTACCTCGAAAACCGGTCTTACCAGGAAATTGCCGAGATCAGCGGGCTCTCCCCAATGCAGGTAAAAAGTTGTATTCAAAATGGAAAACGTAACTTGAAAATAAGTCTGGAAAAAAAATTGAAGGAAGAAGGCGGATGAGCTTGTATTGCAATCAATGCCTTTATGAAAACCAAATATGAATAGCTTTCCCGAAGTGCGGGTGCACCGTGGAAATGCACAAACAAATACCAGGAATGAAATCCATCCATGGACGAAAAATTGTTTGAAATATTATCCGGTTCGGGTCAGGTAGACCAGCAGAAACTATTGGATTACCTGCAGGGAAAGCTTTCTGCAGCCGAAAGCCATGAAATAGAAAAATTACTGGCGGGCTCTGAATTCATGAATGACGCCGCCGAAGGGCTGGAGCAAATCAGGAACAAGGAGGAACTGCCAGTGGTATTGAATGAGCTTAACAGGCACCTGGTGAAAAAACTTTCCAACAAGAGAAGGAAAATGCTGAAGCGAGGCTTACCCGACCTGCTCATCCCGGTGGTGGCAACGATCCTGATTCTCATTGTGATCCTGATGATTTATTACCTGATCACCAGTCATTTGGCCTCGAAGTAAAGCAGCATTGAACCTTCGAACCCTGGATCTGTAAAATTGCGAGCAAAATACAGCAAAATAACACCTCTGCCGAAGAGAAATATGTCCCCAGAGAACCCGAATATAATTGATCAAAAATCAACGTCGTTGGTCAGGGGAAATCATTTCCCTTCGTAAACGGCCCCCGAACTGGCAGTTTCATGCAGTTCAATCCTGGATAATTTTGGAAGCAATGGCTTTAATTGATTCCAAAGCCAAATGGTGATATGTTCACAAGTTGGGTTTTCCAGTCCCGGCACTTCATTCATCACCTGATGGTCCAACCTGTCCAGGACCGGTTGCATGATTTTCTTCAGTACCGCGAAATCCATTACCCAGCCAAGGTGTTGATCAGGATCTCCCTCCAGAAAAATCTTCAAACGATAAGTGTGGCCATGCATATTCCTGCATTTGTGATCTTTGGCAACATTCGGCAGAAAATGCGCTGAATCGAAGCTCAGTTCTTTGAATATCAGCATAAATTTAATTTATCAGAATCTTTTACAATTCACGAAGGTAAGAACTTGCTTTTGGTCAGGGACCCATAAGAATCCGGGCGGGACAGTTTGTGCATGTCGTTAACAAATTCCGCTGGTAAAATAGCTCTTGCAATGGGCCAGGTGATTATTTAATTTTGTATTGAGCATTTTTTTCTACACCATAAAATTCTAAGCCATGGGAATCTTACACCGAGTGGATCATTGGAGTGTTACCCATCATCCTAAATGGCTCGTGTTTCTGCGGGTGACCCTTGGAATTTGTTTGTTTATCAAGGGGATCAGCTTTTTGAGCAATTCGGTGGCGCTGGAAAATGCGATCTCTGGAAGTTTCCTTGGGAGGCGGGCGCTCTGGCTTGGCTTCTTAATTGTCTGGCTCCACCTCATTGGGGGATTCATGATCATTATCGGCTTGTTTACCCGCTTGGCCGTTGCCCTGCAAATACCCATCCTGGTGGGCGCGGTGATTTTTGTAAATGCATCCAAAGGCCTTTTCGCGGCAGAGTCAGAACTGACCCTTTCGCTGGTAATCCTGGCACTACTGATATTTTTCCTGTTTGAAGGTGGTGGTCCGCTTTCCCTTGATTCCTTTTTCCGGAAAAAGGAGGCATAATTCGCGGGTGTTCCGCCGGCAATGGCAGATTACGTTTAATCCGGACTGTTATTAAGTCAATAATGTCCGCAAACTTGGAAGTCACTTTTAAGACAACCCTATTGGTATTGTATGTAAATGGGCTGTGGCTTCAATTTCAATACCTGTTCGGGGGTCATGATAGGCTGGCCCGACTTAATATCATTCTTGTAGAATAGTTTGAATCCAGTGAACTGAACCGGTTCCCTATAAATAAAACTCCTGTCGGTGCTTACTTTTTTGGCAGGAAATCCCCAGCCATCCATATCCATCACTATTTGCACTTCGGGTCTCGTGGTGATTTGTTTGTAATTGGTCACCATGCCCTGGGTAAAACGGTGCACCACTAAAATCTTTGGAGGGAGGTCATGTTTTTTTACAATGCCGGCGAGGTATTGAGTTACATAATTGATATCGGCCGCATCAAAAGTTCCTATCACAGACCCTGGTTTTTTCCCGGTCTTCATCGAGAATTCAGGGTCAATGCCAAGATGTACGTTGGGAAGAGCCAGGTACTGCTCGAATTCAGGGATTTCTTCCTGCAAATTGCTCAAGGCAACCTGCACGTCAATGAAGACCAGGGCATCAATTTGTTTAGCCATATTCAGAACCGAATCAAGTTGATGGAAA
>CALFNL010000017.1 GCA_937902875.1 uncultured Bacteroidota bacterium | reverse complement strand
GCAGTTCGGCGAACCAGCCGTAACGCAATTCCCTCGCGGCCACCTGAATGGATACCCGATGCAGTAGCGCATATTTTTCGGTATCGAAATGTTTTACAAGAAGGGGCACATCATATTTGTTTGCGAGACCTCGCACGAACATTTCGTCCCTGCCGCTTTCTTCTCCACGTAGCTGGAAATTGCAATGGGCTATTATGAATGAATAACCCGCCACATGGCATAGTTCGCAAAGTACCACGGAATCCACTCCACCGCTCACGGCAAGGATCAGTTTGTCCCCATGATTAAACAGGGACTCTGTGCTGATATACTGCATAAACTTTTCTGGGAGTGACATCAAATTGAATGTTTTGCTGGGTATAGAATGAATCAATCTGCCAATTCTTCATGAGCCGCCTGCAGCTCCTGCAAAGCATGCTGATCGCCCGCATTTTTAGCGGCTTCTATTCCACGTTCATACCATGCGAGGGCCAGTTGGGGCTCAGCATTTCTCTCCAATAATTTACCGAGGTGATAATAGGAACCAATATAGCCGGGATCTCTGTTTAGGATTTCTTCAAATAAGTTTCGGGCCTGCGAATCCCGGCCAAGCTTGATATTTTCCAGGGCGAGGGCATGCTGTAGAAAATTGTCTTCCGGACTGATCTTCAGCAATTCCATGATCCGCTCTATCCTGTCCATGAACCCAATAATATTTTAAAAAATAATTAATGTATGAACTTTTCCCGCTTTATATTTGCTGTCTATATTGGTTGCATAAACAACCTTATTGCCTTCAGGGGTTTAGACTATGAAATAAAACTAAAGTTCATGAAAATTCTCGTCTGCATCAGCAAGACACCTGACACCACGGCAAAAATAGCCTTCACCGATAACAATACGAAATTCGCTACTGACGGGGTGCAGTGGATCATTAATCCCTATGATGAATGGTATGCGCTTGTGAGAGCCATTGAATTGAAGGAAAAAGATCCTTCCATTATCCTTCACCTGGTAACGGTAGGCCTGGCCGATTCGGAACCCATTATTCGTAAGGCCCTGGCCCTGGGCGGAGATGAAGCCATTCGCGTGAATGCCGATAGCCAGGACAGTTTTTATGTGGCTTCGCAGATAGCTTCAGTGGCCAAAGGAGGGGGATATGACCTGATCTTCACTGGCAGGGAAACGATTGATTATAACGGAGCCGCCATAGGAGGCATGTTATCAGAATTACTGGATTTGCCCTATATCGCCATGGCCACGAAATTTGATTTGAATGGAAATGCGGCCACGGTTTCAAGGGAAATAGAAGGGGGCGAAGAGATTTGTGAACTTAGCTTACCGTTGGTAGTTAGTTGTCAGAAAGGGGTTGCCGAAGCCCGGATTCCAAATATGCGGGGCATTATGGCGGCACGGACCAAACCGCTGAAAGTAGTGGAAGCAGTTCCAGCAGACACGCTCACTGCCATTGTGAGATTTGAATTGCCGCCTCCCAAAGCAGGAGTGAAGCTGGTGCCTGCAGACAATCCGGCTGAACTGGTGAGACTCCTGCACGAAGAAGCTAAAGTGATTTGAACAATATTGTGATATTGTGGAATGAATATCAGGAACTATCAAATGGAATTACCAAATCAGATAATATTAATGGCTCATAAACCGGGATCTTTTCCGGTGCAATGAGTGAAAGCTGCAATTATGAGTGTACTCATATTCATAGATCAATCAGAAGGCCATGTGAAAAAAGCATCGCTGGAAGCCATGAGTTATGGCGCTAAATTGGCAGAACTATTGGGAACCAGCGCCGAAGGCCTTTTATTGGGATCGATTAAGGAAGACCTGCCGGCATTGGGTAGATATGGTGTGAAAAAGATTCACCATGCGGGTAATGAAATATTAGACCATTTTGACTCCCAGGTCTTCACTCGTGCCATCGCGCAGGCCGTGGAAAATACAGGGGCCAAGGTAATTGTGTTCCCGAATAATGTGGATGGAAAGTCCATTGCACCCCGATTATCTGCAAGGTTAAAAGCCGGTTTGGTAGCGGGCGCGATTGCCTTGCCTAACATATCCAATGGTTTTGTGGTCAGGAAAAATGTGTTTTCCGGAAAGGCCTTTGCCGATGTAGGCCTGGCAACTGATATCAAGATTATTTCTTTGAATCCCAATTCATTTCCGGTACAGACAGGCGGAAACAAGGCAGAAGTTGTTGCGATTAATCTAAAGCTCGAGGCTGGCAGGGTGAAAATAACGGCCGTGAATAAAGTGAAAGGGGAAATTCCATTGAGTGAAGCAGAAATAGTAGTAAGTGGAGGACGCGGATTGAAGGGGCCCGAAAACTGGGGCATACTCGAAGATCTGGCCAAGGCATTGGGTGCCGCAACCGCATGCAGCAGGCCCGTTGCCGATGCTAATTGGAGACCTCATCATGAGCATGTTGGACAAACAGGGTTGGCTATTGCACCCAATCTTTATGTAGCTATCGGAATTTCAGGGGCCATTCAACACCTTGCCGGTGTAAACCGCAGTAAAGTAATTGTAGTGATCAACAAAGATCCTGAAGCGCCCTTCTTTAAAGCAGCAGATTATGGCATTGTAGGAGATGCTTTTGAGGTGGTGCCCAAACTAACGCAAGAAGTCAAAAAGCTGAAAGGCATAACATGAGAAAACGCAGCTTTTGATTGAACCGCAGGCTATCCTGCGGTTTTTTTATTTTATGAATAATCACGTAATTCGTGTTCCAAAATTCATGTACATTCGTAACGATTATGAAGAAAATAGAATTGGAAATAGTGGCCTTATCTCATAGTATTACCCAGACACATTCCTATGCCGTGGTATTGGGTGAAGTGAATGGTTTGAGGCGCCTGCCCATCGTGATTGGGGGCTTTGAAGCGCAGGCCATCGCCGTGGCTTTGGAGAGAATGCAGCCGAGCCGCCCGCTCACACACGACCTGATGAAGAATTTTATGATGGCCTTCAATATTGAATTGCATGAAGTGATCATTTGCGATCTCCAGGAAGGCATTTTTTATTCCAAGCTTCTCTGCAGTAATGAGCACGATACGGTGGAAATAGATTCCCGCACATCCGATGCGCTGGCGCTTGCCGTTCGCTTCGGATGCCCGATCTATACCTACGAACACATACTCGACAGCGCCGGCATCCTCATGGAAGAAACCGGGAAAAAGAAAAAGGAAGAAGGAGAAACGGTAAAGGAAACTGCCGGCACCAGGGAAGATCTGAAGGCTATGAGCCTGGAAGATTTGAATCAGCTCCTGGGTGAAGTGCTGGAGCAGGAAGACTATATCCGCGCTATCGCCATTCGCGATGAGATCAATAATCGCAAGAAAGGCAGGTGATCCGAAGCGAAATGGCGCAATCCCACAAGCGCTGTTGCTTCAAGGATTTTTTTCATTCGCTAAAATTGATGTATTTCGTGTGATAAATCTCACTTCCTGGTGCTTGTTTTTCCCAATTGTAAAATAAACCTCGGACTTCATATCGTTCGCAAGAGAAAAGACGGTTATCACGATCTGGAAACCGTTTTTTACCCATTGCAAATACGGGATGCACTCGAAATATTGGAGTGGAAGGGACCGGAACAGAAACAGGGGGCCACCTATTCCATAGGGGGGATTCATTTTTCAGGTTCAGGATCCGAGATTCCAGTAGACACCAAAGAAAATTTATGCATTAAGGCTTGTCAATTGCTGAAAAGGGATTTTCCTCAAATCCCGGATATTCGCCTTCATCTCCACAAGTCGATCTACATCGG
>CALFNL010000016.1 GCA_937902875.1 uncultured Bacteroidota bacterium | reverse complement strand
GATTTTACAAAGCGGAGGACCTGAGTAAGATATATGGCATAAGCAGGAAAGATTATGAGCGCTTATACCCCTACGTGAGGATTGAAAATAGGGCAAGGGGAAAAATGGCGTCGCCGCCAACTAAAATGGGAAAATTTGAATCGGGCAAAATGACGAAGGTCAAAATCATCAATATCAACGAAGCCGATACGAGCGACTGGATCGCCCTGCCTGGCATTGGCAGCAAACTGGCGAATCGTATCATCAATTTCCGAAATAAACTGGGAGGATTCTATTCCATTGAGCAGGTGGCAGAGACCTTTGGATTAGCAGATTCGGTTTTTCAGAAAATCAGGGAAAGGCTTAGCTGTCCTGCAACGGAACTTAGGAAACTAAATATCAATACAGCGGGCTTTGATGAGCTCCGCGCCCATCCTTATGTTGGATATAGGCTTGCCAATGCCTTCCTGCAATACCGCCGACAGCATGGTGAATTCAAAAACATCGGAGATTTGCAGCAGGTAATGCTGTTAAACGAGAAAACTTACCGGAAACTGGAGCACTATATTTTAGTGGAAGTCGTACATGAGTGAACATATATGATGCAGAGGGCAGGAAGATGTTCAAATTATTCACAGCATAAAATGTTGTCTGAGATACAGCTTCATTTTTAAGGAATAGAATATCCAGAATTTACTCTTGGGAAGGAAAATACTTAAACGATCTGGATTTTCACACCAACGAGTCCAATAAGCTCTGGAGTATTTTTATGGCGTGGAATTAATAGGATTTGTCCGCATGTAGAGCCATAAATATCCAGTACTAGACAATTGTATCGAAGAAAATCAATCTTAAAAATTGGTTTCATATTCTGTAATGCCAACATTATACCATGTATTTTGATTTATATTTGTATTAGAAATCCAAACGCCGGTGGGCCGGCATAACATGTGCCGCCGAGGGTCTGTGCAGAACGGGCAATCGGCGGTTTTTTATTCGCATTCCCTAAACTTGGGCCATATGTCTCCAATGAAATTTGCCAGAAAAGAAGGTATTCTGGTTTATCTATATCCAATGGATCAAATTCAAATAAAAGTTATACTCCGGGAACACGCGGATTTTGTATTAGCCTAATCCTGAATTCTGATCCTGCCTGCTATTTGCTCCCAAATTAGTTTGCTAACAGTTGTTAGTATTTAAGAAATAGTTTCTATATTGCAGCGTTATAAGAGCAAAAAGACGATGGATTTTCAAACGGATGAATTGACGCAGCAGGTGAGCCAGACTGCAAGAGATTTTGCGAATCAACATATCAGACCCTATGTAATGAAGTGGGATGAGAGCCAGGAATTCCCTCTCCATGTATTCAAGGAAATGGGAAAACTGGGTTTGATGGGAATACTGATACCCGAATCATACGGAGGCGCAGGGCTGGGTTATCTTGAATATGTGGCCGTGATACAGGAGATCGCGAAAGTTTGCGGGTCTATTGGCCTTAGCCTGGCGGCACATAGTTCTCTTTGTTCGGGTCATATCTTGAATTTCGGCAACGAGGAACAAAAAAAGAATTGGCTATCCCGCCTGGCGACCGGAGAATGGCTGGGCGCCTGGGGTTTAACGGAAGCAAATACAGGCAGCGATGCGGCAAATATGAAGACAACGGCCGTAAGAGATGGTGATCATTGGATCATCAATGGTACCAAATGCTGGATCACTCACGGTAAAACGGGGAATGTAGCAGTAGTAGTAGCGCGCACCGGCGAACCGAGAACAAAAAATAATGCTACGGCTTTTGTGGTGGAGAGAGGAACTCCGGGATTCAGTGGTGGCAAAAAAGAGAATAAGCTGGGCATGCGCGCGAGTGAAACCGCCGAAATGATTTTTGACAATTGCAGGATACCAGACAGCAACAGGCTGGGCAATGTGGGTGAAGGATTTAAACAATCCCTGAAAGTATTGGATGGCGGAAGAATTTCCATAGCGGCACTTTCTGTAGGAATTGCAAAAGGGGCTTATGAAGCGGCATTGAAGTATTCAAAAGAACGCCATCAGTTCGATCAGCCGATTTCAAAT
>CALFNL010000015.1 GCA_937902875.1 uncultured Bacteroidota bacterium | reverse complement strand
TATTGGTTCAGAAATAAAGGATCCCAATCAGAAATTTATTTTCGTTTATGATTTAACCAGTAACTGGACCTTACTTGTGGAATTGATCAGCGTTTCCAGGGAAGAAAACCCCAAGCTGAGCTACCCTGCTACTATGCGTACAGAGGGCATAGCTCCCAGTCAGTATGGAACCAAGAGTCTGCTGGGAGATCGATTCGTGGATGTGGAGGAAAAATATGACCTTACCAAAGGGGTTGAAGGGTTCAGTGAAGAGGGTGGGGACGAAGAAGAAGACCTGGGACTCGGAGAAGAGGAAGCAGGAAAAGAAGAATTGGGTGAAGCCCCCTGAGTATATTAATAGGATTGACTTACACAAAGCCATCTGCCAATAGCATTTTGAATTGCCTGAATATTATTTACCATTGATTTTTCATGACTCTGCCCAATACCTGCATCGTTATATGTGGCCCAACCGCGGTAGGCAAGACTTCATGGTCTTTACGACTGGCTATGAATTATGGAACTGAGATCATCTCTGCCGATTCCCGTCAGTGTTACCGCGAATTGAATATTGGAGTAGCCAAGCCGAGCTCTGAGGACTTGCAGCTTGTGAAGCACTATTTCATCAATTCTCATTCCATACAGCAAGACGTCAATGTTTCCTTGTTTGAAAATTACGCGCTGGAAGCATCGGAACAAATCTTTTCAACACATCCAATGGCAATAATGGTAGGGGGAACAGGGCTTTATATAAAAGCTTTTTGCGAGGGCCTTGACGCTTTACCCGAGGTTGATATTCAGATCAGGGAAAAAGTGAGAAACGCCTATATGAATCTTGGAATGGACTGGCTACGTGAAACCCTGAAGAAGGAAGATACTCTCTTCTTTGATGAAGGTGAAATGATGAATCCGCAAAGAATGATGCGGGCCTTGGAAGTGAAATGGACTTCAGGAAAATCAATACTCGAATTCCATTCGGGATTGCCAAAGTCAAGGCCATTCCATACAATAAAAATTGGCTTTGAACTTCCCATGGAACACTTATATCAAAATATAAGCAATCGGGTTGACTCGATGATAGCGGGAGGCCTGGTAGAAGAAGTGGAGTCTTTACAGAAATATCGGGAACTTAATGCGCTTCAAACAGTGGGTTACAAAGAAATTTTCAAATACCTTGACGGAGCCATCAGCCTCGATCAGGCCATTGGTGAAATAAAAAAAAATACCAGGCAATATGCCAGGAGGCAGTTGACCTGGTTCCGAAAAGATCCTTCAATAAATTGGTTCAATCCCAATGTCGAGATGGATAAAATTCTGCATGTTATCGAAGACAGGATGGGAACTACAGGCAAGGAGCAGCAATATTAATTTCCTTGTTGTAGAATAATATTCCTATTCAGATTTCAGAAATGCCGGCTTGGAGCTAAATCGATCCAGCAAATGTTTCGGGAGTATCCGCCATTCTTAAATTTAAGTACAATCACATGTTGCGGGGAATTCAAGAATTCAGGCAGCGATTTTTGATTTTCTAATGTCTTACACTGTGATGTTGGAAAAACTAAAGGTTTTTTTTGAATTTGTGGAATATTTTTTTGGTTGGTTACGTTAAAATTTCTTTAAATTAGCACAATCGTTTGTTAACCCTTTAATAACCTCCTCATTATTATGACTCCAAAACTAACAATCCTTGCGAGGATGAGCTTCCTTGCATTGATGATGCTGATAAGCAGCATCGTATTTTCCCAGCAAAAGAGAGTTACAGGAAAAGTCACGGATGCAGAAGGCCAACCCGTTGCCGGGGCCACTGTGGAAGTAAGAGGTACTAACAGAGTTACTCTTACCGCCTCCGATGGAACTTTTGCCATTGAAGCCAAGAACGGCGACGTTCTTGCGATTTCTTTTGTTGGTATGAAGACCCAAACGGTAACGGTGGGTAACCAGGCCAGCGTGAGTGTTGGTATGGCCAGTACCGCCACCAACCTCGAAGAAGTTGTGGTAACAGGTTACACGGCGCAAAAGGTGAAGGAAATCACGGGGTCCGTTGCCATCGTTAAACCTAAAGATTTGACCTCAGTTCCTGCCGGTCAAACCGAAGAAATGCTGCAGGGCAGGGTAGCAGGCTTAAACGTTATTAACACTGGCCAGCCGGGCGAAGGCGCTCAAATAAGCCTGGCGGGTTATGGTAATTTTGGAAACACACACCCATTGTATATTATTGATGGGGTTGAAGGTGATATTAATTCATTGAATCCCGCAGATATTGAATCTCTCCAGGTATTGAAAGATGCCGGTTCGTACTCTATATATGGTGTACGCGGCGCCAGCGGAGTTATTGTGATTACTACCAAGAAGGGGAGAGCCGGCAGGCCCATAGTTACTTATGATTCCTATTTTGGGACACAGAGGCCACTCAAAGATGGCTGGGGCTTGTTAGATACCAAGGGAAGAGCCGATCTATATGATCTGGCGGTTGCCAATACTGCGGGTGCTGCGCACAATAACCCGCAATACGGTTCCGGTGCTACAGCTACCATACCTTATTATATTGAAGCAGGAAATAAATACGGAGTAACTGATCCCAACGATCCGGCTGCTGATATTTCCAAGTATAACAATAATTATGGCGCGGGAAGCATTTACATCATTGCCAAAGCCAACCAGCAGGGAACTGACTGGTTTCACGAGTTGTTCAAACCCGCGTTCCAGATGAATCATACACTCACTGCTTCCGGCGGTAGTGATAAGAGCAGGTATCTTTTTTCCTTAGGTTATCTGGACCAGAACGGCACTTTCCTGGGTACCTATCTCAAGAGGTACACCGCAAGGCTGAACATGGAATTTAATATTAAGAATACAATTAGGATTGGGGAGAATCTTGCGGTGGCATATCGCGACAATCCCAGAACTGGTATTTTGGGTGAGACCAATATTGGAATGACGTATCGCGAACAACCAATCATTCCTGTATATGATGAAGGCGGTGGTTATGCCGGATCAAGGGCTCAAGGCTTAGGGAATGCGCAAAACCCGGTAGCTAACGCCCTGAGGGCACAGGATGACAAAGGATATGATATATCAGTTTTCGGCAATATATATGCTGAAGCAGATATCACTCAATACCTGACTGCCAGGACCAGCTTTGGTGGAACTTTTGATAATTACTATTTCTATTATTTTGGATACCACCAATATGAAAATGCCGAAAATAACGGATCCAACAGCTTTAATGAATCAGGCGGATTTGGCAGGAATTATACATGGACAAATACGCTCAATTTTAAGAAGATATTCTTCAATGACCATAGCGTAAAATTATTGGTTGGTACGGAAGCCCTGGGAAATTATAACAGGGAGGTCGGAGGCAGCAGGATCAACCTGTTCCTGGATGATCCCAATTACCGCCTGCTCTCTAACGGCTCTCCTACGGGTCAATCCAACTACAGCTTTGCCGGACAGGGATCCCAATTCTCCTTATTGGGTCAGTTGAATTATGGATACAAGGATAAATACCTGCTCTCCGCAACCTTCAGAAGGGACGGGAATTCAATATTTGGACCAGATTCCAGGTATGGTAATTTTCCCGCGTTCAGCGCGGCATGGCGTGTGACAGAAGAAGATTTCGCAAGGAGCATGGCATGGCTTACTGACCTGAAAATCAGGGGAAGCTGGGGAAAAGCTGGTTTTGCGGCTAATACCTCAGGACTGAACCAATTTACTCTGTTTGGTTCCACAGCCAGCAATTCCAAT
>CALFNL010000014.1 GCA_937902875.1 uncultured Bacteroidota bacterium | reverse complement strand
TTCGGAGATAAACATGGGCGCCACCATGGCGGCAAAGCCCACACCAATTCCTCCTATGATGCGGGCAATTACAAGAAAAGAAGGTGTTGTTGCCACCACGCAAGCCAATGCAGATATGATAAATAGTATGGCCGATGATAATAATATTTTCTTCCGGCCAAACTTATCGGCCAGGTAGCCCGAAACCGCTGCCCCCGCCACACAGCCTGCGAGCGCAGAACTCATGAGCCATCCCTCTGATATTGCATTCAAATGAAATTGCACGCGTAAAAAATTTACAGCGCCCGATATTACCGCGGTATCGAATCCAAAAAGAAATCCTCCAAGTCCCGCGGTGAGGCTGATTGCCGTTACATATGATTTACCGTGCAATTTCATGTTGCTATTGTTGAATGTTACCCTTGCATTATTTGCTTCCCATAACCGATACCATTTTATAGGTTTCAATACTATATTTACCCACGGATATTTTTATATCCATATCAATACCCCTCACCGGAATAATTTTCGGTTCTTCTTCAATGATATTTGTTTTTGCGAGTGATTTGATTCCTTTAAACCACCTCATGTTCACCACGGTATTTTGCCCCAATAAATCATAACAACGGAATACCAGTTGGTCGTCATCATCACATTTTTTAATAGCGGAGATAATGATATTGTCCTTGTCTGTACCCGCAAAAGAAAATTGTTCGGGCAATGAAGGTGTTACAGATTTGGCAGGATCCACCAATACAATCATGGGTTCGGCCCCCTGTTTCCCGTTTTTCCATCCCGCCTTCCAACTATTACCTCTTGAAGAAATAGAGAAACTGAAATGATGATTGCCTCTTTGCAAATACCAGGGAGCCGTGATGCTACCATTGCAACTCCTGCGTGTTGCAAGTAATATGGGCTGAAGAATAGGATAAGCAGAAGGCTGATTGGTAGGATCAACCCAATCAAAAGCAGCAACGTCTGAACTAATGGTAACGGCGGCCTTATCATCTGCTGCACCAAACCAATCCTGCACTTCACGCGGATGCACCTGTGCACAAGGTGTACTATAAACCTGTTCCGGCTTTGAAAAACCCGCCGCCATCGGCAATTCAGATTCTCCCACTGTAGCAACTCCCATAGGAACTTCGTAACTTACTTTTGCATTGTTCATATTTAAAGGAAAGGCCACCCTGAACTCGCGCGAACGTTCTCCATTAAATCCTATGAGTTCTATATCAAAATCGATCCGCTTGATAGTAGTATAAACAGTGAGCCTTTCTCTTACCGTACAATTTCTCCACGGATGTGCAGTTTCAACCACGGTGCGAACGGCGCCCTTTTCAACAAGCACCCAATCCGGCGCGTACTGGCTCATTTTTTCGAACCCAATCATTGTGGGTTGTTGTATATCTGTAAACTCCCCGGCATCATTGCCAACCGACTGCAATGAAAACACTTCACCGCCGAGAAATTTATTTACGTTAAGCAATTCGGTTTGAAGCTGCCTGTCGAAAATAGATTTTACCCCGCCCTTTGCCAGTTCTACTTTATAATACCAAGAATCTATGATGTGATTATCGTAATTGTTTTCCAGTGCTTTCGGATCGCCTGATTTGCCCGGAATCAAATAATAGGTTTTATAACCCACAGATGGAACAGCGCTGGCAACAAATACAAAACTCAGCGACGAATTTGAACCGGCAGAAGGAGAAGATATTAATTGATAGTCTATGGCGTTTCCTGCTGAATCTACAAGTTGAAACTGGCCCGCGTATATGCCTTCTGTATTGATGGAAAATTCCACAGGATCTGTGCGCACCCACGACAATGGATTAAAGACCACGATGGGGATACCAATACTCTTGAATTTTATTTTTGAAGCAATGGATTTGGTTTTGGCCTTAAGAATGGAATCACCGGTAGCGGCTGCATCTTCATAACTTTTTGTGAAGATATTATCGGTAATGTCTCCATGCACCCCACCCCATCCATGATCAGGATAGATGGCCTGTTGCCATGCAATATCGAATTCTTTTTGAGGATAGGTATTAAAATTTCCGTTCAGCGTTCCTTCTATTGCGGCAAATTTTTCTGCGGCTGATAACCAGCGTGAAGCATTTCTTCCTGCCTTCACCGCTTTTTCATGTGTTGGCCCGTGAATGTATATCCACACATTGGGGCGTTCGCCCATTATGGAATCTATATCACCTTTTCCATTTGAGGCGGCTTCCAGCGATTCCGTGCCGGTTGCATAGTTGATATAAGGGAGTGACGTTTTACCGATATTGGCATTCCAGTCTTTAAAATACTGGTCGTAGTTTATTGGACGTGCAAAATCCTGCGAGTTGATATAGATAAAATTGGGGAGAAGCGATCGCTTCTCATAATATTTATTGAACTGCGAGAGTTTTTCTATGAATGCGGCTGTTCTTTCTTTTTCTGACGACGCATTGAGAACAGGATTACCAAAATCATCGTATTGTCCGGGACTCCAGCATGTAATAAAACTTCCATCCGGGCTGTACCATTTATAGAGGCCGGGTTGAAAACGGCTGAACTGCAAATATTTTATGCCTGCTTTTGCAAAGATCTGCGGGCCCTGCAATGTTCTTCCCGGCACATCTTCAGACCAGGCACATATGAATTTTCCGCCCGGAATTAATTTCTGCAATTTCTTCTTACCATAATATGCTTCCCGAATGAGCGCTTCGCCGTCATACAATCCTTCATAAGGCTGGTTATATGTAGCGCCCCATTCAAGGCGTCCCTCTTTGGTGTATTTGGCAATTTCGGGCAAACGGTCTGGGTGCCTTTGGATGTATTCGTATAAATTTAACGCGTTTTCTACTGAAAACCTGAATTCGCTGCTTTCTTCCAATCGCTGCAATGCAGGCGTTATCACGTGTTCGTCTCTGTACTCAATACATTTGGCAGGCGTATTCATCCATGCAATGTCCTGGTGAGAGGATGGCACAATTGATAATTTACCACCCTTGAAATAGGAATAGTCAACGGTATTATCTTTTTGGCTATACCCTTTGCAGTATATTACCACACAAACTGTAAGAACTATGACAGTCTTTAGATTCATAGATTATTGTTTACTACTATTCTTTTCTGAAATTACTCAACTTTAAACAAACAGGGGCAAAACGCCCCTGCTTGCGTGGGCTAATCAATATTCAGGGTTTTGTGTTAGCTTCAGATTTGTCTGCAGATCAATAGTCGGTATAGGGAAAAGCATATTTTTCTGGGTAGGGCTAAAATTGTTGATATTCTTATAGTCAAAAATAGTTCCGTTCCTGGATGTCTGTGTTCTGACCATATCCGACCACCTAACGCCTTCGAAACAGAGTTCCAGATCCCGCTCGCGCCATACTGCTTTACGAAACTCGTCCTGCGTTAGGCTCGAATAATCATGTGAATTATCTCCAAAAGCCCTGCTTCGAACGGCATTCAACGCGTTGTAAGCTTCCGGGGTGGTGGCAGTTACTTCGTTGGCGGCTTCGGCATAAATCAACAATACTTCGGCAAAGCGAAGACGTACAATATCCTGGTCTGTGCCGGTATTGTACATGGGTCCCCAGTATTTTGCCACTATTGGCTGGGGCAATGTTAATACCAGAGATGTATCCATATAAGATCTTGCACTGGTCATGAAGAATTCTCCTTTACGTGGATCATCATCTGGAAAATCATCGTAAAATGTCTGGTTGGGCAGGAATGCCCCGATGAAATCGCCACCCGGTTCTGCTGCCAGTTGCGGCAATCCGCGGGGCGCCCAGAAAAGCGGGAAATAACTACCATTACTCACTGCACGACTTTTATCTACAATGAATATTTGTTCCCGCGGCGCGGCGGATGGGTTCCAGTTGTCCATCACATTCGCATAAAGTGAATAAGGTCCATTGTCAATGACGTCTTTTGAGGCAGACGCCGCCAATGCAAATTTGCCTTGATCCTGTATTGGGTATCCAGCCATCTTGAGATATAATTTGGCAAGATATGATTCGGCGGCATACTTGGTAGCGCGCCCATAATCGCTGCCCTTGGGCCATGTTACCGGCAGGTTCTGCACGGCAAACTTCAGGTCTTCGATAGCAAAATTATAAATATCAAGAACGGGTGTGCGGGTGGGAAATAACTCCGTAGTTTGTTCTGTAACGAGGGGAACATCTCCATAACCCATTGCCAATTCAAAATAGGCTACCCCTCTCAGGAACCTTGCTTCTCCAATGGCCGAATTTTTTATATCTGCGCTTACATTCACGGCATTGGGCACATTCAATATTACCGTGTTAGCCCTGCTTATTATAAGGTAAGCATTCTTCCACCAGTTATTGTAATAATTCATTTCAGGGCCGAATGCGTAGTTATCAATATTTGTATTATCAATAACGCCTGCACCGTCGTTTGAATAAGATTGATCGGAAGGCAGTTCCCATACCGACCAGGTCATATTCGCATATCCTCCACCGGCATAATATGTTTGCAACGGCGCGTAAACGGAATAGACTGCCGCAGTAATATCATCTTTTGTCTTATAAAAATTGGAGGAATTAAGAAAAGTAAGCGGCTTCTCTTCCAGGAACTTTGTACAGGAAGTGGTCAAAAACATTGAAATCAGTATTAAAGAGGTACTATATTTCATGACATGTTAATTAATGATTATTAAAAATTAATTCTCAGAGTCGCCACCAGTGATTTAGATGCAGGATAACTGCTGAATTCTATACCCTGGTTAGCATGGCCGCCGTAAGTGCTCACTTCGGGATCATATCCTTCATAGTTCGTGATAGTGAAAAAGTCTATCGCGCTTATGCTGATTGTAGCACCGCTAATTTTAACTTTCGACAATAATGAAGAAGGAAGATGATAGCCGAGTGAAATATTCCGAAACCTTACATAAGAGCCATCCTGCGCGTGCCTGTTGGAAATATTCAGGTTGCTATTGATGCGCACCGCGGCTATTGTATTGCTGGTGCCTTCACCATGCCACCTGTTCAACAATGTTTTATAGCTGTTGGTTTCTGTTTGCCGGTCTTCAAGTACAACGGGATTCAGGTTCATAACAGTTACTTTTTGTACACCATATATTTCGGAAACGAATTCCCATGGCCCGTAGCTAAGGGTATTGATCATTCCAAAAATATACTTGGGATTATTATTACCGAGAATGGTTCTGTCCTTCGCATCTATTGCGCCATCTTTATTCAGATCTGCATATTTCAAATCTCCGGGTCTTGTTTTTCCAGGGTTTTTCAGGTATGCATTAATTTCGTCCTGGTTTTGAAACACACCCACGCGAATCAATCCCCAGAAAGATCCCAGCGGTTCTCCCACACGAACAATGTTAAGTGGGTTAACGAAAGAGGTAATAAAGATATCCTGGTTGTTGTTTACCAGCGAAAGCACTTTGTTTTTGTTGATAGAGAAATTAAGATCGGTTGTCCATCTCAGTTTTCCATCAAGGTTTACAGAGTTTAGGGCAAATTCAAACCCGTTGTTCTGAATACTTCCAATGTTTTTCAACTGGGTGCTGAAACCTGTAGTTTCAGGAATCGGCGCATTAAGCAACAGATCCTTTGTAACTTTGTGATAATAATCAATCACAAAATTCAGGCGGTCCTTTAGAATGCCTATGTCAAAGCCCATATCAAACTCATTTGTTCTTTCCCATTTCAGATTTGGGTTTGCAATTTGCACATTGGCAATACCTGCCAGTCTTGTATTACCCAGGAAGGTGGTAGCGTTGCCAAGTCTTTCAAGTGATAAATAGTTCCCAAAGGTCTGGTTACCTGTGGCACCATAACTTGTCCGGAGCTTAAGGTTCGAAAAGATATTGAGTTTCTTGATAAAGGGTTCTTCGGATAATCTCCAGGCAAAGGCGCCGGAAGGGAAATATCCGTATTTGTTACCCTTACCAAACCGTGAAGAACCATCGGCACGGAATGTGCCTGTCAGGAAATATATTCTTTTGTAATTATAATTGACTCTTCCGAAGAAGGAATTTTGTGTAGAGTGTTCTTTTGATGTAACAACACTATTTACTGTTGTGGCCGCCTGCAACTGGTTGGTAAGATAGGCGTCTGTTGGAAACCCTGTAACAGTAGCGTCAAATTCATCGCCGGTTGCACCCATCCAGGAAGCTCCCAATAACACATTCATTCCATGATAACCCATTTGCCTGTCGTAGTTCAGGTAATCTTCATTCAGCCATGTGTTTGCGCCCGTAGTAATGATTGTCGCATTTTGAGGAGGCGGTAAACCGGGACTGCTCACACCCTTGTCGATATAACGGTCATATTTAGATGCCTGAATATCCAGCGTATAGGTGGCTTTGAATTTGAGTCCTTTAAGAATTTGTAATTCACCAAATGTTGTACCCACAAATTTACTCGTGATTGCTTTCTGGTGAATGCCGTAAAGCAATGCCGTTGGGTTTGCATAATTATCGTTATCGGCAACCATATAATTACCGGTTGAATCATACGGAGGTCTGTCGGGGAAAGACTCGAGTATTGCCCGTGGCACTGAATTATTGCCGTTATCGGTCTCAACCTGCCCGTTATTAACATGGTTATAGGAGATGTTCACCCCCATTTTCAAACTCTTGCTCATCTGCGATTCCAGTACCATCCTGGTTCCGATCTGATTCCACATATTTGTTTTAAAAATACCGGGTTCATTCAGGTATGAAAGCGAAGCCGCATAAGTTGTTTTATCGCTACCACCACTTACGGAAATGCTTTGGTCATTTCCTATCGCTGTTCTGAAAGTCTCATCCTGCCAGTCAACATCATATTTGGGATGATCAACCTCATCCTGCGTATATGGAAGCGCCCTGTTTCTTCCATCAATGGCATTCTGGTTGACAGTTGCCTCATTCATAAGCATCCTGAATTCATGGGCATTGAGCATCGGTATTTTTTTGCTACGGCTAACTACCTTAATCCTCGATTCAAAACTTACGCTCAATACACCTTTTTTCCCCTGGCGGGTTTGAATGATCACCACGCCATTGGCAGCTCGCGAACCATAAATAGCCGTTGCCGATGCATCTTTCAATACTTCTATTGAAACAATGTCGGAAGGATTTATAAATGGCAGACCGCTTAAAATAGGATAGCCATCAATAACATACATGGGTTCATTGCTGGCATTGATTGAATTGGTTCCGCGGATGGATATGGCCACGCTGCCACCAGGCTGATGCGAGTTGTTCATTACCTGTACGCCGGCTACTCTTCCCTGTATCAGTTGCGAGGCCTGTACCATTGGAACACTTTGAATTTTTTCAGTACTCACTACCGCAATTGATCCTGTAAGATCGCTCTTTCGCAGATTATTATACCCAATAGCAACCACTTCCACATCCTTCAGCTGTTGCGCTGTTTGTTCGAGAGTTACATCAATAACCGAGCGATTGTTCACGGGCACTTCCTGCGAAAGGTAGCTGGTCATACTAAAAATGAGGGTAGCAGTACCAGGAGCATTGATCCTGAATTTTCCATCCACATCGGTAGTAGTTCCCTTCTTTGTTCCTTTTACCATTACAGATACACCTTGCAGTGGTTTCCCGCCTTTATCGGTTACGGTTCCGGTTATTTCCTCAAATCTGGCTCTTGTGCCAGCATCGGCAGGGTAACCAGAAAACAGGCAAACGCCCAATTGGATAAGCAGTAAAAAAGTAATCCGGAAAACTTTAAAAAAGTTCCTGTGCTGATAACTTTTCATTGTTTTGATTTAAGTTGAAAATGAATTGGGTGAAAATAATGATGACAAGATAATTTCTGATTTTTCACAGAATTTGATAGCAACAGATGAAAGGATACGTTTAGGAATATGCCCTTTAGGACATTTAAATGCTGTCTTTAAAATCTAACCTAAAAGTAAACCAGCCAGACAAAATTCATTTTGTCGATTTTATCAACAATTATAAACATCTTAGCATTTTATGAAAGTTAATATTACTTTTACGCTAACATAATCCTGTCTTAACCTCAATACAGCAAAAAATACACCTGTAATATATGCAGCCGCAATTCGTCAAGATTCCTGATTCCCCTCAAACTTCATTTCTACTGAGAGATATGGTGGTCCCTTATTTTTATAACCCATATCATTTTCATCCCGAACTGGAGTTGACTTATGTGAGTCGCGGAACAGGAACAAGATATATTGGAGATCATATAGAATCTTTTTCTGAAGGAGATCTTGTGCTGGTAGGCTCCAATCTACCTCATTTATGGAAGAATGATAAGATTTACTATGAAGGAGATCCTTACCTGAAATCCCGTGCCATTGTTATTCAGTTCAGGGAAGATTTTCTTGGTGATAGGGTATTGGATCTGCCGGAAATGAAGAAGATCAAGAAAATGATTATGCATTCCAGTCAGGGGCTCAAAATACAGGGAAAGAGCAAAGAAAAGGTAGCCGCATTGATGGAAGCAATGATTAACCAGTCGGGAACAGAAAGGATCATAAACCTACTCTTATTATTGAATATCATTGCAGAAAGCAAGGACATAAAAGTTTTATCCAGCAGGGCATTTTCAGAAGACAGTACAAAAGTGGGGCTTGAAAGGATCAATACCGTATTCGCTTATATCTTCGAAAATTTTTCTGAAGACATTTCACTCAATAAAATTTCAGAGATTGCCAATATGAGTCCGACGGCTTTTTGCAGGTATTTTAAGACTCATACCAATAAAACCTTTTCTTCTTTTATTATAGAAACACGCATACATCATTCGTGCAAACTCATCATAAATGAAAATAAGAGTCTTTCTGATATCGCTTTTGAGTCAGGCTTCAATAATCTTTCCTACTTTACCAAACTTTTTAAGAAAATGATAGGAATGACCCCTCGCGAATACAGGAAACAAATTGTGTATCAGCATTTAACACGATAGGCAGTCGATAATATGTACACATTACTGCAGGGCCAATCTAACGTGGAAGGTCAATTGTATTTTCTTTCAGGTCAAACCTATTTACAATCATTTACATGACGGTCATTTTATCCATGTCATATTTTAGGGCTTTCAGTTCATCACAAATTGCATCCCTTCGCTCACGATGCCTTATTTGCTGTTTCCCGGTACGCCAAGGATATTCCGAAATTTAAAGTGTAGGGAATATCAACTAAATCACGACGCCTCAGTCCTCGTCTAATGTTGCTGGTGCTCCCCGGTAACTTT
>CALFNL010000013.1 GCA_937902875.1 uncultured Bacteroidota bacterium | reverse complement strand
TGTGATTGTGGCCATCAATAAAATGGACCTCGTGAATTATTCGCAGGACGTATTCAATAATATCGTGATTGAATACGCTGAACTGGCCAGGAATCTGGGGTTGAAAGATATTTCCTACATACCCATCAGCGCGTTGAATGGCGACAATATCGTGGATAAATCCGTTCATTTATCCTGGTATACGGGTGGAACTTTACTGGAACTACTGGAAAATGTGAGAGTGGAGAAGGACATCAATCTCATTCACGCACGATTTCCCGTTCAATATATCATTCGCCCTCAAACGGAAGAATTGCATGATTACAGGGGATACGCCGGAAAACTCATCAGTGGTGTTTACAAAAAAGGTGATGCCATTGCCGTATTGCCAGGCGGAACAACCAGTACCATCAGCGCCATTGAAATAGGGGGTGTGGAAGTGGATGAGGCCATCGCGCCTCAAAGCATCGTGATCCGGCTTCATGATGCCATTGATATCAGCCGCGGGGATGTGATCGTTAAACGAAATGATCAACCGGAAATCAGCCAGGACCTGGAAGTGCTGCTTTGCTGGATGGACAATAAACCATTGACTGCCGGTAATCGCTACCTGATACAGATCAACAGCACACGGGTGAGGGCAGTGGTGCGTGACCTGGAATACAAACTGGATGTAAATACCCTGGAGAAACAATATTCCCCTGAGCAGGCTGACCTGAATGATGTTGTGAGAGCCAGCATCCGTACGGCCCTTCCCGTGGCTTTTGATACCTATCAGAACCTGCGGGTGAATGGCGGGGCGATTCTGATAGATGAAACCAGCAATGCAACCGTGGGCGCCTGCATGATTCAATAGAACCAGGGTACAATAAATATCAGATTTATGACCAGATGTGAATCACAATACAATTTGTAAATCAATATAGCAAACGATTTTTTTTGAAAGTTTATCCTACTAAAAAAGTAGACTATATAATGGAACAATCGGTCAACACTAAGGGGAGAGTGATCATCGCGGGAGCGGGCCCGGGGGATCCCGATCTTATAACGGTAAAGGCTATGCGTTGGCTGCAGCAGGCAGAAGTGGTATTGACCGACCGTTTGGTAAGCGATGTCATTCTGCGCCAATACGTGAATAGTGATGCCGAATTAATATATGTGGGTAAGGAATGCCGTCGCGGGGCTTCCACGCCCCAGGAATCCATCAATGAATGGATGATACACTATGCGCTGCGGGGAAAGCTGGTAGTAAGACTGAAAGGTGGTGATGTTTCGGTTTTTTCAAATATCCTGGCAGAATTGGAGACCCTGGTTGTGAATAATATACCTTATGAGATTGTGCCCGGTGTAACGGCGGCATTGGGCGCGGCGGCTTATGCGGGAATTCCACTCACGGCTCGCGATCATGCAACGGCTGTGCGTTTTCTCACTTACTACCGGTTAGATGTAGTGCCGGATTCCTCTTGGAAGGATCTGGCCGCAACCGGTGATACGCTGGTGTTTTATATGTGTGCCGAGACCCTCGATGGGGTGATCGAAAACCTGGTTCACCACGGCATTCATAAAGAAAAGCAGGTTGCCATCATTGAGCAGGCCACTACTCCAATGCAACGGATACATGTGAGCAAGGTTCATGAATATCACCGACAATTGCAGGGGCTGCCACTCATCTCGCCATCCCTGGTGATCATTGGAAATACCGTGGCATTGCATGAAAAATTCGGATGGATAGCAAATAGCAATAGCAGAGACCCCTATTTCAAATCCGTTGCCTCCTTGGAAAAACATATCAAGCAAAATAATCAGGAAGAACATGTTAGCAGAGCCTAAATTGAAAACTTTTCAGGAACTCATTACCAATGCTTCACGTGAAGAGCTGATCTGGATGAACGGATTTCTCGCGGGCCTGGTATTGGGAGAGTCAAACGGTCATAGCAGTAACGACATGCCCACCCCCGTGAAGGTGAACAAAATCTCGTTGGTATTCGGTACTGAAACAGGCAATTCCAAAAAGCTGGCGACAGATTTTGCTGCCAAAGCGAAAAAAACGGGAGTCAATGTGAAACTGATATCACTGGATCAGTATCGCCTGAGCGACCTGGCCAGAGAAGAATATTTCTTCATCGTGGTCAGTACCCAGGGAGACGGAGAGCCTCCAGCTACGGCCAGGAAATTCTACGATCATATATTCCATGAAAAATTACAACTGAATAAATTAAAGTATGGAGTGCTGGCCCTTGGAGATACCGCATACCCATTGTTCTGCAAAACAGGAGAGGAGCTGGACCGACAACTGCAAAATTTGGGCGGCTCCCGTGTTGTGCCTTTGCAAAAATGTGATACCGACTATGCAGGCGATGCAGGTGTCTGGTTTGAACAGGTTATGAATGTACTCGCTCAGGGTAGCTCCAATGGCGCGGTTCTCCCTGCTATCAAAAAATCCAAACACAAGAAAAATTATTCCGGCACAATTATCACCAATGTTAATTTGAATGATCAGGGCTCCGGAAAACAAACCCATCATATCGAAATTGAAGTGGAGGGAGAAACTGAGTATCAACCCGGAGATTCTATTGGAATTGTGCCAAATAACAGGAAGGAGATAGTTGCAGCCATACTCACGGTGGCGGGTTTAGATGGCGCGGGTTTGGTAGAATACAAAGATGAGAGACACAGCATTTCCGATTTGCTCACCAAAAAGTTGAATATTGTTCATCTTGCCGAAAGAGTTGTGAAACAGTACGCAGCCATCGTGAAGCAGGAAATCCCCGACACCAGGATTGACCTATTGGACCTGCTCCGGATTTATCCCGTGAAAGATGAAATCCAGTTTGAAAAAGTGATTGAGATCCTCGAGCCTGTTCCACCCCGACTCTATTCAATTTCTTCTTCGCCGGAAGCTCATGGCAACGAAGTGCATATTACGGTGGCGAGAGACAGGTTCAATATTAATAAAGAACAAAAATTCGGACTCTGTTCCGATTATCTTTCCGGACTTGAACCAGGAACTTCAGTAGAATTCTATGTGCATAGAAACCTGAATTTCAAATTACCTGCGCCAGATAAAGATATCATCATGGTTGGACCGGGAACCGGGATCGCTCCATTCCGGTCATTTATTGCTGAAAGAGATGCCACCGGCGCTACAGGCCGGAACTGGCTTTTTTTTGGCGACAGAAAGTTTACTTCGGATTTCCTTTACCAGACTGAGATTCAGAACTGGGTTCAGACAGGAGTGCTTTCCAAAGTGAGCCTGGCATTTTCAAGAGACCATGAATGGAAGACCTATGTGCAACACAGGATACTCGAATATTCCAAAGACTTGTGGAGTTGGATCAGCGGTGGTGGATATATATATGTATGCGGGGCCAGAGAACCTATGAGCAGGGATGTGGAACAGGCCATCCTGCAGGTGATTTCGAGGCAGGGAGGCAAATCAGACCAGGAAGCGCTGGACTGCCTGGAGCAATTGAAGGAGGAAGGCAGATATTTGAAGGATGTGTACTGAGTTTGGGAGGGTGATAATTTTCAGGAATAATTCAACAATATCATTAAGAAAGAAATTTTATCAGGAAACAGAAAAATAAAAATGGCTGGGAAAAATAATTTATCGCCTGTAGAAAGGATCAAGAAAGAAAGCAGGGGTCTGCGTGGTACCCTGAAGGAAAGTCTCAAGGATGAACTCACCGGCGCGATCCGGGAAGACGATCAGGCCCTGATTAAATTTCATGGCATGTACCAGCAGGATGACAGGGACCGCAGGGAAGAGAGGGCTTCCAAGAAACTGGAATGGTTGTATTCTTTCATGATTCGCCTTAGGTTGCCGGGTGGATTCATGACGCCTGAGCAATGGATAGGCCTGCATCATATAGCCGGCGAACATACAACGGGAGTCATCAAGATTACGACTCGTCAAACAATACAAGTGCATGGCATCCTCAAATCACATATCAAACCAACTTTAAAAAGTTTCAACACCTTGCACCTGGATTCCATTGCTGCCTGCGGCGATGTGAATCGAAATGTGATATGCTCAGCGCACCCAAAACAGTCGCCCATACATGCGGAAATTTTTGACTATGCCGCCAGGATTTCCGCGATGGCCCTACCCAAGACGAGAGCCTATTATGAAATATGGCTGGATGAACAGCCACTGAAGGCCGAAGAGAAGCAGAAAGAAGAAGACCCATTATATCAGGATTATTACCTGCCAAGGAAATTCAAGGTAGCAATCGCGATTCCACCCAATAATGATGTGGATGTATTCGCCAATGACCTCGGGCTCATCGCCATTGTTGAAAATGGCCGGCTTGCGGGATTCAATGTGGCTGTGGGCGGAGGGTTGGGAACAACGCATGGCAATTCGCAAACCTATCCCAGACTGGCGACGGAGATCGGGTTTTGCGAAGCTGGTGATGTGTTGTTGAAACTGATCTATACTATTATTGGTATTCAAAGAGATTTTGGAAACCGTAGCGACAGGAAATTAGCGCGCCTGAAATATACCCTTGACAATATGGGTGTGGAAAATTTCAAGGCCGAATTGGGAAAGCGTTTGGGCTACAGTCTAAAGCCTTCGAGGGCTTACCGGTTCACCGAAAGAAAGGATTATTATGGCTGGCAGCAGAATCATGAAGGTAAATGGTACTATACCATATTTATTGAGAATGGAAGAGTGCTTGATGATGAAGAAACCTCTCTGAAAACTGCACTTTTCGAAGTTGCTCAAACGGGAAAAGCCAATTTCAGGTTTACCACTAACCAGAACCTCATTTTATCTGATATAGATCCCAGGGATAAAGCAATCATTGATTCCATTCTCGTCCGGTATGGAATCATTGACTATACCCGTGATGCAGGAGCCGTCCGCCGGAATGCCCTGGCCTGCGTTGCGTTGAATACCTGTCCGCTTGCGCTTGCCGAGGCGCAGCGTTATCTGCCTTCGCTAATCACGAAGATGGAGAGGATATTGGAAAAATACGGATTGCAGGAAGATGAAATAACCGTGCGGATGACTGGATGCCCCAATGGTTGCGCCAGGCCCTATGCCGCGGAAATTGGTTTTATAGGAACATCTTACGGGTTCTACAATCTATACCTTGGAGGCGACAGACTGGGTACGAGGCTGAATAAGTTATACAAGGAAAATCTTGACGAAGTTGCCATCCTCAAAGAGCTGGATGAATTGCTGGCTGTTTACAGCAGGAAAAGAAAAGAAAATGAAACATTTGGCGATTTTGCCAACCATGTTTGGGTGAACGGAAAATAATCATGTAAATGGACCTGATGGAAAATGTAATGGATTTCGTGCCGTCGGTTGAAAAGGGCAATCACCTGTTCCCGGTTTTTATAAAGCTGGAGCAGTTGAAGTTGTTGATTATTGGAGGAGGCAATGTAGCCGTGGAAAAATTAAATGCCGTGCTACATAATTCTCCTGCTACCAGGATCAATGTGGTGGCCCGGGAATTGAATCATGGCTTGCATGCGATGACGCTGCGTCATTCCAATATCAGGTTACAGGAAAAGGAATATGAAGATTCAGACCTCGAAGAGATCGACCTTGTGCTGGTGGCTGTGAACAATAAGCCATTGAGTAAACGCATCCGCGAAGACGCACACCGAAAGGGCATTTTCGTGAATGTGGCGGATGATCCGGAACTCTGCGATTTTTATTTGAGCTCCGTGGTCAAGAAAGGAAATCTCAAGATCGCCATATCCACCAATGGCAAATCGCCCACTATTGCGAAAAGGCTGAAAGAGGCTTTCACCGAAGTTTTGCCCGAAGAACTGGATGAAGTATTGGATAATATGGAAAGGATCCGGAAAAAACTGAATGGCAGCTTTGAAGAAAAGGTGCTGAAGCTGAATCACATTACGAAGATACTTTCGGTTAGGGATAACCTTAAGGTGAAGGTGCAGAGCGAGAAACGCTGGAAGCGAGTGGCCACCTATTGCATCTTTGCTTTCTTCTTTATGCTTATTGGTCATTTTTTATTGTCTTATGTGCCCATAAGAGATATTGCTTCGGATGTGAAACAGGCCATCACCCATCTGGACCAACAATTTTACTGGATGATCTTCGCGGGTTTCTTCGCCCAAATGGTGGATGGGGCACTGGGTATGGGATATGGGGTAACTTCCACTACCATACTCATGTCTTTGGGCATTAATCTTTCCGCCATTAGCGGTAGCGTTCATACCGCAGAAATGTTTGCCAGCGGGGCGTCCGGATATAGTCACTATAAATTCGGGAACGTGAATAAGCGGTTATTCAAGGCCATGTTGATTCCTGGCATTCTCGGCGCGGTACTGGGCGCATTTCTTCTGTCGAAATTCGGTGATCAGTATTCGAAATTCATCAGGCCGATTTTGGCGGCTTATACATTGTTATTGGGCGCGCGAATCATCGCATACGCATATAAGAAGAACAGGAAGCCCAGGAAAGTGAAAAGAGTGGGATGGCTTGCAGGAGCAGGAGGCTTCCTGGATTCATTCGGCGGTGGAGGTTGGGGCCCACTCGTAACCAGTACGCTCATATCAAAGGGCAGGAGTCCGAAATATGTTATTGGAACGGTGAGCATTACCGAGTTTTTTGTGACATTAGCCAGTGCCCTCACTTTCTTTTCCATGATCGGAGTAAGCCATTGGCAGGTGATTGTGGGATTGATCATCGGAGGATTTGTGGCTGCGCCTATTGCGGCGAGGTTGGCGGGGAGATTGCCCGCCAAGGCTATGTTCCTTTCCGTTGGTGCCCTGGTGATACTCTCCAGCCTGAGGATACTGCTGAAAGCGCTGGGACTTTTTTAGAGGAAGATGCGGGTGCATTTATTTGAATGGGAGTGAAAATTGTAATAACTAATTAAAGTAACTAATTAAATAGGAAAGCGAATTCTGATGCGATTTCATAGGACCATGCATGTTACGGCTACTCTGTCCAGAACCATTCTGCCAGATGAAACAGATTGTAGTGCGCCGACCCCTTAAACGAGTGATTTTTTTTGTATTATTAGTCTATAAAATTGGTAGACTAATAGATTTTACCACTAAAAAACTAATTGTAATGAAGCGAATATTGATTGTTTTGATTTTCTCCCTTCCATGGGTGTCATGGGCTCAGTTGAATGGATCTTTGCAGGTGAGCGGCAGGGTGGTGAATGATAGGGGTGATTATGTTCCAGGCGTCAGCGTTCTGGTGAAAGGCACCACCCGGGGTTCCAGCACTGATTCCCTCGGATATTTTACCCTCGTAGTGAATCAGAAATTTCCCATTCACCTGGTGATAAGTTCGATCGGATTTGGGGAGCAGGAAATAGAAGTAAGGAATTCCAACAGCAACTTGAGGATTCAGCTCAGTACCCAATCATACCTGGCCAATGCCATTGTGGTGACCGCGAGCCGTTATGGTGAAAAGCTGATGCGCTCTCCCGTTACCATTGAAAAATTGGATATCAGGGGCCTGAAAGAAACGCCTTCCGCTTCATTCTATGATGCATTGGGCAATGTGACCGGGGTGCAGCTTACTACCTCTTCACTAACATTTAAAGTACCCAATACACGTGGATTCAATGTTCCAAATAATTTCAGATTTATGCAAATGGTAGACGGAGTAGACGTTCAGGCTGCCACGCTTGGAGTGCCGCTCGGTAATGCCATCGGCCCCACGGAGCTCGATATTCAGAGCGTGGAAATCACGCCGGGTGCTTCTTCCGCGCTCTACGGCATGAACGCCATTAATGGCATGAGTAATCTCATCACTAAAAATCCCTTTCAATACGAGGGTCTGAGCGTGTATCAGAAACTGGGGTTCAATCATGTGGATGGAATTGGAAAGCCTCTTAGTCCGCTCACGGAAATGGCCATACGTTATGCGCAGGCATTCAATAACCGCTTTGCATTCAAAATAAATTTCAGCTGTCTGAAGGGTACAGACTGGGTAGCCGACAATAAGGATGACTTCAATTCCCAGTCCAAATCCAATCCTGCTTTTCCCGAATTAGCAGGCTCCAATAACCCGGCTTATGACGGCGTGAATTCGTACGGAAACGAAACCAATATTGTAATCACCGACGCACAGGGAAAGAGATATAACGTGCGGCGTACTGGATACGCAGAGAAGGACATGACCGACTATGATGCGAGGAATATTAAATTTGACGCGGCCCTGCATTACAGGATCTCACCCTTAACAGAACTTTCTTACACATATCGTTATGGCAATATGGACGGAGTTTTCCAACGCGGGAATCGGATCCAGTTGAAGGGCACAAATGTTCAAAACCACAAGATCGAATTGGTGAGTCCGGACTTTGTGGTCCGTGCTTATGTCTCAATCGAGAACTCGGGCAAGTCGTACAATATGCGTCCCTTGGGTGATAACCTGGAATTGTCATTCAAATCCAATTCCAAATGGGCAAGAGACTATACTGCGGCGTTGAATGCGGCGCTGGCAGGAGGTTCTGGGTTGGCGAATGCCCACCAACAAGCCAGGGCGGAGGCAGACAATGGCCGCTTTCTACCCGGTACCCAGACCTTTGAGGACCAATTGAACAAGATCATAAATACGAATGACTGGGATATCTACCCGGCCAGCAGCAATCCTAACAATACCTCCGGAGGAGCCGCATTCCGGACCCAAAGCCGCCTGTATAATGCGGAGGCGACGTATAATCTACACCGTTATTTCAGTTGGCTGGACCTGTTGCTGGGCGTTGATTACAGGCTCTACGACGTGATCCCTGACGGTAATAATTTTGTGGATTTCTCTAAGCCGCTCAAGGACCGCAATACCCCGGGCGGGAAGGACATTTA
>CALFNL010000012.1 GCA_937902875.1 uncultured Bacteroidota bacterium | reverse complement strand
GAGTCAAGGCAGCCATTCCTCATCTCCTGCTCTCCACATCACATGCATCCCGCAATGCATTCCCCAATAAATTGAAGGCTAATACCAGCACCATGATGCATACACCCGGAGCGATCGCGATCAATGGATTATGCGTAATGATGAAATTGTAGTTTTCCTTGATCATCAGTCCCCAACTCGGCTGAGGGGGCTGCACACCTACGCCCAGGAAACTCAGGCCGGCTTCCACCACGATAGCCGTGGCAAAATTAGATGCGGCGATCACCATCACCGGACCCAATACATTGGGCAATATGTGACGAATGATGATCCTGCCATGCGTAAAGCCAAGCGCCTTTGCCGCCTCTACATATTCTAATTCTCGTATCCCAAGTACCTGTCCCCTTATCACGCGGGCCACATTCACCCACATGGTCAAACCAACGGCAATGAATACCTGCCAGAAGCCTTTGCCGAGAACCAGCGTAATGGCGAATACCAATAAGAGGGTGGGGATACTCCATACTACATTGATGAGCCACATCACCATATCATCCGTTCTTCCTCCAAAATACCCTGCCACAGCACCCAGAAGCAGACCAATTGTCAGGGAAATAATAACCGCGATCAATCCCACGCTAAGGCTCACACGAACACCAATAATCAACCTGCTTAGAATATCCCGGCCATATTTGTCGGTGCCCAGCCAGAAAGTTTTATGAACGACAGGATCTTCATGATCAGCATGGGCCGTTTTGCTAAGTAGGAAAAACATTTTTTCAGTCAGGCCCTCATCAATGTATTTATCTACCTGAACACTGTCTCCCTCCATTTTCCAGGATTCAACGGGCATATAATTGTAAAGGTCTTCCTGTCCATTCAGAAGATGGCTCAAAAACCCTGCTCTTTCAACCGGCTTTTCCTTTTTCAATTTTAGAAAATGCATGCCGAATCCCGGTTTCCTGGCACCTATTTCCAGTATGATGCGGTTGGCATTGGGCGAATGGTCGGGTGCGATAAAATAGCCCGTGATACAGAGCAAGACTGCCATCGCAATCAGCACAAGACCCAGTATGGCGGCCTTATTCTTTTGTAGTCGTTTCCATGCCGCCTTCGGAAAGGAATGAGTTGAATCCTTCATGGGATAGAAAATACAAATTACAGGAATAGATGAAATGCGGCAATAAAGTTTTATTGGCGGGGAGAATATTTAGCTTTTCGCCGATAATGGTTCTGGTTTCCGGCGCCGCTTCAAACATCATCGCACGCCTCTTCCTTTCCATTGATAATTTCCTTTCAGGCCCAGTAGTCCGGCTATGACGGTGTATATAATATGCAATGGTTGAAAAACGGGAAACCATATCAACAGTTTCCTGAGTTGAAAATACCTGAGCACAGATTCTGTAAACCACCATTCTGCCAATATCTTATAGAATACAAGGATCCCGAAATACAATAGCCAATGGGGGTAGAGCAGTGATCCGGCAAGTAGCAGAAATAAACTCAGGTTCAACAGGTAAACCAGTGCTAATACCGGAATGGTTTTTCTGTCTTTATATACTCTGGCCTTGCTCGCCCAGCGTATCCTTTGATGCAAAAACGCTTTCCATCCGATGGCGGGTTCGGTCTCCACGATGGCATTGGCGGATTTAAGATACCCGATCCCCCGCGAAAATCTTTTTCGCATCTTGTGCATTAATAGCATATCATCTCCTGAGGCAATATGATCAATCCCCCCGAAGCCATCTACTTCCTGAAATGCTTTTTTTTCATAAGCGAGATTGGCGCCATTGCACATGTCGTGGAAATTCCTGCTGACAGACGCGGCAGTTATGCCTTGCAGAACTGCAAAATCCAGGGTTTGGAAAAAAGACAGCAGCGACTGATAGGAATTGATCTTTACCGGAGCAACAATAAAAATGGATCGAGATGAGGCATGGTATGCGGCGAGGGTGCTGATCCAACCCGGCGGAACCGTGCAATCCGCGTCTGTAGTAATTATAAGCTCACCCGTTGACTGATCAATCCCCAATTCAATGGCCTTCTTCTTGTAAGCAACGAGGCCGGGCTCACCAGCGATCTTTTTCGACAAAGAAAGTAACCTGACTCCCCGGTTAGCATAAGTTTCCACAATGGCGGCGCTGCGATCGCTTGAATGGTCGTCAATCACAATGATTTCAAGCAAATGAGAAGGATATGTTTGCTTTAAGATTGAGTCAAGACATTGACCAATATGGCCCTCTTCATTCCTGGCGGGAATGATCACAGATACTTTTTCCACCGGTTGCCAGTCCTGCAAATCATCCGTGTTGAATTCTGCGATTTGGTTCCAGGACCAATAATAATAAGCCATCAGGATGGAATAAGCCAGCAGTAATACCAGGCTGATACAAAAAAGGATCATTCCTGCAAATTAAGTTCAATTTAATTTTCGAGAATTTTTACTATTTCACACGCATTATGTTCATGCAGAACCTGGTGCCCACAATTCAAAATATGAATAGAACAGAGATTTTTCAAAGAATGAAAGATCTTTTCACCTCTTTCGCACTTGATGATCCTATCGTGGCGGCCATAGACTAATTTCAAAGGCGTCTGATTTTTGAGAATCAGGAGTTTTATGAGCCTTATGGGGGGCCTGAACAGGCGCATGGCCGTCCATATATGGTAAAGCCGCAGCCTCGATTCAGGTTGGTTCATCTGGTGATATGAAAATTTATAAACACTCTCGTTTATGAAACGCAAAGTCTTCAGCATTCTCATGAAACCAAAGAGCCAGCCTGGATTCTTCATGGTGAATTTGAAAAGGCTGTTACCGGAACGGGTTTGTGTAACCAGCCAATACCAGAAATTCACTTTTAAACCATCGGGAGCCAACAATACCAATTGCAGGATCCTTTCGGGGATATATTGGTAGATGCTCAAAGCCACCCTTCCGCCCATGCTGAACCCAAGCAGAATGAATTTATGATTACTCAAAGCCGGAATCCTTTCAAGGATCTCCACTAATGCAGGCGCCGTTAGCGGTTTCTCTTCCAGCCAGATGGTTTCTCCGTGAGCGGGCAGGTCAATGGCAATCAGGGTATATCTTGTGCTTGTCAGTGCTTCCAAAACCAGAAAAGTCTTTGCCTTCTCTTCAAAGCCATGAAAGCAAACAATCAGCTCTTTGCCTTTGCCTATCAGCAGATAGTGAATTTTCGACTGGTTTAGATTGATGAATCCCGAATCCATTGTGATTCAAATGTAACTGAATATGGGCCTCCTTTCAAGCATAAAAGATCATTTGATAATTGCAGCATGCCTTTCCAAATAAAGTGGGCCAGGCAAATAAGATAATTCCAAAATAAATGGATAGCCACTTCCAAAACCAGCAGAAAACCCATAACTTTGAATTGGTTGCATAACTAACTATATGTCAAACAACCAATTTAAAAAAGGCGAATTATACAGTTTCATCACGGGTAAGGCTTCTACTGCCATGGCCCGAAGGCTACAAAAGAATTTCAAGCAGCATGGCATTGAAATTACAATTGAGCAGTGGAGTGTGTTATACCATTTGTGGAAGCAGGACGGCTTGAGCCAACAGGAATTATGCAGTGCCACTTTCAGGGATAAGCCCAGCATCACAAGACTGGTAGACAACCTGGAAAAGTTGAAACTGGTGAAAAGGGTGGCCTCAAAGGAAGACAGGAGAATGAACCTGATCAACCTTACAGAAGCGGCCAAAAAACTCCAGGATCAAACTATGGATATGGCCAATCAAACCCTCAATGAGGCACTCGGAGGCGTGACGGCCGAAGAAATTGAAATCTGTAAATCGGTGTTGCAACGGGTATATGATAATTTGAAATGATTTCAGACTCAGCGTGATTTGGATCTGGTAGCCGGATGCTGAATACAAAGAAATATGCCGGGATTACAATATTCTATTCATAATTAAATTCATTCTATGTCAACCTCAACGCAAAAAGCGGCCGTATTAAAAGGAGGCGAGTGGATCATAAAAGAAAACTCACCCTCTGAAATCTATACGCCCGAAGATTTTAATGAAGAGCAAAAAATGGTGATGGAAATGTGCAGCGCTTTTCTCGACAATGAAGTGCTGCCCTTAGTTGACCGCATTGATAACCTGGAACCGGGCCTTATGCCAGCATTGATGGATAAGGCCGGCGAGCAGGGACTACTATCCACTTCAATACCCGAAGAATATGGCGGACTGGGTAAGGATTTTATTACTTCCACCATTGTTAACGAAGGATTAGGAGGAGGATATTCCTTTTCCGTAGCGGTTGCGGCCCATACGGGCATTGGTACCCTTCCCATTCTTTATTTCGGTACGCCCGAGCAAAAAGCCAAATACATTCCCAAATTGAGCAGCGGAGAATGGAAGGGAGCCTACGGACTCACGGAGCCCAATAGTGGTAGCGATGCTCTCGGAGCAAAAACAACTGCAAAGCTGAGCGCGGATGGCAAATATTATATTCTAAACGGGCAAAAATGCTGGATCACCAACGGGGGATTCGCGAATATATATACGGTGTTTGCAAAAATTGACGGCGATAAATTTTCCGCCTTCATTGTTGAAAGAGGTTTTGAAGGATTTACGCAGGGGCCCGAAGAACATAAAATGGGAATCAAGGGATCCTCCACTGTTCAGTTGTATTTCCAGGATTGCAAGGTTCCGGTTGAAAACCTCCTCGGTGAAATCGGCAAGGGTCATGTAATCGCCTTCAATATTCTGAACATTGGCCGTTTAAAATTATGCGCGGCAACTTTGGGAGCTTCAAAGCGTGCTACTACCAATTCAGTTGAGTATGCCATAACCAGGGAACAATTCAAGCAACCTATTTCGAATTTCGGCGCCATCAAACACAAGTTGGCTGAAATGGCCATTCGTATATGGGTTGCCGAAAGTGCCTTGTACCGTACCGCTAAATGGATCGACGACAGAGAGCATGAACTCCTGGAATCGGGTAAACCATTTAATGAAGCGGCGCTCGGTGCGGCGGAGGAATACGCCATCGAATGTGCCATGCTGAAGGTTTTTGGAAGCGAAACCCTGGACTTTACCGTTGATGAAGGTGTGCAGATTCATGGGGGAAACGGCTTCAGCGCCGAATATAATATTTCGAGGGCCTATCGCGACAGCCGTATCAACAGGATCTTTGAAGGCACAAACGAAATCAATCGGCTTCTTACGGTTGACATGGTGTTGAAGCGTGCGATGAAAGGCCGTTTAGATATCATGGGTGCCGCAATGGCCGTGCAAAAAGAATTGATGAGCATACCAGATTTTGGCAATGGCGAAGATGGGCCATTCGCGAAAGATTTGAAAGCGATACGCAATTTGAAAAAAGGCATATTGATGGTTGCGGGCGCCGCGGTTCAAAAGCTGATGGCCAAAATTGAAAATGAACAGGAAATATTGATGAATATCGCCGACATGGCCATAGAAACTTTCCATGCAGAAAGCGCATTGCTGAGAGCCATGAAAATATCCGGTGAAGAAGCCGACCAGGCCAGTTTGTATGCAGATTTCGCGCGTACTTATATCTGCGATGCGGCAGATCGTGCCGCAAAAAGCGGAAGAGACGCCGTAAATGCATTTGCCGAGGGCGATGAGCAGCGCATGTTGCTAATGGGATTAAAACGCTTCACTAAAACCGAGCCCTTCAACACAAAGGAATCCAGGAGAAGGATCGCGGATAAGATGATCAGCGAAAAGAAATATCCGTTCTGAGGAACGAATCATGTGATAACTTTTGATTATAAACCGCCCATAGGAGGGCGGTTTTCTCATTTATTGTGCTATCTTTCTATTATGAAGGCCGCCTTTGTTCCCATCCTGCTCTTCTTTTGCTTTCAGGTACACGCTCAAAATACAAAGCCCCTCTTGGTGGGGAAGACCGCCGGCAAATTGCCCTATCTGAAATATGGATTGGGAGAAGACCGTTTGGGAGGAGCCAAGATGGGATTCGTTGACACCAATGTGGTCATGAAAGTAGTAGACAGCTCGCTCGACGATTACAAAGTGCAACTTTCCGCTTACCATTATGCCTACCTGCCCAAAGCCTGTTTCCTCAAAGACTCTTCGGTTTACCTGAGGCCTTATTATTTGTCGGGCAGCCTCAAGGTGTTTGGCGATTCTGCAGCCGACTATGTGAGTGTGAACCTGAACGAAAGGCTCCCGTACAGGAGCTCTCAGCAGATCAACCCTTCGAGAATTGTCGTGGATATCTTCGGCGTCACCTCCAATACAAATTGGATCACTCAACTTGGCACCGTTAAAGAAATCAGGAATACATGGTATGAGCAGGTTGAAGACGATGTATTCCGCATCATCATCGAACTCAAACATGCGAGGCATTGGGGCTATTCAATGGCTTATGACAGCGCCGGAAATAAATTACTCATTAGGATAAAAAGGCAGCCTGCGATACCCGATATCCACAAATTGAAAATCGCCATAGATGCCGGCCACGGAGGCGAGAACCTTGGAGCAAGCGGAGTCAATCATAATATATTAGAAAAGGATTACACGCTTCGCATAGCAAAGGAGCTGGAAAAACTCATGAAGAAGAATAAGGTGAAGTCATTCATGACCCGCACAAAAGATACAACACTAAGTATGGTGGAACGTATTGAAATGCTGAAGCAGCAGAATCCAGATCTGCTCGTGAGCATACATTTAAATTCTTCCGACATGGATACGGTTCGCGGAACCAGTACTTATTACCGTTATATTGGCTTCAGGCCATTGTCGCAGGCAATACTGAAACGCATGCTGGAACTTGGCCTAAAGGAATTCGGGAATGTGGGCAGTTTCAATTTTGCCCTGAGTGGGCCTACCGATTATCCCAACTGCCTGGTAGAAGTAGCCTTCCTCAGCAACCCCGCCGATGAAAAGAAAATCCTGGATCCCAGGTTTCAAAAGAATGTGGCGACAAAAATTTATCTCGGCATTGTTGATTGGTTGAAGCAGTTAAAGTAATTTGCCATCTTTCAAACCATTATTATGCCTGACCCATCCAGGCGTAAATTCTTGACTCATGTGGGCAAGGCAACACCGGCAACTATGTCTGGCGCAGGCATTATTTCAAAATTATCAGCTATGTTAGAAAAAAGCATTTTCATCCACCACGTTTATTTTTGGTTGAAAGATCCCAACAGTGAAACGGACCGAAGCAAGCTCCTGGAAGGATTGAATTTACTATCCAAGGTAAAAACGATCCGGAAATTCTATATTGGAAAACCTGCAAATACCAACCGATCTGTAATTGACAGGTCCTATGCCTTGTCATGGCTCGCATTCTTTGATAATCCGGCAGATCAGGATAGTTACCAGGTTGACCCCATACACCTGAAATTTGTGGAGGACTATGGACATCTATGGAGCAAAGTGGTCGTGTACGATTCGGTGGATGTGTAGGTTCCTTTCATCAATGAGATTTAATTATGTTTATTACCCGCCGTATTCGTTGATGATTAATTCCGATAAGATCAGGACCGCCTGAGTTCCTCGGCTGCAGCATCATCCACAAACCAATGCAATTCCCCCTGTATTGGATTTATGATCTGCGAAGGGTAAAGTTCGGGATTATGTGGCCCACGGATCACCTGGTACAATGCATGGGCCTTGGCAGATCCAAAAGTCAGGAAAACAATTCTTGATGCCCGGTTTACTATTGGTGCCGTGAGCGTGATGCGAAACATGGCCTGTGCCTCCAAATAGAAAGATTTTACCCAGGCCTTCTCTTCGTGTATGACCGCGGTTCCCGGAAACAGCGACAGCGTATGCCCATCCTCGCCCATACCATTCAATACGAGGTCGAATGAGTTTCCATTGTCATCGAAATATTTACGGAGGATTTTCTCATATTCCCTTGCCGAATCCATTGGATCCATATCGGTTCGCATGGTATGAACCTGGTCATTTTTCACCGGAACCCGATTCAATAAATGATCGAAACACATTTTTGCATTATTTCGTTCATCATCAAATGGCACGGCCCTTTCGTCTCCCCAAAAAAAATGCAATTTCTCCCATGCAATTCTTTCCCTGAAGGGTGGTTGTGATAACAGGTCGTAGAGTATTTTGGGTGAACTCCCGCCGGTAAGTGCCCAGGTGAATCTTTGTTGTTTTCGCAGGCTCACTTCAATGTATTCAGTTATCCATTCAGCCAGCGCCTGACTCAATTCAACCGGATCTTTTTTGATATGTAATTCCATAATTTGCAGGGAAGGGTTGAAAAACCGGGGAAAGCCATTTGCCAGATGGCTAAAACAAACTCATATTTTATTCAATAATATTTATAGATTCTCAAAGCTGATTTCAGGATTCATTTCCAATGCTGATATTTAAGAACCTGTTTATTCTTCGTGGCCCGGCAGCGTCACCCAGTTATGTCCGTCCCTCGCAATCAGTGCTTCCGCATCTTCGGGTCCCCATGAATCAGGCGCATAATTGGGGAAGTCAACTGGTTGCCTTGAATCCCAGGTTTCCTGTATCGGCATGATTACTTTCCAGGCTGCTTCAACCTGGTCGGCCCTCATGAAAAGGGTCGCGTCGCCCTCCATGATGTCGAGCAACAATGTTTCATAGGCTTCGGGTTCGTGATCGGAATATGCCTGGTCATAGTTAAAGATCATATCCACCGGGCTGAGTGTCATGGACTGACCTGGCTTTTTTGCCTGAAACCTTATTCTGATGTCCATTTCAGGTTGAATGCTGATCATCAGGCGGTTTGGCCTCCAGGTATCGGCCGCTTCCGGAGGAAATGCGTAATGGGGCGCACGCCTGAATTGCAGGGTGATATTGGTGCATTTATTGTGCAATCGCTTTCCGGTTCTTATATAAAATGGTACACCCTGCCAGCGCCAATTATCAATAAAGAATTTTACTGCGGCATATGTCTCCACGTTTGAACCCGGATTTACATTTTTCTCCTGTCTGTATCCGGGAACTTTTTCACCGTGCATCCAGCCTTCTGAATATTGGCCTCTTACCGCATAGTCCTGTACTTCACCGTGTTCATATTTTCGAATGGCATTTAAAACATCTACTTTTTTATTCCTGATTTCATTGGCCTGGAAGGAAACGGGAGCTTCCATGGCAATCATACACATCAGTTGGAGCATATGATTTTGCACCATGTCTCTTAAGGCTCCGGAACCTTCATAATAATTCCCGCGGCTTTCCACACCAACGGTTTCAGCGGCGGTTATTTGTACGTGTTCTATATAATTCCTGTTCCAAATAGGTTCAAACAATGCATTTGCAAAACGAAGCGCCAGTATATTCTGCACAGTCTCCTTGCCCAGATAATGATCTATTCTGAAAATCTGTTCCTCATCAAACATTCCGCGAAGCAATTCATTCAATTCATGGGCGCTCTTCAGGTCATGCCCGAAAGGTTTTTCTATTACGATGCGGGTGCATTTAGTATCAGAACAAATATTCAGAGGCCCCAATTTGACTGCAATATCCGGCACAAGCTGGGGTGCCACGGCCAAATAAAATATTACATTTGGATGCTCGCCATATTCTTTTTCTTTTGCTCTTACGAGTTCGGTGATCCGGAAATAGGCCGATTCGTCTTCGGCGTCCATTTTCAAATAGGAGACCTGGGCCGCGAATTTTTTCCAGGTACCGTTTTCCTCTCCTTTCCTGCGTGAATATTTCCTGATCCCGTCCAGCAAATAACCGCGATAATTATCTTCAGAATATTCGCTGCGCCCGATCCCGTAGATCGAAAATTTTTCAGGCATATAATCATCCAGGAAAAGATTGTATAACGCGGGAATAAGCTTGCGATGATTCAAATCTCCACTCCCTCCAAAAATAAACAACAATGAAGAAGGTGGGCGTTTGTGATTTGCCATATCTGTTCTGCTCTTTAAATAATTAATTGATCAATTCTGACAGGGGTAATTTAATATTCATTGATTAGAATTCAACTTTCGCCACCCTGATCCCACCCCGTATGGAAATTTCCAGCCATATCGGTTCTCTGGTAAGTATGTGCTCCAAAAAAATCTCTTTGTGCCTGAATCAGGTTCGTAGTCATTCTTTCGCTTCGATATGCGTCAAAATATCCTAAAGCACTTGTGAGCCCCAATGATGGAATGCCGGCTCTTATGGTTTCGATGACCGCTGTACGCGCATTGCCCTCCTTTTCTTGCAGCAAACGGGCGATGGAAGAATCAAGCAGGATATTGGGGAGTTGCGGATTCTCTTTGTAAGCCAAATAGAAATCTTCCAGCATCGAAGAACGAATTATGCAACCACCACGCCACACTTTTACTACCTGAGGCATTGGTATCTCCATTTTCAGTTCAGATGACGCCTTGTGTAAAAGTGCCAATCCCTGTGCATAACAGATGAGGATACCTGCAAATAGCGCATCATGGGCCAGACGGATAGTCTGTTCCACCGGTGTGCCTGGCGTTTCGAATTGTGGTTGATAGAGAGCCGCTGCCTTCACTCTTTCATCTTTCAGCGAAGAGAGATTGCGAATGGCGACGGCGGTATCAATAGTGGGTATTGGCATGCCCAGGTCCATGGCATCCTGTGAAGTCCATTTGCCCGTACCTTTCGAGCCGGCTTTGTCAAGAATCATTTCTACCAGCCTTTTCCCTGGTTTTTCATCGGGCTGCAAGAAAATTGCCGCGGTAATTTCAACGAGATAGGATTG
>CALFNL010000011.1 GCA_937902875.1 uncultured Bacteroidota bacterium | reverse complement strand
GAGACCATTTCTTTCAGGCCAAGGTCCCGCGCCTTTTGTTTCAAATTGGCCAATTCTTCACCTTTGCCACCTATAATTAATTCAAATTCTCCGCTTTTTTCGTTCAATAATTTCGAAAATGCAGTAATCAGCATGTCAAATCCCTTTGCATTGACCAACCGGCCATATGCGAAAAGGTATTTTGCCTTCGGGCCTGATCCACTTTTCATTTCAAACCTGCTAAAGTCAATGCCATTGTAAATTACACTGCCATTAAATGGTTTATTTTCTATAATAATCTTCACCATCCTCATGAGATATCGGGAACAGGTGGTTATGTAGCCAGACCGCACTATCCAGGATCTCAGTAGTTGCATCCTGATGCGTTCAGAAAGCCCCGGATTAGTTTTCAAAGCTGGTTCTATGACGCCATTCTTCGACTCGAAAAATTGCAGCACTTCATCTCCATGAAGGCTGGTTATCCATTCAATATGCCTGAACAATCTGAATAAGAAATGACTATACCAAAGTTGCTGGCCAGGAAAATGAATATTTATGATGTCAGGCTTTAGAGACCTAACCATGAGGCATAGTTGTACTAACCGAACTGGGTAAATTAATAAACCATATAAGGAAATGAACAATTGCTTAATCGATGAAATTGAACCGATGGGATGATAAAACCGGTAACGGTACACGGGAATATTATTGATAAATTCATGTTTTGGCAGGGAGGAAGGCACCCTGTTTGTGAGTATTACAACGCTATTGCCCCTGTCTCTGAGTCCTTCCGCGAGGCTTTCGGTTATGGTCTGCAGGCCTCCCAATACCGGGCTATATGATGCTGTCCATATGATAATTCTCTTTTTCAGATTTTCCCTTTTTGACTATTTTCTAAGCTTGTTCCTTTTTCATTTGGGTGAAATAACCCCAAAGCCAGCTATAACCTACAAAAATCATGGGCAGAAAGAGAGTGCATTTATTGAAAGGCCCCCGAATTCTTTTCATTCGGTTTATTGCATTGTGGAAGGGAGAAATTAGGAAATATGCCAATTTTAAATAGTCCCTGGCTGTGCTCACCGATCTGGGATAAACGCTATACATAAGAGGCCATTTTCTTCGAACCCGGTAGTAGGCCCTGCCATACATATAATGCTGGTTCAATAGCCCCTTCCACGAACTTCTGTGATGATGGGAAACTTTTATACCGGGGATGTATAAAACTTTCCAGCCTGCCTGCAGTACCCGCCAGTTGTAGTCAACGTCTTCCCCACGAAACATTGAAACGTCATAATCTCCAACCTTGCGGATTATTTCCCTTTTATAGGAAGAATTGACTCCGGGTAATGACCTCACTTCGGTTATTTGGGAATAGAAGGGAAAGGTAATTGCGTCAGCCACTTTCACAACCCAGCTCTTGCCAGAAGAATCCACCACTTCACCGCCGATTACGCCCGCATCGGGGTATGTTTCATGGGCCTCCTTCATCAGTTTTATCCAATCAGGGAAAGGTTGGGCATCATCATCTGTTTGTAGAATAAGATCTCCGCCGCAATATGAAAGGCCTAAATTCCTGCCCGTGGCAAGGTTCACATTTTCCGTTTCGATCTCGCGAAGTGCCGGAAATTGATTTTTCCAAAATTGCAGGGTTTGAGAGCAATTATTCGCTCCACCCCCATTTACAACTATTATCTCACCGGGCTTTTCTTCCTGGCGCTCAATTAATGATCTTAGCGTATCATGAATCAAATTTCCTCTGTTGTATGTGCAAATCAGCACGGAAACAAGCATCTCATTTTGGTTTTTTGATGTGGGACTGCTCCAGGGCCGGATTGTGTTTGAAGCCTTGTTTCTCTGCCTGGCAGGCGTTTGATAAATGCATAAGATAGTTGGCTCATGAACTTTTTAGTAAGTCGCTATAGCTTTCGGCCACTTTTTCCCAGTTAAAACCCATGGATTTTTGGCGTGAGGCGACAGACCGGCTTTTCTTCAATTTTTCATTCTGGCAATTTTCAATGAATCTCATTATGCCTACTCTGTCTTCAGGATCAATGCAGGCGCCAAATGATTCATCAACTATTTCGTGGAATGGCGGAAAGCTGGAGGTAAGTATTGGGAGTCCGCAGGCCATTGCTTCCAGAATCGAAATGGCAAAAGCCTCCCCTTTACTCAACAGACAAAAAAGATCATACTGAGGCAGTATTTCATTAAGGTTGTTTACCGGCGAATTTATGAATACAACATTCTCCAGATCATATTTCCTAATCAACTTCCGCAGGTGATTTTTGTAAAGGCCTTCTCCAAAAATATCATACCTTATATTCTTCCTCAAATGTTTATCCATATTTCCTATAGCCAAAACCAGGTGTTGCAGGCCTTTTCTTTCTTCAAGCGCCGCGGCCGATATAATCCTAAATGGCCTTTCAATGTGAGCAGACTCATTTTCCACCGGCTTGAAAAGGTCGGTATCCACGCCATTTAATATCACCGATATTCTTCTGCCGCTGATATATGGAATCGCTTCCTGCTTCACCATCTGCGAAACGGCCACAAACTCTAAATTTGTAAACTTCTTCAGCAATCTTTCAATGTAGAGATATCTATTCCGGATTTGGGAGGCGGGGCTATGAAGTATGTAAATATATCTGCGGTCCGATGGAAGCCTGTTCTCTCCCTGATACAAAAAATTAAGGAAAATATAGTCCGGATCATCCACTCTTGCCCACGTACGGTAAAGGATACCTGCCGCAAGAGATTGGAAATACCTTATCTCTGGCACTCTCCTGATTCTGATTCCGGAATGCCATTTCCCCCAATCCACCCCGGCCTTAGCGCCTGCCCAGGCGTACACAGTAATTGAGAAACCCTTTTCGGCTAATGCATTGGCGAGCGAATATGTAAAGCGCTCGATACCCCTGTAAAGGCGAAACTGAAAAGGACTTATGAATACAATTTTCAAAGGATCTTTCACCATCATATGGCCATGCTTCTCGATAAGGGATCATGAATTTTCCAATCCTGGTGCACAAATACCCCCTCACTTCCATGACCATTGTTATAAGGCAGCTTATAATGCCCCCCATTTGCTACCTCAAAGAAAAATGCATCTCTCACTCCATCACAAAATTTTCCGTTGGCATACAGATTCACATCCAAGCGGTATTTGCCAGACAATAACGGGAAATTATCAATCTTACATTCCATGACCCCGGTCTGTGGTATTCCATTCAATTTTCTGCAATCAATTTTTTCGTGCAAAGGAGTGATAAATCTTCTGCCATGATCAAAAATATCTATGCCCATTTCCAATTGATTCAATTGGTCAAAATTGATCGACTTATATGATATCAGAAAGGAGATATCTGATCCCGATAAGACCAGAGGAACTGCACGACTGGAATCATTGTCAATCAGGGATATGTCAGTCAGCATCACTTCTCCCCTTCCCGTTCTATCCTTTCTTTCATGCAAAACCGGGGTTTCACCATCCTTTAATTGCAGATAATCCTGTACAACTGCGGTTGAATTCCCATCCTTAAAAAGTGAGCCGTCTTTTAAGAGGATGGCACGCTTGCAGAGATTTTGAACAGCATT
>CALFNL010000010.1 GCA_937902875.1 uncultured Bacteroidota bacterium | reverse complement strand
ATGGAAGCTTTTCCCAGGATTCTAAGTTCAACCCATATTCATGACGAGCTTCTTCAGCATCCGCTACAGGATCATGGACGTGAATCTCAATTCCATAGGATTGAAGTTCACTTATCAGATCGGCAACTTTGGAGTTTCTCAGATCAGGGCAATTTTCCTTGAAAGACAATCCCAGCACATTTATTCGGGCACCCCTGACATTAATGTCAGCCTTGATGATTTGCTTTATCGTTTGCTCTGCGATGAATTTTGCCATGCTGTCATTGATACGGCGGCCGGCCAGAATGACCTGGGGTATGTAACCGATCATCTCCGCCTTGTGGGTAAGATAATATGGATCTACGCCAATACAGTGGCCGCCCACCAGGCCAGGGCGAAAGGGAAGAAAATTCCACTTGGTACCAGCGGCCTGCAGAACTTCCAGTGTATCAATTCCCAGTCTATCGAAAATGATGGCTAACTCATTCATCAACGCGATATTCAGGTCACGCTGCGTATTCTCGATCACCTTCGCCGCTTCTGCGACCTTTATACTAGATGCACGGTATACGCCGGCAGAGATGATGCTTTCATAAAGCTTAGCAATTTTCTCCAATGTGTCCTCGTTGTCTCCTGCCACTACCTTCAGAATAGTGGTGAGCGTGTGTTGCTTATCCCCGGGATTGATTCGCTCAGGAGAAAAGCCGACGCTAAAATCTTCCTTCCATTTCATACCCGAATATTTTTCCAGAACCGGAATACAGATTTCCTCTGTTGCGCCCGGATAAACGGTGGATTCGTATATGACAACAGTTCCTCGTTTCATATGCTTTCCAACAGTTTCACTGGCGCCGACGAGCGATGCGAAATCGGGCTGGTGGGCAAGATCCACTGGCGTTGGAACTGCTACCACTATATAGTCAGCTTGCGACAATTCAGCCGCGTCGGTAGTAACGATGAGGTGACTTGACGCACGGAGATCATCGACCGAAACCTCGCCGGTCGGATCTACATATCGTTTATAGCTCTCGACTTTGCTGCCGGAAAGATCGTAACCTATAGTCCGCCGTTGCCTGCCGAATTCAACTGCCAAAGGTAATCCTACATAACCCAACCCAACCACTGCCACTGCACTCATAAAGTTATCTCCACTCTGTCTATAATTCACGCCAGCAAAAAATAATCGCTATCTCATTCAGAATTATAGGCCCTGATTCTCATAAAAAACCTGTACTAAAGACCGATTCCCATACGGCTTGCGCCAGCATATCATACAAGGGAATGATGATAGGAGTGGCCGGCAAACTCACGAAATATTTCCGTCTGGCGCGAAGCAGGGAGGCCATAGTTTATTAGGAAGAAATATGAGAGTGAGGCGAACACAAAGATCCATAAACACTCTATTTTCGATACAACATATTGATAAATTTATGAATTACAAATATAGTCAGAATTATTCAACCTCCACTGTTTCAATATGCATAAACGTCAAAATTCGAGCCGCATTACATCTCTATGCTGGAAATGGCTTTTTTTGATGGCATCTGTGAGTGGTTAATATAGACGACTCCAAACTGACGCCTGACTGGTGTGGGATCTTTTCGACACAGAGATTCTGTTAGTTTCTCTCCGGCGGCAGGAATCGAGTTTGCCGAAGATTAGCCCCCAATGCAAATACAACCGTTAATGGAAATAAGGAAAGTCATATGTGTAACCTAAGCAGCGCTATTACAACGAGAAACTTGTCGACGCTTGTAATATCCATTGCATTGATTGGGGGAAGCGTGACCGGCTGTGACAAAGCCAAAGATACTCAAACCCTGATTTTGGAGGCTTCGCAATATCAACAAAGGGGAGATGACAAAGCTGCCATTATCCAGCTTAAAAACGCTGTACAGAAAAATCCTGAGGACCCTGAAGCCCGTTATCTCCTCGGCAGGATTTATAACAAAACCGGTGATCTGCAATCAGCAGAGAAAGAACTTCGCAAAGCCATGAGCCTTGGAATGAGTTCCGCCAGGGTATTACCAGATTTAGGGCAAACCCTGTTGCAGCTGGGTCAGTTTCAGCGGGTTCTGGATGAAACGAAACAACTTTCTGCAGATAAGAATTCTGCCGAAATTTCAACGTTACGGGGAAGTGCTTTCCTGGCATTAGGCAAGGCCAAGGAAGCCAAGGACCTGTTCGAGCAAGCCCTCAAGGAAAAACCGGATTTTCCTGATGCGTTAATTGGATTGGCAAAATACTCGCTTTATGAAAGAGATCTTGAGGCTGCAATGCGCTTCGCAGAACAAGCAGTGGCCCGAAATCCAGATCATGCCGATGTCTGGCTTTTCAAAGGTGACTTATTACGCGCACAGGGAAAAACTGACTTGGCCCTTGCTGCGTATGACCAAGTTGTGAAGTTGAAGCCGAATAGCTCCTCCGCTTATATCAATAAAGCCTCTATAGAAATTATCACGGGAAAATTCGAAGCCGCCCAAGCGGATATCGAGGCGGCACGCAAAGTGGCGCCCGGTAATCTGCTCGTTTTTTATACCCAGGCGTTGCTTGATTTTACTCAGGGAAAACACGCTGCCGCCTTGGAATCCTTACAGAAGATACTTAGTAAAGCACCCGACCACATGCCTAGCGTATTACTTGCGGGAGCTGTGCAGTTTGCCTTGGGATCATTACCACAAGCAGAGCAACATCTGAAACTTTTTATAGATAAAGATCCTGGAAATCTCTATGCGCGTAAACTGTTTGCTTCAATTCTTTTGAAAAACCGTGAACCACAGCGTGCAATCGCCGTTCTCAATCCTGCCCTTAAAGAGGTGCGGCAGGATCCTCAACTATTCGCCCT
>CALFNL010000009.1 GCA_937902875.1 uncultured Bacteroidota bacterium | reverse complement strand
TATCTTGTGCCCATAGGCCTGGTGCCCTACATCCCATACCAACTGATCATAAGGAGCATTGAAAACATAATGAAGGGCAACTGTCAATTCAACCACACCCAGGCTTGCCCCAAAATGGCCTCCATGCACACTTACCACGTCAATGATATATTGACGTAATTCATTACTCACCTGGTGCAACTGCTCACGGCTTAATTGCTTGACGTCGGCAGGGCTGTCGATCTGGCTTAGGAGTGGCCCGGGTTTAATATCCATCAATCTCCATATTAAAGGCGTAAAATTAGGATTTTCTGCATGGAAGGGTGTCAACCATTTTTTTTGAAAAGAATTCGTCCCAAATTACTCAAAAATAATTGATTATTAAATAGTTATGCAATAATTCCCCAAAGCCCCCGCCGTTAGGGTACGTATTTCACCATTAATACAATCAAAATTTTGGTGAGATGAGGAATTGTTTAGATTTGGGGCATGTTGCCGAAGATATCAAAATACTGGTGGTACCAGCTTTGCGGCTGGTTTGTGTTTGCATTGGTCAGTCTTTTCTTTGCATACAATTATGGTTATCCTATTTCAGAAAAATTACTATTCAAACTATTTCTATTAGTAGCACTCGGTATCGCGGCAACGCATAGCCTTCGCCTTGTAATCATCCGTAGAAACTGGCTTTCGCTGCCGATGGAAAAAGTGGTTCCGCGCTTGCTCGTATGCCTGGTGATCACAAGTTTCATATTTACCTTCCTGCTTTTATCACTCACTGAAATCCTGGGCCTGTCGGAGAACGACAAGAAATTGTCTTTTCTCAACCGTCTCTTATTCCGGAGCATTGACAACACTTCTTTCCTGATGCTATGGGTGCTGATTTATTACGCATACCATTATTTTCAGAAAATCAGGAGGCAGGAAGTGGATACTTTGCGGCTGCAATCTCTGGTAAAGGAACTGGAACTGAAGACCATTAAATCTCATATCAATCCACATTTCATTTTTAATTCGCTCAATAGTATCAGGGCGCTGGTGGATGAAAATCCTATAAGGGCCAGAAACGCCATTACCGAACTGAGCAATATTTTGCGGAGCAGCATGCAGGCGGAGATGCTGGAAACTGTGTCTCTTGAAAAGGAATTGAATATCGTGAAAGATTACCTTGCATTGGAACAAATGCGTTTTGAAGAAAGACTGAAGGTGGATTTTGAGATTGATGAAGATACCCTGGATCAGCCGATTCCGCCAATGATGCTGCAAACTTTGGTTGAAAATGCCATTAAACATGGTATCAGCAAACAAATAAACGGCGGCACGGTCAAGATCATTTCTGATTTTACGGATCACAATCACGAAATCATTATCCGCAATAGTGGTTATTTGAATGGTAGCATGAGCAGCCATGGATTTGGATTGCAGAGCACCCGTGACAGGCTGAGCCTGCTATTTGGAGAAAAAGCTAAATTTGAAATTAAGGAAATTGGGGGCAATATGGTAGAAGCCAAAGTAATATTGCCTATTGAGTTGAAATGATCTATACCCATTGGGAAAGAAATGGTCTGGGAGTTGATATCCCTTCATGAGAATTTGTTTCCCTCTTATATCCGATGTTGCGGCATTGGTTTGTTAATAAAGATCCCGGGGAATAAAAAAACAAAACATGACTAAGAAAGCTATCATTATTGATGACGAACGATTAGCGAGGAATGAATTGAGAAAACTATTGCAGGATTATCCTGAAATAGAAGTGGTTGCCGAGGCATCCAACGCAAGTGAAGGCATCGAGAAAATAGAAAGCCTGCATCCCGACCTGGTTTTTCTCGATATACAGATGCCTGGAAAAACGGGATTCGACATGCTTACAGAACTCGACAGAATTCCCGCCGTTATTTTCACCACCGCTTATGACGAGCATGCGCTGAAGGCCTTTGAAGTGAATGCATTGGACTATCTGCTGAAACCGGTGGAACCTAAAAGACTCGCAGACGCCATCCATAAACTGGAACATATCGAAGACAGGGAATCAGGAATTCCTTCGGGTTTACCGATTGTAAACAGGGGAACCCTTGGTGAAAATGACCAGGTTTTTGTGAAGGATGGCGAGCGCTGCTGGTTTGTAAAACTGAGCGAAATAAGATTGTTTGAAAGTGTGGGGAATTATGCTAAGGTTTATTTCAGCACTCACAAACCTCTAATACTAAAATCCCTGAATGCGCTGGAAGAAAGATTGGACGAGAAGGTTTTCTTCCGCGCTAACCGTAAGCACATAGTAAACCTGCGAATGATTGAAAGAGTGGAACCTTATTTTAATGGAGGTTTGCTGCTTGAGATCAAGGGAGGAGAAAAAATTGAAGTGAGCAGGCGACAGGCTGTGAAATTTAAAGAGATGATGAGCTTGTGAAACGGATAGTAAGGCAATAGGAGGATTGCAGGCATGAAATACATGATATGCAAAGAACACAGGAATTAACCAGTATCTGATATTCAACGCCCATATTTCAAATTCCTGCCTGCTGCCGAAACGGCTGTCCGGAACTTCCTCAACGGATCCTTAGTAAATTATTCAACATTTCCATATTCAGCAACATGCAGAAAATATTCCTGTCCGTACTTACATTCGTATTCGTATTTTCCTCTAAGGCACAGCAAATAGACAAGACCATTGATTCGATGGAAGTGCGGCGTATTGAGAAAACCCTGTCGTCTGACGATATGCAGGGCCGCAAAACATTTTCCCCTGGTATTGAAAAAGCTGCGGATTTTATTGCCGCTGAATTTAAGAAGGCAGGCTTGCAAACGGTAGATCCATCTGGAACCTTTTTCCAGGAATTTACAATGGTGAAACCGAAATTGCTGAGCGCGAAGGCGGCATTTGATGGTGTGGAAATGGATGCCGCTAAGATCATTGCATTCAGTTCGCAGGAGGATATCACAGTAACGGAAAAGTCAGGCTACGAAACCGTGAAAATATCTGCAGGCGATACACTAGTAAGAAAGGCTTTCCGCTTAATCAGCGCTAATCGGAATTATCTCGTACTTGTAGATACCAGCCAGGTCACGAATTTCTCCAGGCTATCAAGATTTAAGGGCCCCAGTTTCAGGTCTGATAAGAGTGTGATATTCGTACTTACTGACAAGTCTCCTGCTTCCTATTCAATCGAGCTGCGGCAGGAAATTACCGAGCAGCATCTCAGGAATGTGGTAGGAATTCTTCCGGGTAAATCCAGGAAAGACGAATACGTGATTTTTTCAGGGCATTACGATCATCTGGGAATTGGCAGAGCCAACGAAAACCAGGATTCAATTTTTAACGGGGCCAATGATGATGCCGCGGGCACCACGGCCGTTATTATGCTGGCCAAATACTTCAGCGCTCTTCATAATAATGAACGCACGATAGTTTTCGCCGCTTTTACTGCCGAAGAAATAGGAGGCTATGGCTCAGGCTATTTTTCCCGCCAGTTCGATCCGTCAAAAGTGATGGCCATGTTCAATATAGAAATGATTGGCACGGAAAGCAAATGGGGTGTCAATTCCGCTTATTTGACCGGATATGAAAAATCAGACATGGGCAGGATTCTTGAGAAAAACCTCGAGGGAAGCCAATTCAGGTTTTATCCGGATCCTTATACCGAACAGCAGCTATTCTACAGGTCAGACAATGCCACTCTGGCGAGGCTCGGCGTACCGGCGCATACCATCTCCACTTCCAAGATGGATTCGGAAAAATATTATCATACCCAGGAGGATGAATTTGAAACCCTCGATATAAAGAATATGACAGAGATCATCAAGGCGATCGCGATCAGCTCCAGAACAATTGTGGCTGGTAAAGACACGCCTTCAAGGGTGGATACCACGCAACTACGGTAGATGAGTTTTCAATTATCTTCCTGTGGAATAATCCCGGAACAGGCCTGGCTGATTTTGATTCCAGAGCAGTGAAGGCCGTCGGCTAAGTCCACAAATTCAGGATGAAGTGATCTCAATTGAATTTAGCCAGCACCCGGTCCATTTCCTCTTTAATTTTTTCGGTAGCTAAATTTCCCAGGCTGCCCTCATGAGTATGCAGTAATTTTTTCCGGTAGTCAAAATGGAATTCGCCTTTTTCAATCTGGTTTCCTACCTGTTTGTATGCCTCGCGGAAGGGAATGCCTTTGTTGACGAGCTCATTCACTGCTTCCACGCTAAATAGATATTTATATTTCTCGTCGTCCAGGATTTGGTCTCTTACTATGATGTTTGAAATCATTAACCTGGCCATTTGCATGCAGGCTTCCAGTTCTCCGAAAGCGGGAAAGAGGATTTCCTTTGTGAGTTGTAAATCGCGGTGATATCCCGAAGGGAGGTTATTGAGGAGTATGGTCAATTCATTTGGAATGGATTGAATGCGGTTGCATTTTGCCCGGATCAGTTCAAACACATCGGGATTCTTTTTGTGTGGCATTATGCTGCTGCCGGTGGTCAGTTCCGGGGGAAAGGATATGAATGCGAAATTCTGACTGAGGTATAGGCAACAGTCCATCGCCAGTTTGCTAAGGGTTGCGGCTACGGTGCTCAATGCCATCGCCGTGATCTTCTCGGTCTTCCCCCTTGTCATTTGTGCATACACCGAATTATAGTTCAGGGTTCTGAAATTCAGCAATTCCGTAGTCAATTTCCTGTTCAAGGGGAATGAAGATCCGTAGCCGGCGCCACTACCGAGCGGGTTCTTATTGGCAATTTGAAAAGCCGCGGCAAGCACTTCTGCATCATCAACTAAACCTTCAGCATAAGCGCCAAACCAGAGACCGAATGAAGAAGGCATAGCAATCTGGAGATGTGTATAGCCCGGCAATAATTTGTCTTTGTATTTTTCACTCTGTATTATCAGCAAATCGAATAGTTCTTTCACTTCATACTTGATGTGAAGTATTGCTGCCCGCAGGTAGAGTTTTATGTCGAGCGCCACCTGGTCGTTACGGCTTCTTCCACTGTGAATTTTTTTGCCGGCTTCGCCGATGCGCTGCGTGAGCAGTAATTCCACCTGTGAATGCACATCTTCCACTTCTTCCTCAATCTTGAACCGGCCCTGCCTTATCTCCGCGAGGATCTCCTGCAATCCAAGGATCGCCGCCTTTGTTTCAGAGGCCGTCATCAATCCCGTTTCGCCCAGCATGGTCACGTGTGCCATGGAGCCTTGCACGTCGTATTCAGCCAGAACCATATCGAATTCCTTATCACGGCCAACCGTAAATTTTTCGATGAGTTCATTGACTGAGGAATTGTTTTTTTGCCAGAGTTTCATTTGATTTTTATTTGCCGCTGTTCGCGAATAAGCAAAGGTTGCGGCTGCCTCATTTCAGTATTTCATTTAATAATTGAATATACAATTCAATCCCCTCTTTGATTTCATGAATATGGATGAATTCGTCTGCCGTATGGCTTCTGGCTGAATCTCCGGGCCCGATTTTCAATGCCGGAAAGGGCATGAGCGCCTTGTCTGAAGTAGTGGGTGAGCCATAATATCGCTTCCCCAGTTTCAAGCCTGCCTTCACAATGGGATGATCAATTGGTATGGCAGTGGACCTCATGCGAAGGCTCCTGGGCTGTACCGAAGATTCCACATGGTTCCTGACAGTATTCAGGATTTCCTCAAAGCCATAGAGCTCGTTCACGCGCACGTCAACCACAAAACTACACTGAGACGGCACCACATTATGCGCCTTGTTCTCAGTTTGAATCACTGTGACACTCATTTTAATCGGCCCGAGCAAATCAGACACCCGTGGAAATTTATAAGAACTAAACCAGGCAACATCCTTCATTGCTTTGTAGATGGCGTTTTCGCCTTCTTCCCGGGCCGCATGTCCGGCCTTTCCATCGGCAACGCAGTCCAGTACCAGTAATCCTTTTTCCGCAACTGCCATTTGCATTTGTGTAGGCTCTCCCACGATTCCGAATGAAATCCCCTTCGATCCGCAAGCAAGAATAAAAGATTCATTTTTCAGGAGGGCCTCAATTCCTTCATGACCCGATATTTCTTCCTCTGCTGTGCCGGCAAAGACGAGATTGTATTTCAATTTTTCCTGATCATAATAATAAAGGAATGCAGCCAGCAAAGCCACGAATGCTCCGCCCGCGTCATTACTGCCTAACCCAAATAATTGACCCTGGCGTTCCAGGGGAGTAAAAGGGTCCATCGTATAAGCCTTATTGGGCCGTACCGTATCATGATGAGAATTGAGAAGGATTGTTGGCCTGCTGTGGTCGAAGAACTTATTGCGGGCGTACACATTGTTTCTGATCCGGTAATGTTCAACGCCTCTCATGGCTAAAAAGCGGCAAATACTCCCTGCGGCCTGATCTTCTTCCCTGCTGAATGATGGAATAGAGATCAGATCTTTGAGCAGATCAACAGCCCCTGCCTGTAATTCGATAATTTTATTTTGGTCCATGGATTCGATCAATTGGGGTACGGCAATGCTCAGGTGTTTCGGGAATTAATCCTGATGGTAGTGCCGGCATCGCCCTTGATTAAACTCTGCAATTCTTCCGCGTTGCCGATAATCACTTTCTGAATGTTATGGTTCAATGCCTGGAATGCATTGTCTAGTTTTGGAATCATGCCTTCAAAAATGCGGTGATTTTCTTTAAGTTTCCTATAGTTGGCTGGATCCAATTCATGAATCACACTGTTATCATCTGTAATATCAAGCAAGACTCCTCTTTTTTCAAAAGTGAAAATAAGGGTCACGTCAAATTCTTTCCCCAATGCCTTAGCAATTTCCTGCGCCATGGTATCGGCATTTGTATTCAACAGTTGCCCCTTTTGGTTGTGGGTAATGGGCGCAATAACCACGGTAAATTTATTTTCCAGCAGGGTCTTCAGGAAGGAGGTCCGGACCGAATCCACGTCTCCCGCAAATCCATAGTCAATGTTGGGATGCTGCCTCTTATGCGCCAGCACCAGGTTCCCATCGGCGCCGCAGAGTCCAATTGCATCACAGTTATTGGCTTGCAAGCGGGCCACAATATTCTTGTTGATATATCCCGCATAAACCATCGTGACAATCTTAAGCGTTTCAGCATCGGTGATCCTTCTTCCTTCCAGCATCTTTTGAGCCAGGCCCAATTGCTCGGCCAATTTGGTTGCCATTTTGCCGCCGCCATGCACCAATATTTTTTTTTCTTTTACGGATGCAAAATCCGAAAGAAATTTTGACAGTCTGCTATCATTGTCAATGATATCGCCTCCAATCTTTATGACGTATATGGGTTCCATTTTCGCTTTCAGATTTTCGGGTCAAGGATCTCAGAAAGCACGGCCTGCGCCGCCCAAACCCTGTTCGAGGCTTCTTCGGTAACGAGACTATTAGGCCCATCCAGGATCTCATCGCTCAATTCAACATTTCTTCTCACCGGTAAACAATGCATGACCTTTGCATTATTTGTGAGTTTCAATTTTTCATTGGTGAGCATCCATTCCGGATCATTGCAATAAATTTTTCCATAGTCTTCATAAGTACTCCAGTTTTTCACATACACAAAATCAGCATCCTTCAGGGCCTGATCCTGGTGATGGGTTACGGTGGCTTTGCCCACAAACTGTCTGTCAAGTTCATAGTCTTCAGGATGGGTGATCACAAAATCCGCCTGGCCCCAGGCATTGATCCACTGTGCGAAACTATTGGCCACACATTGGGGCAGCGGTTTCACATGCGGCGCCCAGGTGAGCACGATCCTGGGCGTTCTTTTTTCCTTAAAATTTTCCGAAATAGTGATGATATCGGTGAAACTTTGCAAGGGATGCAGGGTGGCGCTTTCAAGGCTCACAACAGGAATGCCGGCATATTTGATAAATTGCCTGATAAAAAGTTCGCTGTAATCGTCTTCACGGTTTTTCAATGAGGGGAATGTGCGAATGGCCAATACGTCGAAATATCTTCCCATAATGGGAGCCGCGTCTTTCACATGTTCCACTGTGCTCCCACTCATGATGGCCTCCTCCTCAAATTCCAGGGCCCAACCTTCCTGTCCCACATTGAAAACGATGGCATCCATGCCCAGGTTTTGAGCCGCTATCTGCGTACTGAGCCGGGTGCGCATGCTGGGATTCAGGAACAGGCATCCAATTCTCTTATGCAGGCCAAGAGAACTGTCACTGAAAGGGTGAGCCTTATACTGCAATGCCTTTGCCACAAGGGCGTCAATATTGCCGGCGTCATGAACAGAAATGAAATTTTCCATGGTATGATAATGCTATATACTTTCTCTCTGACTAAACACTAACTGAAGCCAAACCACAAATTATTCATCAGGCCTTCTCGCGGGTGTGCGCGGTAAGGCTCTCCGTATTGAGCTCTTCATGCAGGGATTCCAGGAATTCGTCCGCATCTTTTTTTCTCAATGCCAATGAGGGTAAAATGCGGATGGTATTGGGCTTTGATTCCCCGGTAAACACATGATGGTTCCATAATAAATTTTTACGCAATTCCCTGAATTCTTCGGGGAGATCAAATCCTATCATCAAACCCCGGCCTCTCACATTTTTCAGTTGGTCTATTTTTTTCAATTCTTCCATCAAATAGGCGCCGATGCGTTCCGCATTTTGAATCAATCCTTCCGCCTCAAAAATTTCCAGCACCGCCAATGCGGCCGCACAAGCCAGGTGATTTCCACCAAAAGTGGAGCCCAGCATATAATGTTTGGGTTTTATGTGAGGAGCTATTATAATGCCTCCTATCGGGAAGCCATTCCCCATTCCTTTTGCCATGCTGTATATATCAGCATTTACACCCGAATAATCATGCGAAAAGAACTTTCCGGTTCTGCCATAACCGCATTGAACACTATCGGCAATGAATACTGCACCATACTTATCGCATAAGCTCCGGATCAGGTGTAGAAAGCTATCACTGGCCACATGTATGCCGCCAACGCCCTGGATGCCTTCAATGATCACAGACGAAATCTCATTTCCCTGCTCCTTGAAACAGGCTTCCAAAGCCTCTTCATCATTGAATGGAAGAAAGATTACATGATCGGCCTGGTTAACGGGTGCGCGTAAAGAGGGATTGTCAGTTACTGCCACGGCCAGGGAAGTACGTCCATGAAATGCTTTCCTGAACGCCACGATTTTTTTCCTGCCATTGTGAAACGAAGCCAGTTT
>CALFNL010000008.1 GCA_937902875.1 uncultured Bacteroidota bacterium | reverse complement strand
TGACCCTGGAGACGGAATCATTGGGGTTGGTTACCGTGACATCATTCGGATAGCCGGACGCGGCCGCCCTGGAATAGCTTGCAGCCGGAATATTATAGAACAACTGATTCTCAGTATTGCGATAAGCGGCCTCATTGGTGGCCAGGTATTGGGCCGTGTCTTTTTGTTGGGTGAGCACCATCCTCACATTACCCAGGTGGTCCTTGATGAAATAATCGTATTCAAATCCATAAGCGGTATTTCCATTGAGGTACTTGTGATAAGCCCACCTGGTCCTGCCCTCTTCATGGCCAAGGAACTGGAGGGTGTCATTCTGGTAAACAAATCCTCCCAGATACAGAGTGGTGGTGGTCTTCGAGGGAGTAATCGTATTATCCGTAGTAACCTTCTTCAATTTATTGCCAGCGCCGTCATAGGTATAATTAATAGTCCCTTTTGCGGTTATGGTAATTTGCGTGGGCAGGTTCAAATGATTGTAAGCAATACTTGAGATGGCTTTGTTATTGTCAATTATTAGATTTCCATTGCCGTCATAACTGTAATCGCTTGCATGTTTGGATCCTGTATAGTGAAAATCGCCGAGTTTGGTATTGGGGTCGTTGGAAACATCGTTGACAATGCTCAACTTGTTACTGTTTGACTGATATGTATATGCTAGTTGGTCAATAGGAACCGATCCATTTAGCCTGAATCCATACTGGTTCATGGTGAGTATGTTCCCATTGGCATCATAACTCAGGTTAGTTACGTTATAATTCATAAATCCATTACTCCAGGAACTTCCACTGCCATTATTCAAGAAATTGGCACTCAGTAACCGGTTTAGGTTGTCGTAGGTAAAGTCATATTTCCTGTTTGCTCCGTCTCCCTTGCTTTTCCAGACCGTTCCGGCAATATTTCCATTAAACTGCGCGGCTATATATCCAGTAGTGCCAACGGCAGATGTTGTCTTATCATAGCCCAATTCCATTCCAAAATAATTCGTGGCAGTTCCTGCTATATAATTCTTGTTAATATGAGTAAGCCATCCTCTTATATTGTACGCGTAGGCCAGGTTTTCCAGGCTGTTTCCCAGAGCTTTATTCTGCAACTGCCCCAGCTCGTTGTAGGTATTGGTCGAGATCAATTGATCGCTTGCTGCATCGTCAATATTCTTGTAAATTGTTAGCAGCCTTCCCCCAGCATCATAATTCATTTTAGTAAGTATCTTGTGATTTTGTGCATTCGTACCGCTCTTTACATGCTGCAGCAGATTTCGTATGGGCTTCCCGGTGAAATCGTATTGCGTGGTGGCAATATCCTTTCCACCTGTGTAATTGATCACCTGCGATTGGATATTTCTGCCTCTGTCGTCGAAAAAACTAACCGTGTACAAATATTGGCTCGCAGTACCCAATACCTTTGTCCTGGTTCCGGTAATCATTCCGAATGCCTGCACTTTTTGTAAGATCTGTTGTGCATATACGGGAGAGGAATTGTAGGTAGTGTTGAAATAAGTGGCATTCCCGGTATAGGTCTGATCCAGGGTAGCGCCTAATGATGTACCGGTGCCACTTACCCAACTGTAATCATCGAAATAGGTTTGAGTCAAGGCTTCATAATTGCTGGCCGTGTTCGGGTAGCTTGTACTGTTATCCGAGAGATTTTGATGGTAAACCCTGTTATTGGCGTCCGTCAGCAAACCTGTTCTCCAGGGCCTGTTTTGACTGTCATATTCAGTCACCAGCCATTTAGATCCCCTGAGGTTAACATCCTGGCTCATTACCATTCTGTCTCTTGCATCATAGACCATCCAGACTTCTCCTGCTCCCGGAATTTTTTTAATGCTCATTCTGCCCCTGCTATCGTATTCATACCTAAAGCAAAGTTCATCCGCTATGGACTGCGTAATTGTCCAGGTGGCGCTGATCAGCTCAACGGCCCGGGGTTGTAATACAAATCGCAAATTATTGAGGTCATCATAAATATAATAGGTACAAAGCCAACCCGTATGATCAACACCGGGTGCGGCGGCCAATTGCAGTTTTTTCAATATCACTCTGCCTTCTTTGTCCTTATATTCAAATACCTGGTGACCTGCCTCATCAATACTCAGATTCTTAAGCAGTTGTCCGTCACCGTAAGTGAGTGTGGAAGTTGGCAGGCTTCCTGCTGCCGGATTGATATTCCAGATACGTACGCCTTCAGTTGCTGCATTTACAAATGCATAACCGGTTTCGCTTCTGCCAGTACCCAGCCAGCTAAGACCCGGAGCATAGGAATAAATGGGGCGGTTTAACGGCGAAGATTCGGCCTTGGTATAGCTCAAATAATATTTTTCACCCGGGAATTGGGTACTATTAAAAGCAATCTCATCGCTCGCGGGGAAGGGTTTTATGTTACCATAATTGCCGGTTGAAACATAAGGAAGGTATTTAGCAATCTCCCTACCCGCAAGATCATAGATATCGGTAGTCACCAGATCTTTCTGCAAAGGCGTGGCCTGCATGGCAACCGTTTGCACTTGCCTCGAAAGTCCGTCGAAATACTGCGTGACCTGCTTTACATCGTTAGGGCTAATAAGTGCCGCCGCTGCGGCCGTAGTAGTGATTCCAGGCTTTGTAATATCCCTTACTTTTATATAATTAAGGCTCGTGATTGCGGTGGCCACTACTACCTGACAGACATTTGAGTATTCAATATCGGTACCGCAGGTCAACTTGCGCCTGAACCAGGTGGTGGCAGTTAAATTACCTGGCGTGTAATATAGCCCGTTAGCCGATGGGATATCATTGAAATAGATACCATCCGGAGAGCTTTGCCATTGATAGTTAAACGAAGTGCCACAGGCTCCTCCTGCAGCGGAGTCTGCTACCAAAGCGCCCGGACTGGCGCCAGATACAATATTCAGTGTTACCTGGGCGATAAGGCCGGCATATACTGCCGGATTAACAGTTATGGTGAGAACATTAGCGTAAGCCGTTTCAGTTCCGCAAATTGCTTTTCTTCTGAAATAAGTAGTGGCGTATAGGGTACCTGGTGTGAGGGTAGTATTCGTGAACAGCTTCATGTCAGTCCAATTAACATTATCAGTGCTCTGTTGCCACATATAGCTGTATGCACCGGCACAATTCCCCCCACCGGCAAGGGAGGTGCTGGTAAATGTTCCTGGCAGGGTTCCATAGTTGATGATGCTCACAGATGCAGATACGGATCCCGCGGTCAGTTGTGGATTGACGATGATGGTGGCAACGTCTGAATAACCAATTGCCCCCGAACTTAGTTCTGTCACTTTACGCCGGAAATACTGTGTCAATGTGAGGTTGGTGGAAAAGGTTAGATTCTGACTGGTAGCACTTGAGATGTTTGTATAGCTCACATTGTCTGGTGAACTCTGCCACTGATAATTATAAGTTGGAGTACAATTACCGCCCGTTGCCGGCGCGCAATTTATAATTGCGGGAGTTGTATTATAAGTAATGCTTTGATTCTTTCCCGAACCAATAGCCCCGGGTATTAAAGCAGTGGTAATTGCGACATTCAATGTTGTATTGGCGCTGGGTGATGTCGTGGTTAAAGCAACTGAACCACTTGTTGCCCCAATATTCCAGGTAACCGAAATACTGGGTAGTGGCGTCCCGCTGGCAGTAGTGTTGGACCCACCCGTTATCACTCCATTCGTAATGGTCCAATTCATGGTAGTGCTGCCTGAGTAACTTCCAGCCAAGGTATAAGTATATGCAGTACCCGCGGTTGCGCAGGTAGTGCCCGTAATGCTCGGAGGAGCGAACACCTGAATAGTGGCTACGTCAGAGTATCCTGTATTTCCGGATTGGCTTTCCGTAACCTTTCTGCGATAATAGTTTGTTATGGTGAGTCCTGAGGAGAAGGAAAGATTCTGACCAGTTGCCCCTGAAATATCGGTAAAATTTATATTGTCTGGCGAGCTCTGCCACTGGTAAGTATAAGTAGGTGTACAACCTCCGCCCGTTGCTGCGCTGCAATTAATTGTGGCTGGAATCGTATTGGTAATTATGCTTTGGTTCTTCCCTGAACTTATCGCTCCAGGAGATACGGCTGTCATCATGGTGACATTCAGCGTGGTATTACCATTTGGATTTGTTGTGGTTAATCCAACAGAACCGCTCGTGGCCCCACTGTTCCAGGTAACGGAAATACTGGGCAATGGTGTTCCGCTTGTTGTAGTATTGGATGTCCCTGTTATCACGCCATTTGTTATGGTCCAGTTCATGGTAGTACTGCCTGTGTAGCTTCCGGCCAAAGTATAGGTATAGGCTGTTCCCGCCGTCACACAGGCTGAACCTGTTATGCTTGGGGGAGGGTAAACGAAAACGGTTGCCACATCGGAATAGCCTGTATTGCTGGAATGGGTCTCAGTGACTTTTCTTCGATAATAGGTTGTTATGGCCAGGCCGGAAGAAAAAGACCGATTCTGGCCGGTAGCGCCTGAAATATCGGTATAGGTTACATTGTCTGCTGAACTCTGCCATTGATAAGAATAAGTAGGCGAGCAATATCCGCCGGTAGCTAGTGAACAATTGATAGCCGATGGGACTGTTCCGGAAATAATATTCTGTGTCTTACCTGCTGAAATCGCACCAGGCGATAGTGCCTGAATAATAGTTACGTTCAAAATAATATTGCTGGAAGGATTCGTACTGTATTCATTTATGGAGCCACTGGTAGCCCCGGTATTCCAGGTTATCGAAACAAAAGGTAAGGGTGTCCCGCTTTTGGAAGAATTGCTTGTGCCCGTTATAACCCCATTATTCACAACCCATATCATGGAAGTTCCTGAATTGTATGAGAGGCCTGAAGTAGAATAGGTATATGGAACTCCCCCGGTTACACAAGCAGATCCACTAATAGTTTGTGCTTGAATCTTCGCCATTGCTAATGAGAGCGCGGCAACGAAAATCAAATTTCGCTTTATGAATAACCAGTTGGTATTTTTTCTTAGATCCATGGATGGAGGTTTATTATAGGTTGTTCTATAAGAGCAAGCCGGAGTTCAATTCCCATAAATATTTACTGACACTGATGCCACATCGGAATAGTCAATACTGCCAGAATTAACTTCTGTCACCTTTCTTCGGTAATAGGTTGTTTGCCTTAATGCTTTGGCGTTTCTCAAGATTAGGCCGCTGCTTCCGGGAATATCAATCCACTTAAGGGCATCATCCGATTGTTGCCATTGATATGAGTAAATCGGAGAACAATGACCCCCGGAAGCGGGCGTGCAAGTGATCACTGAAGGCAGGGTGAGTGTGTCTCTTATTTGCGCCTTTAATCCCAGATTGATAGTGCCGGCATCAAGGGGTTTCGTTATATTAACATTCAGATTGGAATTGCTTAAAGAAGAGCTTACGGAAATGCTTCCTGTTGTAGTGCCTTCATCCCAAGTTATTTTTACGGCATTAATGGCCTCCCCTTTAATGCACGCGATGTTCGAATCCGACAATTTGCCACCGGTCACGCATATACGTACAATTGTAGCTGAATCCGTACCAGTACCGATATCGTATAGGTAAGTGGTGCCCAGTGTAACGCAAGCCGGGCCGCTAATCGACAATTGCGATCTGAGACGGCCACCCGACAATATCAGAAAACACATTAAGCATAGAATTTTGGTATAGTAGTTCCTTCTCATATTTGTCATTTTTGGATTTTATACCAGGTTTGCCTCAGGAACCTGTCTGATTTTGATAGTGATATTCGATAGTCTTGATTATGTTTCCATCCTGATCAATTATCTGTATCAACCTTCCTAAAGCGTCATATTGATAATATTGAATCAGATTATTGGCTGAACAGACCGAAGTAATTCCTATCAATGGAGAGTAGGTATAAGTAGTCATTTTCGCATCTGATGGAAAAAGTCTCAGTTCGTCAATGGTTGCTGTTCCTGTGATAGTCACAGAAGTAGTTGAACTCAACAAATGCTGGTAATAGGTCCAGCCATTTTTAGTGAGCCCTGAAGTTGCAGCGACTCCATTTACATTAATGGCACCGTTTCGGGACCAGTAACTCACAATATAGCTCTTGGCGGAATTGAGGCCTGATTTGCTGATTGTTTTTCCCGCAGCGATATTGTATGACTGGGTTCCGGTAATTTTATAGGTTGTATTGGGAGAAACCGCGGAAATTGTCCAGTTACCCGTGCCATCTGCTTCAAAACTGGTATAGGCTGTTTCATTGGCCGCTGCATTGGGGATTTCTGCAATTAGAAGGCTGTTATTATAATCCCATTTATAGGAGTTGTAAACATCATTCGCTTTATGTTGCTGGACAAGATTGCCAAAGGCATCGTAGTTATCGAAATAGATCAATGGCTGGTATGCTGCATCTTTCACTAAACCCGACGTTGAAATTGAAGAAGCCACATAACCAGTATTCGGAGCAGTAAGCATGGAAACATAGGCCAGGGATGGCGTAGGCAAGGTGCTGTTGAAACTTGTGAGAATATAGGAAATGGCGCCAATATCGGTTGCATCGGCCTTTTGCTTCCGAACGTATTTTTCTACGAGAGTATTTACCAGATGTTTATTTACCAAGTTCTGAATCCCCAGAGTAAATGCATCGTTGGCGCCACCGGGAATGGTAAAGTCCAGCGGGTACCTGAAAGCGGAAGTAGTCTTTTCGCCTTTGCTATTGGTGGATTCCGTTCTGGTCAATTGCAGGTGAGCAGGATTATCATAGAAAAAATTCGTTAAGGTTCCAGTAAAGTGTTGCTCATCTCCAAGCTGGTTGAAAAGTTTCTCATCCGTGCTTGTCATATACGCCCACTCTGAGCGCATATTTTGGTAAGTAAGCGTTATTGAATTACCGTCACAAGCCGAAGATGTAAGACCATTACAACCAGCACCATGCTCATGAGTAGGTGAAATCCTGTTTTCCGCCCCATATATTATGTTCTCATTGGTGGTGACAGTGGTGTATTGATTTGCGACCTCTTTGGCTCTATAATATTTGCCTTTAAGATTTATATAATCCGTCTCATTAATCAAAGACCCATTGAGGGGTTCAGTCAGATTTGCATTGTACGGAGGTCTGAGTGGAAGACCGTATCCTGAAAATGGTTCCGCGTAATTGATTACATAATCCGGGTTGTTGATATATTGGTATATTCTTTTCCCAAATTCGCCATTTTCGCCAATCAGCTCAGTTACCTGGTCATAACCAACAGGCGCTCCGGAAGCCGATCCATTCAGGGGATTATTACTATCAGAAGAGCGGGTTAAGTGCATCGTGTAATACTGAACAGTAACGCAACCTTCTGGTAAAGCTGTGGTATTAAGCTCATTCCCAGTTACAAAATAAGAGTATTGAGGTTTGGCCATTCTCCTGCCATAACTGTATTCCGCTAATACACCACTACTGGTTTTGTCAGCCCAATAGTGATACACATATTTGCGGACCTTATTATTATTCTCATTCACGCCGTCATGATCGATAATTCTTTTTACCCTGAGGCCCCCTCCTGCCGTAATGAGATTTGTTTGTGCCAGGTTCCCGTTGGAAGCCATTTCGTACCAGGAATAAGTAGCATGAATATCCTGCAATTTTAATGCGGCCCCTGTTGTACCTGCGAAAGCCTCCCATGTGTATATTCCTGGAAGAAGTGAATAAGTATTTGAAAAAGTGATTACAGGGGTACCGTTTTGGCAAATCTTACAGGGATTGGCAGATGGACAACTATTGAGCGTAAATGGATCAATCTGGCTGATCACTGCCCCATTCGCGTCTTTCAATGTATAATACATTTGCCCCGGGCCAAAACCAGTAACATCGTTGCAGTTCCCTCCTGTACCCCCCGAAAATCGAAAACTGGCCTGAAGTGTTACAGCAGGTGAACCGCCACCCGCTTCAGTCGAAACATATTCATTGGTAAGATCGAGCGTTTGGGAGCTAGTATATCTTCTATTGACAACGTCGTAACCCACTGTCGCGGACACTGAAACAGGAGAATTGGAAATAGTTTGAGTGAAATATGAATGATCATTTACTTGTGACTGGATTTCATCAAAATCATTTGATTCATATTGAAATTCCGTCCATCCTCCTGCTGGGTATTTTATACTCGCCAGACTAAAAGCCTGAGTATATAGCGGATTGGGATTTCTTTCGGGACCGGGTAACCCAAGTTGAAACGCAATTAGATTTGCGCTATTAATCGTAAGCGTTGAAGGAATCAAAGTGCTTCTTCCTGTGACGCCATTATAGTACCCCCAGTGATCTCTTGCAAATGAAGTTTTTGCAGGAAGTACATTGCTGAATTCATTATAAGTAAAAATATAGGGTGGGTTTTGGATCAACTGCCCGTTGTAATATCCTTTTTCCACCACCTGCGATAATTTAAGACGCTGTGAGAGGCTGCCGGCTGAACCACTATTGAAGCTGGGGTCAACGGTCCCATTAAAATAATCATAGGAAAATGCTACTGTTTTTATTGGCTGAACGGCGCCCTGATTGTAAACGGTTACACTATCCAGGCGGGGATCATTGGGCAGATCTGTTCTCGAATTAGAATAATTAAATGTGACCCTGCCATTCGTAAAATCAATGGATGAAAGATATTTAGTGACATATTGCTTACCTGGAACAGGTCCGTATTGATAACCATTAGATGTTATCATACCCCCGCCCGGGTCCGCAGTAAACTGGAAAACATCATTAGTTTCGCTATAGGAACCTACCGATTGAACATAATTTGTAATGGTGGTATAATTAAAAGTGATAAAGTTCCCGGAGGGCGAAGTAATTTTTGTAAGATACCAGGCAGATTTGTGAGTTCCCAAATCTGTATAGGTTTCATATTGATTAAAATCATAAATATATCCATCGGCGGACTTTATTTGCCAAGCACTTCCATCCGTTGCAAGGCAATTAATTTGAATGCTTTCCTGTTTTTGAAGAACTGCCTGCATATTTCTTTTCAAAATAAATTTCCCGCTATGTCCAGGGTAATTATAATAATATTGGTCAGGTTGAAAATCTATGGGGGGAGAGCCTTTTATAAAGTCGGTGATATCATAATTATACAAAGTGGGGTTACCAGGTATAGTTTTATTAAACATCTGCAGGTTACATCCTGCCTGCACATAGGCAGTAGGGCCCTGTGTATTGGTGAAATCCATAACATTGTTGGCAACGCCATTGAAATATACGGAGCTATTGAAGTCATCATCTCCAATAATATTCCTGGAGATCGTACCTGCCGCATTTAATACCCATCCTAATCCAACATGACTTGCTTCTTCGGAAACTTTAATTCCGGAAGCATGATAGCTGATGGAGATCGGCAAGGTTATGTCCCTGAATTTGATTGTATAGATTGGAATAGAAATATCGGGCACTCCCGTGTAGGCGCTAATGGGAATATCGCCGTATTTCTGAAATGCCATGACATTTGGCGATGGTGGAGTAAGCTTCACCAACTGGGGGGCCTGGGAAAAAGCCGAATCAGAATGCAAAGAACTAAATAAAATGAAAACTGAAAAAAATCTGTATCTCTTGAGCATAATGAAATGTTTTTTAAAAATTATATCCTACCCTGAATTTCAACGGCTGCCCCCGCGGCACCTGCTCCATATAGAAGAAATCATAGAGCAATTGCAGCCGGGTCTTTTTGAATATTTTGCTTTGTATGGAAATGATCTTGCTGAGTCCGATAAGACCACTCCGCTGCCAGGCCGTGAAATTTTTGATTTGCGCGATCGAAGAAAATGGCTTCAGGTAATTGTATTCCAGGCCCCCGGAAATATAGAGGCTCCCCTTCAT
>CALFNL010000007.1 GCA_937902875.1 uncultured Bacteroidota bacterium | reverse complement strand
TTACAGAAAAAGTAAAAGTAGAAAGATTACTGAGAGAATTTGGAGCAAGAGCGGTGGCCATTCGTAAAGATTATACTGTGATTGAAACTACAGGGCATCGTGAGGAGACAGATAAACTGATCAAATTCCTGGCACCTATTGGCTTAATTGAATTTGTAAGAGGCGCCAGGATAGCTATTATAAAGGATAGCAGCGGACACAAGGACCTTCTGCCTGCCGTGCACAAGATTGGCCTGGGGGGTTATGATGGACGGGGGGTTCAGGTTATAAGGACCTTCGAAGAAATCGAAAAAGGATTTGATGAGCCAAGTGTATTGGAAAAAATGGTGACCATCAAGAATGAAATCTCACAGATCATCGCTATCAATGAAAAAGGGGAGACGGCAATTTATCCGCCTGTTGACATGATTTTCGATCCTGACTTAAACCTGCTCGACTACCAGTTGAGTCCCGCCCAATTACAGGAAAAAACAATCTGGAAGATAGAGGCAATTTCATTGAAACTGATCAGGGCCCTGCAAAGTCCGGGGATATTCGCTATTGAGCTTTTTGTAAATGATGCGGGCGATGTATTTGTGAATGAAACTGCACCCCGTGTGCACAATAGCGGGCATCATACCATTGAAGCGAATTATAGTTCCCAGTTTGATATGCTATGGAGAGTAATACTTGGCTACCCTTTGGGGAATCCGGATCATATAATTCCAGCTGCAATCGTAAACCTTCTTGGTGAGCCGGGGTTTAAGGGAGATGCCCAATATAGAGGCCTCGAAGAGGTTTTGCAGATGGATAATGCTTTTGTGCATATTTATGGAAAGAAGCAAACAAAGCCAGGACGAAAGATGGGACATGTGACCATACTCAGCAATGACAGGCAGGATCTGAAATATAAGGCGCATAAGATCAAACAGGTTTTGAAAGTTTGCAGTCTGTAATTTGCAGGGTTCTATTAGTAGTATTACTTTTAAACCAATCACGGCTTAAGAAACAGATATTGATAACAGGCTCCAGGATAAAAGACCGGCAATCATGACCGAACAACATCTGACAAATCAAAAACAGGAAATTCCATTGGTTGGGATCATCATGGGCAGCGACAGTGATCTGCCGCTGATGCAATCCGCGGCCGATGTTTTAAAAGAATTCGGAATTGCATTTGAACTCACCATCGTTTCTGCCCATCGCACACCGTTGAGAATGGCGGAATATGCCAGGTCGGCTCAAAAACGGGGCCTCAAAGTTATCATTGCGGGAGCTGGCGGCGCGGCCCATTTGCCGGGCATGGTGGCTTCTATATCATCTCTGCCAGTGATTGGAGTTCCTATCAAATCATCAAATTCCATTGACGGATGGGATTCCGTTCTATCGATCCTGCAAATGCCCAATGGCATTCCCGTAGCCACGGTGGCGCTTAACGCTGCTAAAAATGCGGGTATTCTCGCCGCGACTATTATTGGCGCGTTCGATGAAGCTATCGGAAAGAAACTGGCTGCTTACAAACAAAATCTCGAGCAGGATGTGCTGAAAAAAGTGAAAAAGCTTAAGAAAGACGGATGGAATAATCAATTCGACTGATCTTCCAGTATCACGGTGAATTTCTGCTCAAAGCCTGGTGACACCTCATAAATTGCCCTGAAAAAACCAGTTCCGTATTTGGCGTAATAGGGAAGAAAATTTTCTGACCTTTCCTGCAATTTTCCATCGGGGAATAAGGCAGATTTGATTTGATGTATCTGCGCCTGTTGCAATTCAAATTTTCTTCTTTCCGCACGCAGCATTTTTTTCTCCAGGTCCTGCAATGCTTTATATGCCTTTGTTCCGAGAGCCGTTACATGCTGGGTGAGGGTAGGATCAATGGCGCCTGAAGTATTGACCAGTTGTTCATAGAGTTCCGTCGTATGGTT
>CALFNL010000006.1 GCA_937902875.1 uncultured Bacteroidota bacterium | reverse complement strand
CCGTCTCCGGCCTCGTTGAGTGCCTTATAAATATTGACTCCGATACAATTGGGTTGGTTCAATATCTTTTCAAGGATATTCTTTCCAATAAAATGGCAGGTGTTTTCTCCATATGCATCGTAGTAGTCTTTCACCAATTTTGCGCCTAATTCAAAGCCAATATGTTCTCCGATTCCAGGATGTAGGGTTAGGTTTTCCTTCACCAGAGCGTCAATTTTTGTCATAGTTGTAGATTTTGTGGTTTTTGTAGAATGGTCTTGTACCACTAAAAATGCACAAGTAATCAGCGTTTTGCAACGGGTGTGGATCGGCATATCAAGTCTCCGGAATCCCTGAAATGCAGGAGGGGGCTGATATTTGGTAAAAATATCTCGTTATTCTACCATGAAAAAAAACGGACATTTACCCAACGAAATTAGTATTTTTACGATAATAATAGTCGTAAAATCTACATAATTAGCTCGGGTGTAAAAACGAGTGGGAAAATTGAGAGAGGTGGATTTTAAAAACGGGACTGGTACCTGATCAAGGATAAGATTTATGGTTAATGGCTAAGACCAGATTCTTGTTACTTTTATCCTGAATCCTGGGAGCCGGTGGGCCGGAACCCTGTTATTTCGGGATACAATTATTATTTAGATTAGTTCTCAGTCTAAAGTGAAAGTTGATTGACATTGGATTTCTGCGCTTGGTTCTTCAGAGACATTGGAAATAAATTATTGGACGGTTTCAGGACATTGGATTTACTTAGAGGTTGCTGAATCCTCGCCAATCAACTTCAAAACAAAAGTAGGTCTGGCAATAGTGCCTTGCAATAGCAGTTTTGCCCGATTTTGGCTCTTCGGTAATTACAGATAATGAGGAGAAAATACTTATGTAAGACTACCGGATGCTCAATCAGATTGTAGTAAATTCTCCTGGTAATATTACTATCGTAAATTTCTTTTGTTTTACGAATTTTGAATGAAATTTAATTAAGCATCAATCGTTAATAATAAACCCAACTACCTGTAAATGATCAGTAATCATCAAATAAAAGTAGCCATTGCAGATGACCATAAGATTTTCCGTGATGGAATCAAAATGGCGCTTAGCGGTAAGGAGTACCTGAAAATAATCTGGGAGGCCGAAGATGGAAAGGATTTGATGCACAAAATAAAGATCAAATTGCCCGATGTCTTGCTCATGGATATCAGGATGCCTGAAATGGACGGGGTAAATGCAATTTCACTCATCCGCAAAGAATACGAAGGGATCAAGATCATTGTACTAACCATGTACGACGACCAGGAAATGATTTCAAAAATGATGGAAATGGGAGCCAATGCCTATCTCACCAAGACCACGGATCCCGAGGAAATTTACAATGCCATCCTCACCTGCATGAACGACGATTTTTATTTTAACGACCTGGTAAATAAAGCGGTATTATTGAAACTCCAGCACAAGAAGCAGGTACGCCAATATTACCCCAATCCTGTTAAGTTCAACGAAAAGGAATTGAAGATCCTGAAACTCATTTCAGAAGATAAAACCACGGAAGAAATTTCCAAGGAAGTGTACCTGAGCCCCCGTACGGTTGAAACGATCCGCCAGAACATGAAGACCAAGATAGGGGCCAAGACAATTGCCGGCCTGGTGATCTATGGAATGAGGAACAGGTTAATTGACTAATGGATCAAAAAGCCACGATCCCATTCTTGACGGCATATATTGCCAATCCAACCCTGCTTTTGACATTTAGTTTGGTAAACAGATGGTCTCTGTAATTATCCACTGTGCGCGGGTTCATTTGCATGATGTCTGCAATGGCTTTGTATGTGAGATCGGTGCTGGCCAATTGGAGAAATTTTATTTCAATTTCATTGAGCATCATATTATCAAAATGGTGTTGACCTCTTTCCTTGCTAAAAAAGCCCGCGATTTTATTGGTGGTATAGGATGAATAATAGTAGCCTGTTTCCATTACATGCTGCATTGCCTGTTTTAATTCCTGGGGATGTATATCTTTTTTTACAAAACCCCTAACCCCTATCTGGAGGAGACGAATGAGACTCAATTCAGAATCATACATAGTAAGTACCAGGATTCTTATGGAAGGATAATTATCTCTTAGCCATTTAGCGCTGTCATATCCGTCTTTCACTGGCATATTAAGGTCTAGTATGATCAAATCCGGGAGATTCCCTGCTTTTATCTTATTGATCATTTTTTCTCCATTGTCAGCCGTAAATGCTATTGTGAATTGTGAGGTACTGTCTATCATAGCTGCGAGAGCATCCCTCAACAGAACATGGTCGTCAATAAGGGCCACTTTAATCATGAATTCTTTGATTTAGTATTATTCTCGTCAAATGGTACCAGGGCATGCACGATGGTCCCCGCTCCACGCGAACTTTCTATCTTGCACCATCCATTCATTAGTTCAGCTCTTCGGATCATATTGTTAAGTCCCGCGGAATAAGAATCTTTCGGCTTTTCTTTGGTTAGCTGAAAGCCAGTGCCATTATCTCTTATTCTCAAATCGAGTCCATCCTGTGCATAGTGCAAATCAATGATTATTTGGGTGCCTCCTGCGTGGCGGATGGCATTATTCAGGGCTTCCTGAACAATTCTGAATATCATTATTTCCTTTTCTCCCTGCACAAATCTGGCCATGCCTCTCACTTCCAGTCTGATATCATGACCCACAATATTTCTAATTCTTTCAACTTCGAATTCAAGCGCCCCAATCAGGCCATTGCTCTTGATCAATTCAGAGCTGAGACTTCGGGAGATATCACTCAGATCGTTGATGGCTTCACCGATTAAATCTATGGCTACTGTGATTAATGCCTGTGTGCCTGGACCTCCTCCACGCTCCAAAGAATTCAGGTGAAATTTGGCCAGGGTCAAAATCTGGTTAATATTATCGTGGATTTCCCTGGAGATATTTTGGAATGTTTGTTCCTGAATTTCCAACTGGCTTTGCAAAATCTGGCTCTGATGCGCTAATTTGATCTGTTCTATTTCCTTGAAATATTCAAATTGCCTGGCCTTGTACTTATGTAAGATCAGAATTACATAAGAGGTAACCATCAGAATAAGGATGGTGCATAAGATCAGGGTAGTGAGTATTATTTGTTGGCTGGTATTTTGCATAAGAATGCCTTTATAAAAAACCAATACATGATTGTATCGCTTATTTGTGGAATGCTATTCACCAGGATGTTGATACCTGGATTGGAAAATGTGAAATTGAACGCGTATTCATAATTATATTGCCAGAAATACAGGCTAATGCAATATAGAGGAATGGGCAGAACAAAACTGAATGTAATGCCAGATATTGCCCAGAAATCCCGAATTCCTTCTCTTAACTTATTCAATCCCTGCGTGAATAAACGCGTAAAAAATTGCAACCCGAGAAATGTTATGACTATATTTTCATAGAGAAACACAATGTAAGTAAACTCCTTAGTTATGAACCCCAGAATTCTCCCAACAATCATCAATGGGAAAAAAATAAAGAGGATTATGATAACTCTCTTTAGCCATTTTGTAGATTTTCTATAGAATAGCCAGCAAAGGAATGTAAATTCCAAGAGGATAAATAAATGGTAAATAAGCTCCGATTGTTTCCTATCCAATATAATCCAAAGCACATCCATTGTCACGCCCATTAATAAATAGATATAGATTTTGCCCGCTATTGAATTATTGCCATATTTTATTCTATAGTGAATGGAATAGAACAGGCATATAAATTCCATAAGACCCGAGATGATCAGTGATATTGTTTTTATATGAGCCATTTTTTCAGGTGTTAGGTTGCAAAGGAAATATCCTAATTGTAAGCCCGCGAAACCAATAGCAGTATATTCCCTGTTCAACCAAAATAAAATATCTAACGGGCGCCTGGTTCAGACCTCCAAATTATCTTGTTAGAATTAGAAATACAATGAGTAAAAAACCCTAAGAATTTGAGAAAATCCCCTTAGTGAGTAGGTTTATTTTGGAGGAGATGAGAATTGATCTGGAAACCAGTTTCTTAGAGACAGACCTATTCCAATTCTCAGAGTTCTACCCTGTCTGGCATCATGAGCAGAAGGACTTTATCAATAATTACCTAATGAAATTTGTGGAGCGCCTCACAAAAGCGTGGGAAAAAAACGATTTTCCTTTGAGGTAAATCCCAATGGGGGAATTCACAATCAGGCGAAATTTGCCCTGAATTGAATCAGCCGTTGCTAACTGATCTAATGGGGTCTGGTAAATGAAATCGGAAAAGGAATTGATATACCCCGAATATTTCGGGAATTGAATTCTGGAAATTGCCGGATGGATAATTTAAAGGATTTCATTGGGAAGGCAAAGCGGAAATCCCGCTGCCATGCATTGATACCAGATTGGATATCGATACAGACCCTAAGCATTTCCCTGACCTCTGACCCCCGGTGTATTTCCAGGGCGGGCCCCAAAAGGTGAATCATGGCTGGCTACGGGCCGCCTTTAATATGCAGTTTTTTTCCTTTTTTTAACCTTAGCTAAGCGGCTTTAGCAGGTTAAAATTATCCTAACGTAAATTCTCGATTTACCAAGACACTTTTTCAGGCCGCAATCATGAGGCTGGTGCCTGGATTACAATCTAAGTTCCTGAAAACAAAGAGCTAATCCTCCCATTGTTATTTCCCAGTATTTACCACAGTCCTAGAAAAACGTAAAACTACGATAGTAGATATTCAGCAATTTTATGATATTGCGTGGTAAAACTTACATCTAAATCATTGTAGAAAGAAAAAAGAGGATCCATGAAAAATCAGGAATCAGGAGAACCAATACGCGTAATTATTGCAGACGACCATATGCTTTTCCGTGCCGGGGTGAAGACGGCCCTGGGTATGAAAAAAGATATCCGTATGGTGGGCGAGGCTGACAACGGAATGCAACTGCTAAACCTGCTCAAGCACGTTCAACCGGATGTGATACTTCTCGATATACAAATGCCCATATTGGACGGCATATCCACACTTCCCGAGATCAAGAAACTTTATCCGGAAATACGTGTCATTATGCTAACCATGCATAACGATCATTCCATGATATCTAAACTCATGGAACTTGGCGCTAATGCTTATCTGACCAAGAACTCGGATTCAGAAGTCATTTATGAGGCGATTAAAACTGTTTTTGAACAGGAATTCTATTTTAATGCCCTCACCAATAAGGCATTGATTGACGGACTACGCACAAAGCGACAGGCTGAAACTGCACACCCCGCGGAAGTGAAACTCTCCGATAAGGAAATCCATATTCTAAAACTCATGTGCGAGGAAAAAAGCACTAAGGAAATTGCCGACATGGTGGATCTTAGCCCACGCACAGTCGAAGCCATTCGCGACAAACTGAAGTCGAAAACCGGCGCCAAGAGTATGGCCGGACTTGTGATGTATGCGGTTAAGGCCGGAATCCTGGAGAATAAATAATCCATCCTGATTATTTGATCAGGGCATTCGCATTACCTTAGGGGAAAATGCCGAGAATTTTTGTTTTTAACGGTCAAATTTGCAAGGAAGGAGACAAGGTGATAACGGCGGATAACCGTTCTTTTCGGTACGGTGACGGCCTGTTTGAAACCATGCGGGTTATTGACGGCAGCATTGCCCTTGCTGAATACCATTTTGAAAGGCTGTTCGCGGGAATCAGCAAGCTCCGGTTTGAACCTCCCACTCATTTTACCCCCATTTACCTTGCTGAAGAAATTCTCTCAATCTGTAAGAAAAATAAGGTTGAAAATGCTGCGCGGATAAGGCTAATGGTATTCAGAGGAAATGGTGGGCTTTATGACCCTGAAGATCTTAAACCTAATTACCTGATCCAGACCTGGCCCTTGGACCAACCCGGATTTTGCTGGAACGAAAACGGGTTAGTTGTGGATATTTACCCCAGCGCAAAGAAATCATGCGACGATTTTGCCGAACTTAAATCAAATAATTTTCTGCCCTATATTATGGCTGCCCTCTATGCCAAACAAAACCGCTTCGACGATAGCCTGGTGATGAATCAATATGGAAGAATCGCAGATGCCACCATCGCCAATCTGTTCGCAGTGAAAGACGGCTCCATTTACACTCCGCCTCTTAGCGAAGGTTGCGTAGCCGGCGTAATGAGAAGATTTTTATTGGAAGACATAGCCACAGAAGGCCACACAATTAAAGAGTCACAGTTCCACGTGAATGACCTGTTGGAAGCCGATGAACTGTTTCTCACCAATGCGGTGCAGGGCATAAGATGGGTGAGGCAATTCCGAAACAAAACTTATATCAACAATATGGGCTTGAATTTACTGCGCGAGGTTAACAAAAAAATCAGGTAAGCGGCAGTAGTGCTAAAATTGGCACAAAATATTTCCCGGAAATATTTCGCAAAGCATTGAAAGAGCATTAATCAATAAAAATATCCTCTTCTTCAATACCAGGCTTATCATTGTTCGCATAGATATCGAGGAACTTCAAAACAGCCTTCTTTCCATCTTTGCCAAGATTGAGGGAATAGTTGTTTACATACAGGTCAATATGCTGACGCATGACTACTTCATCCATTTCCCGTGAATGTTGTTTTACATAATCGGATATGTACGGATAATGCTGAAACGAATACTCCAGACTCTTGCGGATCAGGTTATCAATCTCTTCCTGAATGGATCTTTCAATTTCTCTCTTAATAATTATCCCCCCCAATGGAATGGGGCTGGCTGTTTCTTTTTCCCAGTATTCACCCAGGTCCATCAATTTGGTGAGACCCTTTTGCGCATAAGTAAACCTGTTTTCATGAATGATGACTCCACAATCCACTTCCCCCGAGAGTACTGCATTTTCTATTTCTGAGAAGATCATGAATTTTTTCTTTTCAGCTTTGGGGAAAGCCAATGAGAACAGCATATGGGCCGTAGTATTTTCTCCGGGTATGGCCACATTGCATTCAGCAATTGTTGAATTAGGGATGGGCCTCTTCGAAATCAGCAGGGGTCCCACACCTTTTCCCAAGGCACCCCCACTGTTCAGGATTTTATAGTGATTCATTACAAGAGGATATGCGCCATAGCTGATCTTGCTGATGTGGAGCCTGTTTTCCCGGGCATGACTATTCAGGGTCTGAACGTCTTCCAGGATAATCTCAAATTCAAAATCTCCTATATCAATTTTTCTATTGACCAGCGCGTCAAAAATAAACGTATCATTAGGACAGGGAGAAAATCCGAGTGAATATTTCATTCTTTGTTGAACATATTATTAATCAGGATGATCAGCTCCCGATTCAGGTTTTCTATCGCTTCTTTTATCAACCATTTGCTCTTGTCTCTCTCACCTATAAAATTGCTGACCGCACGCAATTGCACAAAGGGAATATCTTCCTGGAGACAAACATAATGAAATGCCGCTCCTTCCATTGATTCCAGCACAGGCCCATACTTTTCGATCAGGTCATGTACTCTTTCGCTGCTGTTTGTGATTTAGTTTGCGGGTAGCGTCCTCACTTGCTGTAAAGGAATCTTGTGGAGAATTTGATGGTGTGGGTTGATTAACATGTTTTTTGAAAAAGGAAATATGTCTTTCTCGGCAAGGTCCAGATCAAAAACTTCCCTGAAAAAGCCATTTTCTTCAACTCCCCAATCGCCCAATATTTCCTCTTTTACCACGGTCACCATGCCAGGAGGGTAAAAAGGATGCATGGTGCCAGCAATTCCAGCCTGTATGGCAAGATCAGGTTTATTAGCTGCAAATTTCTTGGTTAGCCCATAAGCAGTATTTAGCATACCCACGCCTGTAATAATTCTCTGAACACTGCAATTCTTTCTATGGTATGCTCTTTCAGCAAGAAATTCACCGGTAGGCTGAATTTCATAAGGTGTAGCCGCAACCAGAACAATATTCATGATGCAAATTTCAGTAATAAATCGATATCCACACCGGAAACTCCATATTCCTTTGGGAAGCGCTAACTTTGCGGAAATTTTTTTGAAAATGGTGTATCTGACTCGTGTGGAGCATTTCAATGCGGCTCATAAGTTATTCAATCCCCGCTGGAATAAGGAAAAGAATGAAGAAGTATTTGGAAAATGCGCCAATGAAAACTGGCATGGCCACAACTATGAATTGTACATAACCATAAAAGGGTATCCTGATCCGGATACGGGCTTCATTTTTGACGCCAAGCGATTGAGTAATAATATTAAAGAGCACGCCGTTGAAAAACTGGACCACAAGAATCTGAATCTTGACGTTGAATTCATGCAGGGCAAGATGTGTTCCACGGAAAATCTTGCTACAGCCATCTGGGATCAACTCGAATCTCGATTTCCCACGCATATTAAATTGCACTGTGTAAAATTGTTTGAAACCCCCCGAATTTATTCGGAATATTATGGAGGATAGTTAAAGTATGGAAGGTTTTGATTATTTCCTTTAACCTGAACCTTTTACAAGCTTGTCTTCAATATCAATCTCTGTTTGTGGGGGTAGAGACAACCCTTTTTGTTGAATTGACGTAAATTGAACTCCGATTGATCAAAAAACTGCCTTAATAAAATCAAAGACCAGATTTGAGCTTTATTTTAATATGACAATGGCCATGAAAGTTGCGGTTTACAGGAGAGAACATTTTAATGCGGCTCATCGCCTGCACAATCCAGATTGGGATGAAGCAAAGAACTATAAGGTATTTGGCAAATGCAATAATCCTCATTATCACGGCCATAACTACGAATTGGAAGTGAAGCTGGTAGGCGAACCGGATCCTGAAACGGGATATGTGATGGACCTGAAAATATTATCGGATATTATCCAGGAAGATGTATTGGAGAAATTTGATCACAAGAATCTGAATCTGGATGTAGAAGCATTCAAAAATCTTAATCCAACTGCCGAAAATATCGTGGTGGTCATTTACAATTTGTTAAGGCCAAAAATTGATCCGGCTTATGAGTTACAGGTGAGATTATATGAAACTCCCAGGAATTTTGTGGAGTATCCCGCGTAGAAAAAACTAATATCACTTACCAACTGCCTCGGGTAGAGGCTAAGCGGGTATTCCTAAGGTAGTATTGGGTTACAAAACAATAATCATAAAATTAATATTAGATGGCTTACAAAAAAGTTGAGCAGTACGAAGACAAAATCACTTCGGGTCTGCTGGAGAACTACAGGGAAACTTTGTCTTTGCTTGGCGAGGACCCCAAAAGGGAAGGCTTGTTAAAAACCCCGGAACGCGTTGCGAAGTCTATGCAATACATGACACAGGGCTATTCCATGGACGCCCATGCTATCCTGAATGCCGCCAAATTTCACGAAGAAATCAGTGAAATGATCATTGTAAAAGATATTGAATTGTATAGTCTTTGTGAACATCACATGCTCCCTTTTTTCGGGAAGGCACATATAGCTTATATTCCTAACGGCTGGATCACGGGACTGAGCAAAATAGCGAGAGTGGTGGATGTTTTTAGCCGCCGCTTGCAGGTGCAGGAAAGGCTTACCACGCAAATATTGGATGCCATTAAGACTACATTGAATCCACTTGGGATAGCAGTGGTTATTGAAGCTTCTCATCTTTGCATGATGATGCGCGGTGTTCAAAAACAAAATTCGGTTACCACCACCTCTGCCTTCTGGGGTGAATTTGAAAGAAATGAGTCCAGGAGTGAATTCATCCGGCTCATAGGATCAAAACTGCATTGAGTAAAAACATTGATTATTTTTGAAGAGGAACTCTCACAAACTGCGATTTGTGGGAGTTTTTTTATAAACCTTGTTATTTTTGCACACATATTTTCACAACATGAAGCACGCTTATGTTTTTCCTGGTCAGGGTACTCAATTTCCGGGAATGGGAAAGAGCTTGTATGAAGGAAATTCGAGAGCCAGGGATTTATTTGAAGAAGGCAATGAAATTCTGGGATTCAGGATTTCTGATATTATGTTTGAAGGGACTGCGGATGACCTGAAACAGACAAGAGTAACACAGCCTGCGGTTTTTTTGCATTCTGTGGCGGCTTTTCAAAGCCTCAAAGATGCCCGTCCCGATATGGTGGCCGGCCATTCGCTTGGAGAATTTTCTGCACTGGTGGCCAATGGCGTCCTGAAATTTGACCTGGCTTTGAAATTGGTTTCTATTCGGGCAAGTGCTATGCAGAAAGCCTGCGAAATAAATCCTTCTACCATGGCAGCCGTATTGGGTTTGGATGATTCACAGGTTGAGGAAGTATGCCTGGCCGTGCAAAATGAAACCGGTGAAGTGGTGGTTCCGGCGAACTACAATTGTCCTGGACAGTTAGTAATCAGCGGTTCCATAAAAGCGATTGATATTGCCTGCGAAAGGATGAAGGCCGCGGGCGCCAGGAGGGCCGTGGTGCTGCCGGTGGGAGGTGCTTTCCATTCGCCATTGATGGCGCCGGCCCGGGAAGAACTGGCTAAGGCTATTGACAGCACGCATTTCGATGCTGCCGCCTGCCCCATATATCAAAATGTTGTTGCGGAACCGCTTTCTGATCCGGCATTGATCAAAAAAAATCTTGTGGATCAACTCACAGGCGCCGTGCGGTGGGCTCAATCAGTTAGAAAAATGATTGCTGATGGGGCAACGAAATTTACGGAATCGGGTCCGGGTAAAGTTCTACAAGGCCTTATCCTGAAAGTAGACAATTCTCCTGTAGTGGATGGGTATAGTTGACTGCACCACTCAAGATTGGGTCGCCTCCCTATTGGATCCTGTTTCTGCCGATGCTGCCTTTAAAGAATTTTGTTCCCATTTTTACATTCACGTCCTGGATCTCCCTGCTCAGGCCCTCCTGCAATCTGGGGGCAATTGCTCTTGCATAAGTGCCATTACCAATGAAGTGTAGGACGCTTGCCAAACAATTCTCGTTTACATCGCCCCATTGTTTGTCGAGTCCGTCCATTACCTGGTAATTGGGTGTAAACCCTTCAAAATAATTTCCAACGCCCCTCTTATTGATCGTTCTGAATGAAATAGGAAAAATATACCAATTCCCCACGGGTATGGGGAAGAATCCTACAGGTTTACCATAGGTGTTAGTTGGTCCCACCAATTGTACGTTCAGATAGGGTTTTAGGGAATTGATGACAAGCTCACTAGCCGAAGCTGTGTTTTGAGTGCCAATGAAGAATACGCGTGAAAGATTTAGACTCCCTTTTTTGCCGTAAGTGTCCGTTATATTATTGGAAGTGTATTTGTCATTGTATGCATAGGTTAGCAAAACATCACCATTGCCGGAAGAAGGTACAAGGTAATCATCCAGCTCCTCGGCCAGAGAAACATAACCACCTCCGTTATAGCGAAGGTCTATGATAACATCCTGCACGTTCGAGGTAGAAAATCTGTTGAAAACGCGGGCGAATTCTCTCTTTATTGATGCAGTGTCGCCGATAAATGAATTCAAAACCATGTCTCCTACATTGTTGCCGCCAACATTGTAAACCGTATCCACAAATACAGGGTGTTCC
>CALFNL010000005.1 GCA_937902875.1 uncultured Bacteroidota bacterium | reverse complement strand
CCATTAAGCCGGGAACATATTGCAGAATTGAGCAAGATTGCATTTGAGCCCGCCTTGTGGAAATTGAGCACTACCAGAATCGAAAAGCCAGAAGATCTTAAAAATTATATCGATACCGCCCTGGAAGAAAGAGCCAAGGGTCAATCCTATCCTTTTCTCATTTTTGATAAACAAATTAAAAGAGTGGCCGGATGCACCAGGTATGGCGCAATATCCTTACCCAACAAGCGGCTTGAAATTGGCTGGACCTGGCTTCACCCCAGTTTCCACGGCAGCGGACTCAACAAATCCTGCAAATTCCTCTTGTTGAAATTTGCTTTTGAAGAGCTTGGGCTTAACAGGGTAGAACTTAAGACCGATGTTTTGAATTGGCAGTCACGTAAAGCCATGCTCAAACTTGGAGCTGTGCAGGAAGGAATCTTCAGAAAACACATTATTACAGATACCGGTCGTGTACGAAACTCCATATATTTTAGCTTTACCAATGATGATTGGCCAGGCCTTAAGCAAACTGTATTTGCTGATCTTTAGCGAATTACATGTTAACATATCTTAACTCCATTCATACCAATTTAACTCCTTCCAACGGTTTACCTGTAACAACTTTGCAACGTAAGCGTCAAACTACTGTCATTCATATGACTTTAAGTTCTTTGAAGATTTCGTGAATAAAGTTGATAAATGTTAAGAAAAATGAAAAGAAAACCTTCATTCTGAGGCCATTATTGAATTTTTTGCAAAAAATGGTCTGTTGAGGTTTTGAGGATTCGGTGAAAAGTAGTACTTTTGCCGCACAAATCGATTCCCTGTATTGCCATTTGCCCGACTTCGATTTGATTGTCCTGTATAAATTGGCAGAAAGACTCTGCCGGATTTCAAAACTTCAACAGGGAAACGTAAGAATCAGGATCAACGAAGGTGGATTTTAAATCCCCGTAATCAAAAACGAAAATTTGCCAATCATCATGTTTTCTGACCATGCATAGTAATATGTATTGCATAGTAGCTTTTAAAAGACATATCTTTGTATCGTCAACATGATCAAAAATATTAGAATAAAGAATAATAATAACAATGAGACCGATGAACACAGTGAATCCAAAGGCAGGAACACTCAAACAGACGAGCAGCAGGAGCCTAAGCAGGGCTCTGCACGAATTAATCAGCAAGGCAGCCTCTTTGTTGCTGATTATAGCACTGGCATTCAGCGCAATGGCTTTTGACCAGGGCGATAGCATGGATAGCAATTTCGACACTAATTATGCCAAGAAGGCAAAAACTGTTGAAATGAACAAAGCTGTGACTGATAGTTGTTGCCTGGTTAGCAAACCCGTTATTCCAGGGATGAAAAGGGCGGTTTACTTAAATCTGCCAGACCGCAGAACCCTGATGGCAGCTGACCGCGAGACGATGCTCCATTTCATGAAGAGTATCAGAGAATCATGGATCAGGCAATTTTGGAATGGACCCGCTGAAAATCAGGTGAAGACTGCAGACGAAGAAGTGGAATTCAATTTTGAATTGGAGAATGCTGCAAAGTCAATTTTACCCAATTCAAAGGATTTGGCAGAAGCTGATGAGGAAATGAGCATTGATTTCGCAAGATCTGTAGCCAGCAGGCTTCAAAACCCCTCCAGCAAGTATAGCGCCGAATCTGATGATGGAATGAACCAGTTGTTCGCTTTGGACAATTTCAAAATGTCTTGTCCTTCGAATGAAATGATAGCAGATGCAGATGCCGGCATGAACAGAGATTTTGAAAGCACGAATAATCCCAGGCTCAATATGGCTTCAACCGAATTGATAGCCAAGGCTGATGAAGGAATGACCAGGATGATTCAAATGGAAAAGAAAATACAGAAAGGCAAATCAATAGCAAAAAGGAAATAATTAAGTATTAGCAGCAGTTGGTTTTGGTTTTAAGAGGCCGGTGGATTTCCATCCGGCCTTTTGCTTTAATTGCAGATCATACAATTTTGTTTTATTGCTGCGAAAATAATCTTGCAAAATGAATACGCTTCTCTTATGTTTGCCTATGGCTCAGTTTGTCTGGTATGCAAGTATGATTTCGCCAGTGCATATACCTTGAACCTGCAGTTAGTCTTTCGGCCTGTAACAGCACCGGATCAAAAGAGTCAGAATCAAGTTAAATATTATTCCGGGCGAATTATGATTTTCAATTCTCATACAGACGAAACCCAGCTCTTGTAATCATAAACAAAAAATCAAAAAAATGTCAGTTCCAAATTCAACTCAGCAATCCGATCCTTCAAGGATCATGCAGATAGGCATGGGATTCTGGGCTTCCAAACTATTATTGGTGGCCATTAAGTTTGAACTATTCACATTGCTGGCTTCTCAAAAATCAGGAGCTGGCGCAATCAAGGAAAAACTGGGTCTTCGAACCACGGACCAACACGTATTTGATTTCCTGGATGGGTTGGTATCGCTGGGCTTCCTGGAGCGGGAAGGCATTTTGGAAAAAGCGATATATTCCAATAGTCCAGATTCAAATATTTTTCTTGACAAGAAAAAGCCCAGTTATTCCGGGGGCATCCTGGAAATGGCCAATAACAGGTTATATGAATTCTGGGGTCATCTGGAACAAGGGCTTCTAACAGGTGAAGCGCAGAATGAAACAAAAGGTGCAGGCAACATGAATTTTTTTGAAGACCTGTATAAGTCTCCTGAAAAATTGCGGGAATTCATGAACGCCATGTCGGCAATTCAAGCCGGCAATTTCATATCACTCGTCAGGCAATTCCCTTTCAGCAATTATTCCTCATTGGTTGATGTGGGTGGCGCCGATGCCTCCTTCTCTATCCAGGTAGCTGCTAAGCATCCCCGCATGCATTGCATCAGTTTTGACCTCCCGGCAGTAGAACCACTAGCTAAAGCAAAGATCAGGCAAGCCGGCCTGGAGGATAGGATATCATTCTCCGGTGGCGATTTTTTTAAGGATCCTATTCCGAGAGGCGAAGTTATATCGATGGGAAATATTCTGCACGGATGCAATGAAGAAATTAAATTGCAGCTCATTCAAAGGGTATTTGAAGCTTTGCCAGGCAACGGAGTATTCATAGCTATCGAAAACATCATTGATGATGAAAGAAGGAAGAATACTTTTGGAATGCTCATGAGCCTGAATATGCTGATTGAAAACGGAGATGGGTTTGATTATACCTTCAGGCAATTCGAATCCTGGGTGAAGAAGGCCGGATTCAAGAAAGCTGAAATCATTCCCCTTACGGGCCCCACCAGTGCCGCGATTGCATACAAATGAATACATTCAAAATGGCTCGTAAACCCTGACCTGCTATCGGAACATTCAATCAGAGATTGAGTTGCATGCATTGAAACTAGCCTGGTAAATAGAGAAAATTTTTTTCCGGGAAGGGTATTTGAAAAAAAAAGCTGCAGGCTTATAAGCCGGATTCTGTAACCTTGCCTGAGGCGAGGCTGCTATCATTTATCTGGGACCTTGATTGCTCAAGGCCTCCTTCTGCCCACCCTCCAACGCAGTACCGGTTGTAACCGGCACATTCGAACGGGCCGTCCTTTTACGCTGGTTTACGTGGCATTTCAGCACGCAAGGTTTACCCGTGATCCTGATTACCCAGGAAGACCGTGAGCTCTTACCTCACGTTTTCACCTTTTCCCTGCAAAGCAGAGTAGTTATTTTCTGTGGCACTATCTGTTCCCGCCTGAAGCGGGACCCGGCTATTCACCGGTGCGTTGCCCTGTGCTGTCCGGACTTTCCTGATCGCCAAAAGGCAACCCGATAGCACAGCCTGCAGCAATTAATTTCAATTCCGGATGGTATGAATATTACAAAGAACGAATAGCAAAATTAGGTGTAATTATTGAAGCGGCGAAGGCCGTGAAATATAAGCTTACTATTAGCGCCTTAATCAGTCATATTGCAAATATATTTCCGTGGCGCCATAGCCAAATGCAGGATGGTATTGGTTTACAAAAGACTTGACTTCCTTTTTCATTCGCAGTATGTCATGGATTTCATTCCTCAATTTTCCGGATCCCACGCCATGTACAACAATCATCATGGGTTGGCGATGGAGAACTGTTTGGTCATAATATTTTTCAAAACTACTGAGTTGGAGTTCCAGTTTCTGCAGATTATTCATTTTTTGCCAATTGTCTGTGAGCTTTTCAATATGGAGGTCAATTACAGTAGGTGGCGGTGGCCCGGCATTGCCGGCTGCTGCTTCATATATCTTATACCCGCTGGCGGCGAGTTTGCCAATATCTATTTTTTCTTCCTTCACCTTTGCCGGGTATTCGTCAAATAACTGGTAAGAAAAACTGGCTTCCTGCTTTAGTTTCAATTCTTCAATTTTCCGAAAGATCTGCCTGGCTCTTGGTTTGAAATTGGTCTCAAAATAATCAGACCTGCTCTTGTCGGGCCTTGAAAGGGAAAATTCAAATTCAAATTTCGGGCCGTCATTAAGCTTTTCAAAGGGAAGGTCATTCAAATAGAAATCTCCCTGAGGCCCTATCTCATTTTTCAATTCAAATTCCGGGTCGCCCATATACCTGAGCCTATAAATAAAATTGAACGCGTCGTTAGTTTGATTAACCAGGTAAAGCCTGAATTTTTCTACGATGTCATCGTCAAATACGTCTTTATCAAAAACGGGTAAGAATGAAAGCCAAATGCCATTGTTCAATTTGGGTTTGGGGGAATCCTTCTCCTTCTTAATATCTTCTATATATTTCTTTGGTCTGGGGGATTCCACTTTTTTTTCGGTAAACCATTTGAAATAGGGAAAGTCTATCTGGTCAACATAAACAGGGAATTTGGTGCCTTCCACGTTTACCATCACCATTTTGCTATTGATAATGTCAATGACCTCTCCTTCTTCATTGGAATGTAACAAGATGACCTTATCTCCTACCTGGAATTTCATACCAATATCTTTATGTGTGCGCAAAAATAATGCGCCGGTCCATAACCGGCGCAACTAGTTATACATTACTCCATGCTGTTGCATTAATCGTTCATTACCCCGCCCTTTTTCTCGGGGTGCCTGGCCATCCATGAGTCTACCGAAATTGGACCGCTCCCTTCTATCAGGAAGAAGAATAACAAAATCAATATGAGTATCGCCAGCCAAAATTCATTGTCATAAGGTTTAAGTACCCCCGCTCTGGAGTTTATGAAAATTGCAGCGCCAAGCAGAACCGGAATCTGCGCCAGGCAGGCAACCCTGGTGAGTAATCCGAAAGCGATCAGGGCGCCGCCCACGAGGTGTGCGAATACTACATAATGCGCCAGGATACCCAGGGAAATTGAACCCAGGAAAGCGCTTCGGGTCATCACGTCCACGAGCGAATCCAAATTATTAATAAACTGCACGCCCTTTAAGAAGAGAAAAATTCCAAGCACTATTCGAATGATGTCGAGCCATTTGGAATGATGAGCGTCACCCCATTTTTCGAGCCTTTGAACGATATTCATACGGCAAAATTTAAGGTGGGAAAAGAACTACCCCTAATTTAATCAAATTTTGCCTCAAAATCAATTCGAATTTTGAATCAGACCTGAATCAGGACGACTTGTTGGCTAATTTGCTCTTTCTGTATCCATAAAGCCAATAGATTGCCAACCCCACTGACATCCATACAAAAAACCATTTCCAGGAAACGGCGGGAATTTCGATGAGGAGATAGGCGCAAAACAATACACCAAGAATAGGAATCAGTGAATATTTCCTGATGAATGTCATGATTGTAAGATAGCCTGCGCCAATCACAAATACAAGAAAAAGAATATCCTGCAGTTGATCGTGTGAGAAATTCTGAGTGGCTTGGTTAATGCGAAGCCTGAATGTATAGACGAAGAGCGCGTAGAGTACAGGTACAATATATTGCCCATTGATGTAGGGTAGTTTGAACCCGCCGGGTTTCGCGTTGGTGCCGATTCTCGGTAACATGAGCACGCCGCCCGACACGAGCACAAAGGCGAAGAGAGTGCCGATGCTTGTCAGATCCGTCATCAACGAACTTTCCATGAACAATGAAGGAACGGCCACCATGATACCCGTGATGATTGTGGAAAATGAAGGTGTATGAAATCGCGGATGAATCCTTCCAAAGGCTTTCGGAAGGAGGCCATCACGGCTCATGCTCATCCAAATGCGAGGCTGCCCCAGTTGAAAAACCAGTAGCACGCTGGTGGTTGCTACCACGGCGCTGATAGATACTATGTAGCTGATCCAATGCTGCCCGACTCTTTCAAATACAAATGCCAGGGGATCTGTTACATTCAATTCAGAATAGTGTACCATCCCGGTCAATACCAGGGCAATGAGTATATATAATACGGTGCAAATGATCAGCGAATAGATCATCCCTCTCGGGAGGTCACGTTGCGGATTCCTGCATTCTTCAGCAGTGGTAGAAATAGCGTCGAACCCTATGTAGGCATAGAAGACAGCTGACACGCCTTTTAATACACCTTCAAATCCATTGGGGAGGAAAGGTTTCCAGTTGTTGCCATTCACAAAAAAGAATCCGAGGATGATCACAAAAATGATAACAGATATCTTGAACATCACCATGAGATTGGTGCTTTTCTTGCTTTCCTTAATGCCAATATAAGTGAGAATGCTAATGAGACATACGATCATGAAAGCGGGGAGATTGACAAAGAAATGTCTCCCTCCAATGATTGGCGCATTGTTCCAGGCATCATGCGCGAATTGCAATGCGGGTGTCAAGGGCTTACCCTCTGCAATGGTGGCCGCGGCCGAATCATAGGCCTTATGGGCCGTGCCAGGATCAATGGTGAGCCAGGCCGGCAGATGAAGGCCGAAACCTTCAAGCAAATTGTTAAAATACCCGCTCCATGAAATAGCTACTACAATATTTCCAATTGAATATTCCAGGATCAGGGCCCAACCAATGATCCAGGCGACCAATTCCCCGAATGAAACATAGGCATAAGTATAAGCGCTTCCGGCAATGGGTACTCTGCTTGCAAATTCGGCATAACAAAGCGCGGAGAATCCGCAGGTAACCGCTGTGATGATGAAAAGAAGTGAAATGCCCGGCCCGCCATCGAATGATGCCTTGCCAATAGTAGAGAATACGCCCGCTCCAACCACGGCGGCTATGCCCATGAAAGTGAGGTCCCTTACATTCAGTACTTTGTGCAGCCCGCCACTT
>CALFNL010000004.1 GCA_937902875.1 uncultured Bacteroidota bacterium | reverse complement strand
ATGAAAATCCAATATTTATGCACCTGGTCAGTAAGAATGATGAAGAAGTGAAAAATGCCATTGACCAATGCGCGGTCACAGGATATGAAGCCATTATACTGAGTTTTGGGAGCCACCTGGATATGGAAGATAGTTCAGCGGCCAACCTGAATAAATGGAAATTGCTGGCCGATTACGCACATAGCAAGGGGATCTGGATTGGGGGTTATTCCTTATTCAGTAGCAGAAAGATCAGCGATGAGGACGACGTGATTGATCCACGAACGGGCAAACCCGGTGGCGCATTCTTTGGAAATGCGCCTTGCTTTGGGAGTAAATGGGGACTGGCTTACCGCGACAAAATCAAAAAATTCTTCACTGTTACCGGATTTAATATCTGGGAGAATGATGGGCCTTATCCCGGCGACCAATGTGCTTCTACATCGCACCCGGGCCATAAGGGATTGGATGATTCCCAATGGCGCCAGATGGAAATTCAGAAAGAACTCTACCATTGGTTGAATGAGAGAGGCGTTTATATCAACGCGCCCGATTGGTATTTTATGGATGGAACGAACAAGACCGGTATCGGTTACCGCGAAGTAAATTTCTCTCTGCCAAGAGACCAGCAAAAAATCCTGAACCGGCAGAATATTTATGATGGCACCTGGGAGAAAACCCCTTCCATGGGTTGGGGATTTGTGCCTCTCACGCGATACCAGGGAGGCGGGCAGGAAGCAGTGTTGGAACCATTGAGCGAACACATCAAAGATTATGAGCAGCTCATGGTTCAATATTATGGATCGGGTGTGCAGGCCTGTTATCGTGGGCCAAGACTTTATGATACGGAGCCAGTGAGGCAGATGGTGAGCAAAACAATTTCCTGGTATAAGAGATACAGGCCCATTCTCAACTCAGACATCATCCATTTGCGTCGCGCCGACGGGCGAGACTGGGATGGGATCCTGCATGTAAATTCCTCTTTGAAAGAAAAAGGATTTCTAATATTGTATAATCCTTTAAAAGAAAAGATTACCCGAACCGAAAAGATCCCGCTATATTATACCGGCCTCAGTTCCATCGCAAGCCTGTCTGAAAAAGGCAGTCCTGCAAGAAGCTACAGGCTGAGCAGGAATTACGAAATTGAATTAACTTTCAGCATTGATCCTGAATCTTACACCTGGTTTGTAATTGAATAATATTGACCGTGATGGCTGATCCAATCAATAAAGTCAGCATTCATGAAAAAAAAGATATCATGCAAATACCAGATAATCGTTCAAATTGCTCCATATGCTAAAAATTGTAATGTTCGCCCTGCTCCTTTCTGCAGTGGCTTGCACGCGCCCGTCTCCGGTTTCTGAAAAACCAAAGAAGGATAGTGTTAATGAAAATGACTGGAAGTTCAGGTTTGACCAGGTGCTTCCCCTGCTTGGTCATAGGAATTGGATCATTGTGGCCGATAAGGCATTTCCGGAACAGAACGCGGCGGGCATGGAATATATCAATACCAACGAAAAATTATTGCCGGTGCTACAATATGTTTTGCAGCAGGTAAACCAATCGGGTCACGTGAAGCCCATCATTTATCAAGACAAGGAGTTGAGCTTTATTCCCGAAGACCAGGTAAAAGGGATCACGGCTTTTCGGGAAGGGTCAGGGAAAATTCTGAATGATGCGCTGGATGCCGGCAAGGGACAATCTGGTTCAGCTGGCCGCCAGGTTCAGACGATACTGCATGATTCGGTCTTCACCAGGCTGGATGCCGCTTCCAAATTATTCAAGGTGCTTGTGCTCAAAACCAATGAAACCATGCCCTATACTTCTGTATTCCTGCAAATGGATTGTGCCTATTGGAATGGAGATCAGGAAAGGGAATTGAGAGATTCGATGAGCAGGCGGTCCAAATGAAATGTCTCAATAATCTTGTAATTGTTTACCCTCACCGTGCCTTAATTTATCAAAATTTTATACACTAAGGCGAGGCAATTCCCGTTTGAAACTGAGATTCGAATGGTACCTTTGTTCACATCAGGCCTATGTTAAAAATCAGGATTACCTTCTTCATTCTTTTAGTTAGTATTGCCGCTGCTCCGGT
>CALFNL010000003.1 GCA_937902875.1 uncultured Bacteroidota bacterium | reverse complement strand
TGAAAGGAACGCCTAAACCCGGAAACTTTGAAAACCGTACCTATTTCTATCCAGACAGCCTGGTCCGCATAAGGGAATGGGAAGAAGCCATGAGAGAATACGACCCTTCATTCCCTTCGGGGAAATCAGCGGATACCGGATATCTCACCATCAAAGAAAGCTTCAAAGCGCTTTTAGTCTATTTCAAGGCTTCCGGGGATAGCCTCCTGAACGTAAAGGCTAACAATATCATTGCGGAGCTCGGTGATAATTCAATCATCAACCGCCGATGGGAGTCATTTTATTATCTGAATAACTACAAGCCTAACCGCAATATTACCAGAAGAGAACTGGCCGTGTTATTATATTATTTACGGCTTGCCAGCAATAGGGACTGGACGCTGGACTGGCATGGAAAGTTTTTGCCCACAAGGCAGTCCCGAAAAAAATAAAAGATCAGGGAAAGCTTGGCTGCCCTTTGAAATATGTATTTCATGGCGCCATTATTACATCCTGCACGGCAAACAAGACTCTGGATTAAGTTGAGATTCTCAATACTCAGTGATTGAAAGCGGATCCGAATCTGGTTTCACTGCTTTCGATTGAAATTCTGGTTCTACATTTCAGTATTTTGCATTCTATATGGAACAGGTTTTCAGTTATGAACAGTTGTACGAATTTACGAGAAAGGTATTTTTGCGCATAGGCTGTACCGAAAGTTATGCAGCAATCGCGGCAGACTCCCTGCTGAGCGCCGATATGCGCGGGATAGATTCGCATGGCATAGCGCGCTTGAGCGGTTACGTAAGGTTATGGGAAGTGAAACGGGTGAATGCGAGCCCGCATATCAGGATCGTTCATGAAACCCCTTCCACCGCCGTGGTGGACGGAGACAGGGGGCTGGGATTGGTAGTTGCTCCATTCGCCATGCAGGTTGCCATTGATAAGGCGCGCCAGGTGGGCAGCGGTTGGGTAAGCGTGAAAAATTCCAATCATTTTGGTATCGCGGGGCACCATGCAATGATGGCCCTGGAGCATGACATGATTGGGATGGCCATGACCAATGCGAGCGCCCTGGTAGCTCCTACATTTTCCATTGAAAGGATGTTAGGCACAAATCCTATATGTGTGGCCGTGCCCGCGGGTGAAGAGCCGGCTTTTGTAGCAGACCTGGCAACCACCACCGCGGCCAATGGTAAACTGGAAATATTACAGCGCAAAAATTTAAAGGCCTCGGCAGGTTGGATCCAGGACAAGAACGGCAATGCCTCAAACGATCCTCATGAATTGAAAAAGGGCGGGGCCTTATTGCCATTGGGTGGAGACCGTGAACATGGGAGTCATAAAGGCTATGCTCTGGGCGCCATTGTGGATATTTTTTCTGCCCTGCTGAGCGGCGCCAACTATGGCCCCTGGGTGCCACCATTTCCCGCCTATGTTCCAATTCCCGAAGGCATGCCAGGTGAAGGGATTGGACATTTTTTAGGAGCAATGAGAGTGGATGCATTCAGGCCCGCCGGAGAATTCAAGGAAAATATGGATCGCTGGATCAAAAGGTTCAGATCTGCGAAAGTGGCCCCGGGTCACGAAAAAGTCTTGATTCCCGGCGACCCTGAGAGAGAAGCCGAGGCCGATAGAAAGGTCAATGGGGTACCACTGATCTACTCTGTTGTGGAAGACATGAAGCAATTGGGCGAAAAATTAGGCGTGGAGCCTCCTGTGGCAGGAATTCTTTAGCAGGATTTTTGTTTTATCCTCACTTCTCAAATATTTTTGCCAGCCATTCAATAACATTAAATCTCCCGGTGAGGGAGGCGGAGACATTTTATGAAAGTCATGAAGTTCGGAGGTACATCCTTAGGAAAACCCGAAAGGATGCATCAGGTTGCACAACTGATCACAAGGGATAAGGAACCAAAGATTGTTGTTTTGAGCGCCATAAGTGGCACAACCAATGCGCTGGTGGCCATTGGTGATTTACTGGCCAAAGGCAGCAGGCAGGATGCCAAACAAAAGATCGATGAACTGGAAGCTTCTTACCAGTCATTCCTGACTTCACTCCTCAAAAAGGAAGAGACCTATAAGAAAGGCAAGGAAATTATTGCCGAGCATTTTGAGTTCCTGAATATCATTCTACGGATATCATTCAATGAAGCCTTGAATAAAGATATTCTGGCACAGGGCGAATTAATGAGCAGCAAGATGTTCAGCGTTTACCTGGAAGAGCAGGGAATAGCGCATGCTTTGCTGCCGGCACTCGATTTCATGCAGATCAGCGCGCACGATGAACCCCAGTTAGACGTGATCAGGACCAGGCTCACCAGGATACTGGACCATCACAGGAATGAGGGCCTTTTCATCACCCAGGGATATATTTGCCGGAACGCGAAAGGCGAGGTTGACAATCTGAAAAGGGGTGGAAGCGATTATACTGCATCGTTAGTTGCCGCTGCTGTAAAGGCCAGCGTATGTGAAATATGGACAGATATCGATGGCATGCACAACAATGATCCGCGCGTGGTTAAAAAAACCGTGCCTGTTGAACAACTGAGTTTTGATGAAGCGGCGGAACTTGCCTATTTCGGCGCCAAGATCCTTCATCCTACCTGTATCTGGCCGGCACAGCAGGAAAAAGTTCCGGTCAAATTACTGAACACCATGCAGCCCGATGCCGCGGGAACGGTGATCATGCAGGATGCCGGCTCCGTGGGAGTAAAAGCGGTTGCCGCCAAGGACGGGATCATCGCCATAAAGATCAAGAGCAGCCGAATGCTCCTGGCATATGGATTCCTGAGAAAGATATTTGAAGTTTTTGAGAAATACCGTACCCCGATTGATATGATCACCACTTCCGAAGTGGCGGTATCGCTCACAATTGATAATCCTGCAAACCTTCCCCAGATATTGAAGGAGCTGGAGCCTTTCGGAACCATTGAAACGGACCGCGATCAAACGATCGTTTCCATTGTAGGAAATGAGATCACCCAAACCCCGGGAATACTGAGCAAACTGTTTGAATCGCTCTTGTCTATACCCGTGCGAATGGTGAGTTATGGCGGCAGTCCCCACAATGTTTCAATATTGGTACCGGCAGGATACAAAACGAAGACGCTTCAACTCCTCAATAAGGGCTTATTTGGTCTGGAATAATCCTCCCTGGCATAGAAATGCCGGATTGCTTAGATCCGGCATTTTCGTTTGTTCTATGTTGTTAGCATCATCAGATCACCAGCATGGCGTCTCCATAACTGAAGAACCGGTATTTATCTTTGATAGCCTTTTTGTAGGCTTCCATAGCCAGATCATAGCCCGCAAAAGCGCATACCATTATCAAAAGACTCGTTTTGGGCAAATGGAAATTAGTAACCAGGGAATCGGCAATGGAGAAATTATAAGGCGGATGGATAAATGTGTTGGTCCAGCCCTCAGATGGCTTCAATAATTTTTCGGCAGTAAATGATGATTCGAGGGCCCGCATGGTGGTGGTACCAACCGAACAAATTCGGTGGCCCTCCAACTTGGCCTTATTTACAATGGCACAGGCTGTGTCTTCAATGCGATAGTACTCAGCGTCCATTTTGTGTTTGCTCAGGTCTTCCACTTCAATCGGTCTGAAAGTACCCAAACCCGTATGCAGCGTGATTTCTGCAAATCGGATTCCTTTAATTTCAAGCCTCTTAATCAATTCAATGCTGAAATGCAATCCGGCGGTTGGAGCCGCTACTGCGCCTTCGTGCTTGGCATATACCGTTTGATAACGCTCCCTGTCTTCTTCATCGGGTTTGCGCTTGATGTATTTTGGAAGGGGAGTCTCTCCCAGGTTAGACAGAGCCTGCTTAAATTCCTCGTCAGTTCCATCAAACAGAAATCTTATGGTTCTTCCCCTGGATGTTGTATTGTCAATTACTTCCGCAACGAGGTCTTCAGTATCACCAAAATATAATTTGTTGCCCACCCTGATCTTCCTGGCAGGATCCACGATCACATCCCAAAGACGGTTTTGCTTGTTGAGTTCACGAAGCAGGAAGACTTCAATTTTGGCTCCGGTCTTTTCCTTGCGGCCATACATCCTGGCAGGGAATACTTTCGTATTATTTACTACGAATACGTCTTTATCGTCGAAATATTCTAAAATGTCTCTGAAATGCTTATTCTCCATCTGGCCCGTTTGCCGGTGAACTACCATCATCCGGGCATCTTCTCTTTTCTTGGCTGGGTGTTGTGCTATTAGATTTAAGGGCAGGTCGAAACGGAACTGTGATAGTTTCATGTGTATAGAATTGTTTTTCAAATTAAGCCACATGAAACTTTCCGGGGCAGATAGCCGCAGGATGGATTCGCTGACACTTCAAACCTGATCTTACGGCACCAGGTTTCATGTGTGCCTTAATAATTTAGCGTGCAAAGGTATGCAAAAAAACATTTCAACAAAGATTTTGAGAAAGCCGTCGCATTTCCTTCGTTTGATTTCATTGTGAGGGTCAATTACCTATAAAGCCTTTAGGCATTGAATCGATGAGTTTTTGGGTGTATTCCCGCTTTGGATGCCGGTAAACTTCCTCCGCAGGTCCAATCTCTTCGATCCTGCCCTTATTCATCACCATGATCCTGTTACTGATATAATGCACCACAGCCAGATCGTGGGATATAAAGACCGTGGTGAATCCAAATTCCTGCTTCAAATCGCTGAGAAGGTTCAGCACCTGCGCCTGCACACTAACGTCCAATGCAGAAACCGATTCATCACAAACAATAAATGACGGGTTGAGCGACAGTGCCCTGGCAATGCAGATTCGCTGCCTTTGGCCGCCGCTGAACTCGTGTGGGTACCTGTTAAAATGCCCGGGTTCAAGTTTTACTTTTTCAAGCAATTCAATCACTTTCTCCTTGCGATGTTTTTCCGTATCCTGCATTCCATGCACTCTGAGCGGTTCCAGAATCGCATTTCCAATAGTGATCCTTGGATTCAAAGAGGAATAGGGATCCTGGAATATGATCTGCATTTCTTTCCTGAGTTTCCGCATCTCAATATCCGGAATGCTCATCAAATCCCTGCCCTCAAAATGGATGCTTCCTGCCGTGGGTGAAAGCAGCCTCAACAAGGCCCTGCCCAGCGTGGTTTTGCCGCAACCTGATTCACCAACAAGTCCCAGGGTTTCACCTGAATTAACATTAAAGCTCAAATCATCCACGGCTTTCACATAGTCCAGAACTCTTCCGATAATATTTTTTTTAGCCGGGAACCACACCTTCAGGTTCTTCACTTCCAGCATTGGAGTGCCGTCAATTTCGGATTCTGGCTGATCGTCGCGCGCCTTAACAGTCTTAACCATTGCCGGCATATTTTCCCTTCTGGTATTTTTAGCGGCCGGTTGGTTGTTCCTGTCCGTTTCCGGAAGATCCTCTGCAATAAAATCGCCTACTACCGGAAGCCTTTCATCCTTAGCATATAGAACGGGCCGGCAGGCAAGCAGAGCCCTGGTATAGGGATGCCGGGGTTGGGTGAATATTTCGGCTGTGTTTGACTGTTCTACTATTTTGCCCCGGTACATTACCAGCACCCTGTCGGCTATTTCGCCTACCAAACCCAGGTCATGGGTGATGAAAATGACAGCCATATTGTTTTCGCGCTGCAGGTCGCGGATAAGATGCAGGATCGTTTTCTGTACCGTTACATCCAGCGCGGTTGTGGGTTCGTCTGCTATCAGCAACAGTGGCTCGCAACTCATGGCCATAGCAATCATCTCTCTTTGTTTTTGACCACCGCTGAGTTGGTGTGGGTAGCGGCTATCAATCAGGCAATTTTCCGGTAGCC
>CALFNL010000002.1 GCA_937902875.1 uncultured Bacteroidota bacterium | reverse complement strand
CTAGATTTTTTCTATAGGCTTTATCTCTTTATGGATACAAGACTAAGAAATGTCTTGTTAAGGATTCTAAAAAAGGATAATAAGAATCAACTATATTATCCACTTGTTTCTTACATTTCGTGGAACAAAACATTTTATACCTCTCGGCAGTTTGCTTCCCGTTCACGAAAGCGAAAAGCGCAAGGTATGAAACCATGATCAATCCCAAAACCAACAACCTGATATGAGATTTCCTTTTCATGATTCGAATTTCTAAAATAAAATTGTGACGAAAATAATGTCAATTTAATCCCGGCGCAAGCTCCCAATGTTAATTTCCTTTAAAAATTAGAAGCCTCCTTCCATTGATTAGTACGCAAATTCCCATGAAAAGTTACAGGTGACAAAGGAAATTTTTAAAAACCACGTAGGTTTGCTGATCATAAACAGGTAAAATGAACGAAAAACTTGTACAAAGGCTGAAGTTGGAATTGGAAGAGATCAGGCAATCCGGTCTTTTCAAAACGGAAAGGATTATTGAGAGTCCCCAGGGCGCCGAAATAAAGGTTAGAAGCGGCGTAACCGGGGGGCAAAGCAAAATTGTATTGAATTTCTGCGCTAACAATTATCTCGGGCTTTCTTCTCATCCAAGGGTGATCGCGGCCGCCAAAAAATATATTGATTACCGGGGATATGGAATGAGTAGCGTCCGTTTTATATGTGGAACCCAGGATATTCACAAAGAGCTGGAGCGAAAAATATCAGAATTCCTGGGTACGGAGGATTCTATATTATATGCCGCGGCATTTGACGCCAACGGGGGTGTTTTTGAACCATTATTCGGGGAACAGGACGCCATTATTTCAGATGCCCTTAACCATGCTTCCATCATCGATGGCATCAGGCTTTGCAAGGCACAGAGGTTCCGCTATGAGCATAATAATATGGCCGACCTGGAAATCAGGCTCAAAGAATCCGGCGATTTGAGAAGCAGGGTGATAGTGACTGACGGGTCATTCAGCATGGATGGCACCATTGCCCAATTGGATAAAATATGTGACCTGGCTGATAAATATGATGCCGCTGTAATGATTGATGAAAGTCATTCCAGTGGATTCCTGGGAAAAACCGGACGTGGCACTCATGAATACCGGGGTGTAATGGGCCGGATTGATATCATCACGGGTACATTGGGAAAGGCTCTGGGTGGAGCCTCAGGCGGCTTCACATCCGGAAGGAAGGAATTGGTGGAGCTATTGCGGCAAAGATCAAGGCCCTATCTTTTTTCAAACACGCTAGCTCCGAGCATTGTGGGGGCTTCCATTACTGTGCTTGATATGCTGAATGAAACCACCGGGCTCCGTGACAAGCTTGAATGGAATACCAAATATTTCAGGAATAAAATGAAGGAAGCCGGTTTCGAAATCAAACCTGGAGACCATCCCATAGTACCCATCATGTTGTATGACGCAGTACTCGCGCAAAAAATGGCTGCCAGGCTTCTTGAAGAAGGCATTTACGTGATCGGATTTTTCTTTCCTGTAGTGCCCAAGGGTCAGGCCCGCATCAGGGTACAGTTGAGCGCCGCACATGACCAGCAACAACTCGATAAGGCCGTGGAAGCATTTTCCAAGGCAGGAAGAGAATTGGGTGTGATCAAATAATGAGAGGCTGATTTGAAAATAAATTACAGAATGGATTCAGGCAAACGAAGAATATGAATATCTCTGCCTGCATAAAATACTTATTGACTTAATTATGAAAAATATGTTTTCAGCCTTGAAACCCTGCCTTTTGTGCGCCCTGTTCCTGGCTTCCTGTTCCTTGAATAATGTAACCCAGGACCGGACCCTTAAAAAGTATTTCCAGGAGAACAATGTTGACGGATGTTTTGCCATGTATGATAATGGAAGAGGCGAATTCACATTGTATAATTTAAAACGGGATACCACCAGGTTCCTTCCCGCTTCCACTTTCAAAATCGTGAATTCCCTGATAGCCCTGCAAACCGGCCGGGTGAACGACGACAGCACCGTGATAAAATGGGATGGCATCGTTAGGGATAACCCCAACTGGAACCAGGATCTCAGCCTGGCTATGGCTTTCAGATATTCGTCGGTACCTCATTTCCAGGAAATCGCAAGAAGGATCGGCAGGGATACCATGCAGAAATGGATTGACAGTCTCAAATATGGCAATATGAAAATCGGTACCCATATCGACTCTTTCTGGCTGGATAATTCACTGAAGATATCTCCTGATGAACAATTGGGACTGGTGAAGAAATTATATTTCGATCAGCTCCCATTTCAAAAACGCGTGCAGCAAATTGTTCGGAATATAATGGTGCAGGAAGACAATAGTAATTACAGACTCAGCTATAAAACAGGCTGGGGTAAGGATGAAAAGGGAAATTCGATCGGTTGGGTAGTGGGATGGATTGAAGAGAATCGCCACCCGTATTTCTTTGTTTTGAACCTGGAAGCATCAGATCCTAATGCCGATATTACGGCGATACGTAAAAATATCCTCACAGGCATTTTGAAGCAGTTGGGATTTTTTAATGGGAAGATGTAAGCGTAGGAGGGACGAATTGAATGTGCGGATTCCAGGCATTTCCGGTATTTTACCCTGATACCGGGAATTCTCAAGTTCTTTTTGCAATGAATTTGGCTCTTAATTTGCAATCAATTCCTGCTACAGATGCTAAATAATATCCACTAACCCAATTGCTAAGATTTGAACATATAGAATACCTCTTAGGGCTGATCCTCCTGCCGGGAATGATCTATTTGTATTATGCGGTGCTCCGCTGGAAAAAAACCACCATTAAAAAGATCGGTGATGAAGAATTGGTGACCCAGCTCATAAGAAATTACTCATCAGGGAAATTTGCGTTGAAATTTGGATTGGTAGCACTTGCGTTCTGTGCTACCGTGATTGGTGCTGCCAACCTTCAATCCGCCTCACAGGTGGAGAAAATTAATCGTCAGGGTATTGACCTTATGATAGCGCTTGACGTGAGCAGGAGCATGCTGGCGGAAGATATGAAGCCAAACCGGCTTGAGCGTGCGAAGGCCCTGGTAAATAAACTATTAGACAAGATGGAGAATGACAGGATCGGTTTTGTGATATTCGCGGGCCGCGCCTACCTCCAAATGCCCCTCACTACCGATCATGGAGCGGCGAAAATGTATGTGGGCAATGCCAATCCCGACGCCGTGCCCACCCAGGGAACTGTGATTGGCGACGCGCTGCGGATCTGCGACATGGCTTTCAATAAGAAAGACAAAAAATATAAGGCCGTTGTTTTGATCACCGATGGCGAAGATCATGATCCGAATGGATTAAAAACGGCGGAACAACTCGCTAACAACGGGGTCATGATCAATACTGTGGGAGTAGGATCAACAAGCGGGGCACCCATCATTAATCCCATCACCGGCGACAGAAAGAGAGACGACCAGGGAAATGTGATCATCTCCAAATTGAATGAGGCTGAATTAATTCAAATCGCGCAAAAGGGAAATGGTACCTATCAACAATTGAATGATACCGAAAATGTGGCGGACCGGCTGGCAATTCAAATGGCCGGAATGGAACAAAAAGCCATTTCAGACAATAGCCTGGCCAACTACCGTAGCTTTTTTCAATGGTTCCTATTGGCCGCCCTGGCATTGCTGGTGGGCGAATTGTTTATTCCGGAGAAAAAATTCAGGTTGAGATGAAACCACTTTCACTTCTCATATTACCCATCCTGCTGCTCCTTATGGCAAATGCAAATGCGCAGGACGTCAATCATATCATTGCTAAAGGAAATGAAGCATATCAACAACAGCAATACGACAAAGCCATCGAAAAATACCAGGAAGCGTTGAAGATCTCCCCCGGCAATGAGATCGCCTATTTCAACCTGGGGAATGCCTTGTTCAGGAGCAAGAAATATGAAGAGGCAGCCGCAATTTTTGAAGCGGCCACACAACACGCGGAAGAGAGAACCTTTCAATCGAAATTGAATTATAACAGGGGCGTATCATTCACGATGCAAAAGAAACTTCAGGAAAGCATTGATGCCTATAAACAATCACTTCGGCTAAATTCTGCCGACACCCTGGCCCGTGAAAACCTGCAAAGGGCCTTGAATGAGTTGAAGCGTCAGCAACAACAGAATGATCAGCAAAAGAAACAGCAGAGCCAAAAAAAGGAATCTGAGCCTAAACCCCAGCAAAGCAAGCTCAATAAGCAGCAGGTTCAGCAATTATTAAAAGCATTGGAGGAACAGGAAAAGAGGTTGCAGGACAAAATGATGCATAAAACACCCAGCCCCGGCCAGCCCGATAAAGATTGGTAGAATCTGCTAAAATTCGCATCTTGCGGGCGCAATCCTGAATTCAAAACTGAAACTATGAAGGTGAAAATATTTGCCTCGATGCTGGTAGCAATCACCCTGTTTTTCACATCCTGCTTCGATATAGAAGAAAAGATCCAGATCAATAAAGACAATAGTGGAGCCTATATGGTGTCAATTGATATGGGAAATATTTTGAAAATGACTTCTCAAATGGCTGGCAACCAAAAGGATTCTTCCAAGGTTCCTGAAAAAAAGGATTCCACTATTTATCTGAAATCATTTGTGGATACGGCCACTAACCTCAGCGCGGAAGAAAAGCGATTGATGAGAAATGGTTCCCTGCGCATGAAAGTAGATGAGGCCAACAATGAAATGAAACTGATCCTGAATTTCCCTTTTGTAAATTTTGCAGATCTATCCAGGATAAGGGAGAGTTATGTTGCCACTTTGAACAAAATTGGCGCCTTGCAGAAAATAGGCAAGAACGGAAATGAAGAGAACGGCGAAGAGGAGATGCCAAAGACACTGGGGCCGGGCAATAACACACTCAATCCTCTACACGACACCTATACTTTTTCGGCCGTTCCAGGAAAGATCACTAATAAATTCACCAATAAAGAATTGATCGATAAAAAGAATTCTGCGGATTCTTCTTTGCAAATGATGCAGCAGATGTCGGCAATTATGGGAGATTTCAATTATAAGACAATAATTATAATCCCCCGTGCCGCTAAGAAGTTTGCAGGAAATGAAGCCCAGATTTCCGCCGATAAAAAAACGATCACATTCCATACCTCTCTCACGGATCTCCTGAACAGGCCGGCCGCCGGCGAATTCGAGCTGGAATATTAAGTAACTATTGCGGGAATTTGCCAATTGGGAAGGTTCAACCTGCTTTTAGTTTATTATTTTTGCAGGATATTTCTAAACTTTTGCCGCAGCATTGCCCGGTAATTTAGTGTATGAAATGATGCCTAATATCTGAATCATGCAATTGTATTGTGAGTCACTGACAGAGTATAAAAGATTGAGAACCAGAGAAGTCAGGATAGGTGACCTCCTCCTTGGCAATTATAATCCCATCCGCGTTCAAACCATGACCACCACTAATACCATGGATACCATGGCCACGGTGGAACAAAGCATTCGTTGCATCGAGGCCGGGGCCGAACTCGTGCGGATAACTGCACCCAGCAGGAATGAGGCAGAAAATCTCCTGAACATCAGGAATGAATTGCGCAAAAGAGGCTATACAACCCCCCTGGTAGCCGATATTCATTTTACGCCGAACGCGGCCGAAATAGCAGCAGGAATCGTTGAAAAGGTGCGTATTAATCCGGGTAATTACGTCGACAAGAAAAAATTTGAATTCATTGAATATACCGATGCGGAATACGAAACGGAGATAGAAAGGATCAGGCAGAGATTTACTCCGCTGGTCAGGATCTGTAAAGAGTATGGAACAGCCATGCGCATCGGAACCAACCATGGTTCCCTGAGCGACCGTATCATGAGCCGCTATGGCGACACGCCCATGGGCATGGTGGAAAGCGCCATGGAATTTCTTCGTATCGCCAGGGCAGAAAGCTATCATCAAATTGTATTGAGCATGAAGTCGAGCAACCCATTGGTGATGGTGCAGGCTTACAGGCTGCTGGTACAGGTGATGATGGCCGAATTCGGGGAATCATACCCACTTCATTTAGGAGTTACTGAGGCAGGAGATGGAGAGGACGGGCGTATAAAATCAGCCATCGGCATCGGCGCCTTAATGGAAGACGGTATAGGAGATACCATACGGGTTTCCCTAACCGAAGACCCTGAATTTGACATCCCGGTTTGTACGGATATCGTGCAGAGGTATAATACCCGTGATTCCATATTGAGAGGCCACAAGGCGCTTAGTGTGAGCCGGGGATCTCTTGCAGGCGGCGTGCATTCGCCTGGGGCCGGCTGGGAATGGGATGAGGCAGAAAACTCACTCAAATCCATACCCGGTTTGAATTCTAATTCGGTGGATGGTGAAGTTCAACTTCCTTATTCGCCTTTCTCATATTCCAGGAGAATTACGCATCCGGTAGGCAATATAGGAGGAGGGCATGTACCCGTGGTAGTGGCAGACTATATTGACTCGGAAATCCTGGCGCCGGCAGATCTGAAATCGATAGGATGTGTTTATGATAAGGCGAGGGACAAATGGAATATCGGTGACGCTGCCGCCGATTATATTTTTTCAGGAAATAAATTGATTCCTTTTGCCTTGCCAGGAAGCTTGAAAGTTTTCTGCGATTATGATACATGGCTCACCGCTGAGGATAAGGATAAATATTTCCCTTTGTTTCAGCCACATGAATATGTACTTGCCGCTCAAAAATCTCCCAGGCTGAACGGAATGATACTTGACACCAATTTGGAACCAGCATTATGGGAGGCCGTTCTGCGCTCGGCTTTGGAAGACCCGACTCTGGTGTTATGCGTGGAGTCCACACACCCGCATTCCATGCCTTCGGTGCGACGATTCCTGGTGGAACTGATGCGGCGTAATTGCAGGAATCCCGTGATTCTTTGTGTGGAGAGCACAGGCGAATCGGTTGACGAACAGCTCATCCATTTTGCCACCGACACGGGTGCGCTCCTCCTGGATGGAATGGGTGATGGGGTCTGGCTCTGGAACCATACAGAAGACATGCAACATACCCGCATGACGGGCCGGACTTACTTGGAAGTGAACGATAATTTTCAGTTTCTCAACAATACCGCTTTTTCCATTTTACAGGCTACGAGGACCCGTATCTCAAAAACAGAATATATTTCCTGCCCATCCTGCGGCAGAACCCTTTTTGACCTGCAGGAAACCACCTCGAGAATACGAGCCATTACCCACCACCTGAAAGGAGTTAAGATAGCCATCATGGGCTGCATAGTAAATGGCCCGGGTGAAATGGCCGATGCCGATTTCGGTTATGTTGGTAGCGGAACAGGAAAGATCACTTTATACAAAGGAAAGGAAGTGGTAAAGCGCGGTGTGGATAGTGAAGTGGCCGTGGAAGAGCTCATAAATATTCTCAAAGAGAGCGGAGTTTGGATAGAGCCGGGAATAAATTCCTAAGGCGGCTGGATCAATTCTCCAGGAAAATTCACGCTCAGGCCAACATTCACAATCATTCTTAAGGCTCCAGACAATTTTCATTCTTCCAAATTGCCACATCACCTCTACTGATAATTGAAACGGTTTCGGGTACCTGACAATTTCTGCTCCGGGCAAGGCATCATTCCCGGCAGGGCTGAAATTGCATTGATTTCCGAACAATAGAATTTAGAGAAAAACCAGGCTCTGATCTGGAAGATATCTCAGGCCATCGCAAACAAGCAGGCTCTTTTTGTCTTCATATCTTGAAGGAGGAGATTCAAACCCAATCTATCCATAAATGTACCGCCGGCCGGGAACTGGTTCAGGCTTTCTTAAATTGAATGCGGCGGCAAAGGAAGGAATTCCCGAAGCCTGGAAATTTTTTAATGAAAGTCTGGTATTAACTTGCATGAAATGTTGATGAAATATGCAAACTGATTTTTTAGTAGTCGGCTCTGGTATTGCAGGATTGACATACGCGCTGAAAGTAGCCCAGGATTGCCCCGACAAGAAAATAACCATTTTCACAAAGACGATTTCTGACGAAACCAATACCAAGTATGCCCAGGGCGGAGTAGCGGGCGTCATTGACCAGGATCATGATAGTTTTGAAAAGCATATTGAGGATACACTTATCGCGGGAGACGGACTTTGCAATAAAGAGGTAGTGGAAATAGTAGTGAAGGAAGGAGTGGATAGGATTAATGAGATCATAAACTGGGGGGCGAGATTCGACAAGGATCCTGATGGGGATTTTGCGCTGGGTAAAGAAGGCGGGCATAGTGAGTATCGCATTTTGCACCATAAAGATGTAACCGGAAAGGAAATCGAAAGGGCATTACTTGAAACCCTGAAGAAGAGACCCAATATTGAATTGATCACACATTGTTTTGTACTCGACCTGGTCACCCAGCACCATCTCGGATACCTGGTTACCAAGGCCACTCCCAACATTGAATGCTATGGCGTATATGCATTGAATCTGCGCACGAAGAAAATTGAAACAATCCTGGCAAAGGTTGTGTTGCTGGCTACCGGTGGGAATGGCCAGGTATATAGGAGCACCACCAATCCCATTATAGCCACGGGAGACGGAGTGGCGATGCATAACCGGGCTAAGGGCAGAATTGAGAACATGGAATTCATCCAGTTTCATCCAACTGCCTTGTACCAGCCGGGTATTAAGGGTCAGGCATTCCTGATAACGGAAGCGGTGCGTGGAGATGGTGGAATCCTGCGTAATATTTCGGGTGAGGCCTTCATGGAACAGTATGATACGAGAAGGGACCTGGCTCCACGTGATATTGTGGCGAGGGCCATGGACAACGAAATGAAAAAGAGTGGTACGGAACATGTTTGGCTTGATTGCCGGCACATGGACCCCGACAAATTCATCCACCATTTTCCAAATATTCATGAAAAGTGTTTGTCAGTTGGAATTGATTTCAGGAAAGACATGATCCCCGTAGCGCCCGCAGCGCATTATAGTTGCGGCGGCATCAAGACCGATGAGTGGGCTAGAACTTCCATCCGGAATTTGTTTGCCGCCGGTGAATGTGCCAGTACCGGATTGCATGGAGCTAATCGTCTGGCAAGTAATTCCCTCCTGGAAGCCATGGTATTTGCGCATCGCGCGTATGAAGAGTCTGTGAAAATAATCGGGAATTTATCATTCAGGGAGGGCATACCAGACTGGAAAGCGGAGGGTACCAATGCTCCGCGGGAAATGATCCTAATCACCCAGAGTTTGAAAGAATTGCAACAGGTGATGAGCGATTATGTGGGAATAGTGCGGACTAACGTGCGCCTGGAGAGGGCCATGCGCAGATTGGACCTCCTCCATGAAGAAACGGAAAACCTGTATGAGACCACGGAAGTATCGCCCCAACTTTGTGAACTGAGAAATATGATTACGGTCGGATATCTGATTGTCAAGTCGGCTCAGTTCAGGCATGAAAGCAGGGGCCTGCATTTTAATACCGATTATCCCGGGAAGAGTAATCTTTTGCAGAATATTGTGCTCTGAACCGGGGATTGCTTGGAAATTCATATTCCTTTGTCCCCTATTAGGCTGAATTCATGCCTCAGTGACTACTGACTCCTGACCAATGACCACTAACCACCGATTACTAGCCGCCGACTACTGATCAATGACTAATGACTACCGACTTCCCTTACCTTTGCCGCCATGTATTATTTGATTTACGGGTTCTTATACCTGGTTTCCCTTCTGCCATGGAGGGTAATGTATTTTTTAGGAGATGCTGTTTATGGTCTTGTATATTATATACTTGGTTACCGGAAAAATGTGGTGATGGAGAATCTACGGATTGCTTTTCCGGAAAAATCAGAACAGGAAAGAAGAAGGATTGCCAAAAATTTCTACCACAATTTTGTAGATACATTTATCGAGGCCATCAAGATTATTTCCGTTAGTGAAAAGGAATTGGAAAAAAGGTTCTCTGCAGACCTTTCCATTCTGGATGAATTATATGCCGGCACTAAGAATCTCCAATTGCATGCGGGTCATCATTTTAACTGGGAAATCATCAACTGGGGTGTTGCCCGCCACTCCAAATTCCCATTTGTGGGTGTGTATATGCCCATAAAAAATAAGGCGCTGAACCGGATATTCTACAATTTGCGCGGCAGGTATGGAACCATCCTGGTGCCCGCCACGGATTTTAAAAAAAATTTCAGGAATTATGTGAGTGGCAGGTATGCCTTGGGGTTGGTGGCAGACCAAAATCCGGGTAATCCCACATCCGCTTACTGGCTTCCTTTTTTTGGCAAGCTGGCTCCTTTTGTAACCGGGCCGGAAAAAGGCGCCAGGCTAAATGATACGGCGGTGGCTTTCGGCACTTTCTATAAGCTTAAGCGAGGGCACTACAGGCTGGAATTTACGCTCATCACCAGGGATCCAAATTCGCTTCCCGAAGGAGAACTTACGCGAAGATTTGTAAGCTACCTGGAAGAAAATATTCGCAGGAGACCCGATAATTATTTGTGGAGTCACCGCAGATGGAAATGGGAATACAAAGAAGAATATGCAAACCTGAGGATTGATCGATCCTGAATTATTTCAATAAACAAAGCAGGTTTCCGGAATTACGCTTCATCAAATTTGCCAATATCATTTATCCCGTTCGGTTCACCGCAGCCATCCTTCAATTTAGTACGCTGGTATCTTTGGCAATGGATATAGTTTGCTCTTCCCTGATCCTGCTCCAGCCGCCTAACACATTTCTGATATTGGGGAAACCCTGTCTCTTAAGCAGTGAGGCGGCAATTACACTCCTGTATCCACCAGTGCAATGCACATAAATGTTTTGGCGCTCGTCGATCATTGCAAGAGTGCCCGGGTCTTTCATATCACTTAGTGGAAGATTCACCGCGTCTCTTATATGGCCTTCTGCAAATTCCACGGGCTTACGCACATCAAGCAGTACTATGTTTTCATCATAGGGGATGTCCATCGCAAGTTCCGCTGGTTCTATGTCAATGATCATGTCAAATCTTTCGCCATCTGCTTTCCAGGCTTTAAATCCGCCTTCCAGGTAACCGATGATCTTTTCAAAACCCACGCGCGCCAATCGCACAATGCTCTCTTCTTCTTTTCCCGGCTCTGTTACGAGCAGGATATCCTGGTTGAATGGCAGGAGGCTGCCGGCCCATTCCGCAAACCTTCCTTCAAGCCCAATAAATATTGAGCCCGGCAAGAAGCCCAATGTAAATTCATTCGCGTTTCTGGTATCCAGGATAATAAAATCATCCTCTTTTTTTATCATTTTCCTCACCCTTTCCACGGCAAAAGGAGTCAAGCCCTGTCTCAACACCTTATCCAGGCTTTCATATCCTTCTTTATTGATTCTCGCGTTGATGGAAAAATATCCGGGTGGTTCGGTCAGGCCTTCTGTAACCGCTTTGATGAATGAGTCTCTGCTTTGCGCTTTCAACGCGTAGTTGGTTTCTTTTTCATCACGGATAGTGCTATGCGTTTCAGGCCCCAGGTTCTTACCACAGGCGCTACCCTGTCCATGGGCAGGATAAACGAGCACATCATCGGGAAGCGATACAATTTTTCTCTGCAGGGAATCATATAACATACCTGCGAGCTGCTCCTTGCTTAAATTAATCTGCTGAGCCAGGTCGGGACGGCCTACATCACCTACAAACAAGGTATCGCCTGTGAAAACACAATGAGGATTTCCACCTTCGTTTTTGAGCAAATAACAGCTGGATTCCAGCGTATGCCCCGGCGTATGCAACACTTCAATGCTGAGTTTTCCGATACTGAATGTTTCAGAATCCCGGGCCACATAAACAGGAAGACTGGTTTCAGTGTGTGGCCCATAAATAATTTGAGCGCCCGTCTTTTTCGAGAGATCCATATGTCCGCTTACAAAATCCGCATGAAAATGTGTCTCGAAAATATATTTGATCACGGCATTTCGTTCCCTTGCCAGTTCCAGGTAAATATCCGTGTCCCTAACCGGATCTATCACTGCAGCCTCGCCATCACTTTCAATAAAATAAGCCGCCTCACTCAAGCAACCTGTATATAACTGCTTTAAGAACATGAATATTCATTTTTGCAAAAATAATAATAAAAAAACGGCCGTCACAAGGGCAGCCGTTTGGTCCAATTTGATTCTGCTAACCGAGTAATTCCCCGACAAAATCATTGATCTCCGACAATCGTTTATGATTTACGGAGTAGTAAATGAATTTGCCTTCTCTGGAAGTGGCTACAATGCCAGCCCTACGCAAAATTGCCAGGTGCTGCGACGCAACGGATTGCTCCAGCCGCAACTGCACATACAATTCTGTCACTGTCATTTTTGATTTTTCGTCCAGCAAACGAATCATTTGCTGGCGTAATTTGTGGTTTAGGGCTCTCAAAATCAGTACAGCTTTTTTGACACTTAGGAAATCAATTTTTAACTGTACATCATTCTCATGGTCAGAACCATTGAGAATCATTGTATACGGGCTAAGGCCGGTCATAGGAAATCTAATTTTAAAAATTTAACCATTAAACTTTCAAGAGCAAATATATGCCTGAAATGACAAATAAATGTCAATTTATCCCTTAATAATCTAAAAAATAGGGATGATTATTTTTTTGTTTTGCCGGCCGCGGAATGAAATTCTTTGGTATAGAAGGGTTCGGTATAAGCGAGATCAGCAAACAGTTTCAATGAAAAACGCTCATGAACTTCTGTGGCTAAGTGTTTACCATTATATTCGACCTCTCCAAATACTGGTACAGCAGGGTTATTTCGCATCATAATTTTCCATTTTCCGGAACCATTCCCAAAAAAAAGGATGCGGAAGTCCTTTATTTTGCCGGAAAATGAATTTTCATCGAGGATGAGGGGCCCCGGAGGCAAAATGATTTCTTTTTTTGGACTGAAAATGGCTGTGAACACCTCATTTCTTCTTGCATCGATCATGGGGCAATAAGCATCAAATTCAGGAAATTTGCCTATGGCAGCGGCGGCCATGAGTTCCAAAGTGCCCACCGTGATGAGGGGAATGTTCAAAGCATAGCAAAGACCTTTGGCACTCGCCATTGCCACCCGCAAACCGGTATAAGAACCGGGACCTGCCGTTACGCCAACTCCGTCAAGATCCTTTGGCGAAACATGGAATTCCTGTAGTGCCTTTTGTATTGCCGGTTGCACAAATGCCGCGTGGTCCTTTTGCTGGTCATTTTCGAATTGGATCAATAATTCGGCATCCCTGGCTAAACCAACGGATGCTTTTTCGAGGGCCGTGTCAATATGCAGGAGCAATGCCATGATTTCTGATTGATGACGGAATAATTTCAGCCAGCTTTTATAGTGGATATCTTTTTTAGGTTAGTGCTGCCATGACTTCAATTATTTTGGAACGCTATTTTTTTGATCATGCAGATATTGCAATGATTCATCTTCAGGAATTCATTTTCATTCGTTCAGTGTTTTCAGTTCCTCTTCCAAAGCGGGCGCAATCAAATAACGATCATCGAACCCCGCTAATTTTTTCAGGAGATCATGGATTCTTCTGATACCAATCTTGCGACTCCATTCAAATGGGCCATAAGGATAATTGGTGCCGAGTTTCATCGCTATATCAATTTCTTCCCTGCTGCTTACGCCTTCTCCCAGCGCAAAATAAGCTTCATTGATGATCATGGCCACAATCCTTGGCGCCACCATGCCTGGTTCATCTTCCAACAATTTATATTGCCAGCCCAATTCATCCATGATTTTCCTGGTCATATTCAATTGTTCCTGGCGGGCTACAAGCTCCACCAGGTTGCGATTCAGGAATCCCGGCCAGCCATTGATCCTGACGGCTGTTCCAAATGGCACCGATTCCAATCTGTCTTCCACCAGGTTAATGAATACCAGTTTACCAACGGGATATTTTCTGTAATTCTCCTCCTTCGGCCGCAAATCAAAAAAGGCTTCAGCCTCTGGATAATTTGCAAATTCATCTGCATCCTGCACCCAGACCAATTCAATATTTCCGGATTGTTTTTTTTCGGGCCAGTCTTCACGCCTATCTTCGCTTGCATTTACAATCACCAGCATAGCTGAAATTTCAGCAAAAATAGGTTGGCGGATTGAAGGAATCTTCGCAATTTTAAATCCTTTCAAAAATAATTCATGGAAAAATCAATCATCCGCACCAAACATGCTCCCGCACCCATCGGACCATATAGCCAGGCCGTGAGGAGCGGCGACCTCTTATTTGTTTCCGGTCAAATAGCCATAAATCCTGAAACCGGAAATTTGGAAACAAGCGATCCCGCCAAAGAAACCGAACAGGTGATGCAAAACCTCCAATCCATTTTGAAGGAAGCCGGCATGGATTTTAATCACGTGGTGAAAACAACTATTTTCCTGAGCGATATGGCCATTTTTGAATCCGTGAATACGGCGTATGGAAAATATTTTAGCAATGACTATCCTGCCAGGGAAACAGTGGCAGTTAAGACCCTACCCAAAAATGTAAACGTTGAGATAAGCGTCATCGCACGTCAATAGTATTCTCAGATCATTTTAACTTCTAAACGGTCAAACATAAATGCACAAATATGTTCCATCGATTTTTGCTTTCTGTTATTTTTTTCATCCAATGCATTAGCGCCCAATCCCAGGGTACCGATGTATGGAAACTCAGGGCTGAAAAAATTGATCCATCACATTATTATGGTGTCACCGTGGCGAATGGAATGATCGGGATCGTTTCTTCTCCCGAGCCTTTCAAGGTGAAAGATGTTGTGTTGGCAGGCGCTTATGATTTATATGGAAGAGGCCGCGTCAGTAATTTTCTGCGCAGCTTCAATCTGCTTAACATGTACCTCGATATTGATGGCAAAAGGATCGGACCAGAAGATGCGACCAATATGGAACAGTCGCTGGACATGAAACACGCGGGTTTCAATTCCCGATTTGATTTCGGCAACAAAGCTTCCGTGAGCTACACTTATTATTCATTGCGTCAATTGCCATATACCGTCTTGATGGACGTGAATATCACGGCTAAAAAAGACATTAATATCACCGCATCCAGTGTTATGGAAGCGCCGGATGCTCTCAGGGATGTGCAGAATTATTATAACGAGATTGACCGTCCTCACGTTGTAATAAGTCTGCTTACCTCCAGCGCCAAGAGCCCCACCGGCAAACTATTAATGTGTGCATCCAATACATTCATGTTTGAAGAGCCCCATGGCCAGGAGCCAAGAGTGATCCATGAAATGTGGGATAACAATATGCACCTGATGAAATTCAGCCACCATATAATGGCAGGGCAAACCTATCGCTTTTCCATTGTAGGCTCTTCAATTACATCGGCACATCATGATGATCCACTGAATGAAGCGGAGCGGCTTACCATATTCGCGAAGCTGGAAGGTCATGACCGACTGCTTCAGTTTCATAACAAGGCCTGGGATGATCTCTGGAAGAGTGATATAATAATTAAAGGAGACGATTCTTCCCAGCAGGAGGTGCACAGTATGCTTTATCATCTCTATTCATTCTGTCGTGCCGGTTCCGCGCTTTCTCCTTCTCCGATGGGGCTTTCGGGCCTTGGCTATAATGGACATGTTTTTTGGGATACTGAATTGTGGATGTTCCCCGCGCTGCTGGTATTGCATCCTGATTTGGCGCAATCCCTGATAGAGTATCGCTTCCAAAGGCTGGAAGCCGCCAGGAGAAATGCCTTTGCCCTGGGATTCAAAGGCGCCATGTTTCCCTGGGAGAGCGCAGAAACGGGTGTGGAAGAAACCCCGGTTTGGGCGCTCAGTGGCCCATTCGAACATCATATTACGGCCTGTGTTGGAATTGCCGCCTGGAATTACTATTGCGTTACACAGGACAAGAACTGGTTACGCGAAAAAGGCTGGCCCATCCTGAAAGAGACTGCAGATTTCTGGGCTTCGAGAGTGGAAAGGAATGGGCCCGGTAAATACGAAATCAGGAATGTGGTAGCGGCGGATGAATGGGCCGAGAATGTTGATAATAATGCATTTACCAACGCAGCGGCAAAAGCGAACCTTCAAGACGCGTCAGAAGCAGCGAAAATACTGGGTTTTGTGTCTGATGAGGACTGGAAACTGGTTGCTCAGAATATTCCGATCCTTAAGTTTTCCGATGGCGTTACCCGTGAGCACGGAACCTATAACGGAGAGAAAATAAAGCAGGTAGATGTAAACCTGCTCGCCTATCCGCTAAAAGAAATTACCAACCCATCGGATATAAAGAGAGACCTGGAATACTATGAACCCAGGATAGGAGAAGGCCCCGCTATGACCCATGCAATTTTTGCAATACTCTATGCGAGGCTGGGAGATGGTGATAAAGCCTACAAGGCATTCAAGAATGGTTTTAGTTCCAATATGAGACCACCTTTTGGAGTGATTGCCGAGACGGCTACAGGAAATAATCCCTATTTTGCAACGGGCGCCGGCGGTATGATCCAGAGTATGCTGATGGGTTTCGGGGGACTGGAAATAACGCCCAAAGGAATTATCCAGGTCAAGTCTAAATTGCCTTCAGGCTGGAAGAACCTGACCATAACCGGAGTTGGAATTGAAAAGAAATTGTATATTGTGAATCCTTAGTTAAAATTTTATTAGTTTAGACCAAACAGACTGTTTTGCGCAAACTGACTGCCATAGTATTCTTTATTGTGTTCTTATTCAACCTGTCAGGATATAGGTTATTGCTCAATTATTGGGAGTCGCGCGAGAATGACAGACTGGAAGCCAGGCTTGACAAGAATGATTATGATGAAAAGGACCTGGTTGAAGTTAAGATTCCCATACGCTTGCCTTATTTCTACAACTGGAAAGAGTTTGAACGATGCGATGGGGAAGTGGAACTGAATGGTGTGCAGTACAAATATGTAAAGCGCAAAGTGTACAATGATTCCCTGGTGCTGATGTGCATCCCCAACCAGGCTAAGATGAAAATGCATAGTGCGAGAGATGAGATGTTCAGCCTGATCAACGACATCCAAAGCAATACTTCCAACAAACACTCTGATAATTCCAATCCCTTTGCAGGATTTAAGAATACTCTCTCCGATTATGACGGAAACTACCAGGATTGGGAATTCGCCTCGCTTTCTACTTCTTTTTCATATGGTTTTGATACCACACCCCCCATTCTGACAGCCAATGTCAGATATCCTGAGCAGCCCCCCGATGCCTGAAATCTATTACTCCCAAATCTCATCTTTTTCTGCCGGAATGTTATGAAATGCCTGTATGTTAATGTACAATCTGTTAGGTTAAGCCATTACAGCAGTTGAATGCTACAATAAAGATCGGATCGAGATTATTCCGTCTTGAATTGCCGGTTTAATAACTGCAGAAAGCCCCGGTATGAGTAAATAGAGTAATAGAACTACTGCTGAATCAGCCTGCATTTCAATTAATGTGTCGTGTAAAAGAGCGTATTATCAACCAATACATAAATAAATATTAAAGAAAATGAAAAGGTTTCTTTTTGCCGTTGCTCCGGCCGTGTTTCTAATCCTAGGATCCTGTAAGCAAACAAAGAAGGACTATCAGGAAGTTCTAAGTGATCCCATTCTGTACAGCAAGGTCACGGGCCAACTTACTGACGTAATCACTTATGACATTTTCACTCCTCCGGTGGCCAGTAGGATTTACGCCTATGCCCACCTGGCCGCTTACGAAGTGATTGCCCACACGAATGATCGATACCAATCATTAGACGGTCAGATTAAGGATTTGAAGAATGTTCCCGCACCGGAAAAAGGCAAGAAACTAAACCCTCATTTCGCGGCCACTCTGGCTTTCATGAATATTGGGAAAGCGCTCACCTTTTCCACTACAACTACCGACAGCATAATTGACGGCGTAAAAAAGCTGGCTATCGATCATGGTATGCCCCAGGATGAGTATGATAATTCGATTGCATACGCAGACCAGATGGGGAAATTTATTCTTGACTGGGCTAAAACAGACAATTATGCTCAAACCAGGTCTGCCAGCAAATACACTGTTCCCAACGATGAAGGCAAGTGGGTTCCAACGCCTCCAGGATATTTTCCTGCCGTGGAACCGCACTGGATGGAAATCAGGCCCATCGTTATGGATAGCAGTAACCAGTGTGGAGCTGCTCCACCCCTGGCATTCAGCAAGGAGAAAGGCAGTCCCTTTTACAATATGGTGAAAGAAGTATATGATTCTGTAAATGGCCTGTCTACTTTACAGCAATCAATAAATAATTTTTGGGATTGCAATGGTTTTAAGCTGAATGTGGTGGGTCATGTGATGTATGCCACAAAGGCGATGACACCCGGAGGGCATTGGATGGGCATTACCGGAATCATTTGTAAGGATAAGAAATCAGATTTCGATGAGACTGTGTATACTTATGCCGCAGTTTCATTTGCGTTGATGGATGCTTTTATTTCCTGCTGGGATACCAAATTTTACTGGAGCCTCATTCGCCCCGAAACATACATCAATAAATATATCGATGAGAACTGGAAACCATTTTTGCAAACGCCACCTTTTCCTGAATATTCCAGCGGACATGGAGAAATATCAACCGCAGCAGCAACAGTACTGACTCATATTCATGGAGCAAATCTCACATTCAAAGACACGACTGAAAGACCATGGGGATGGCCAGATAGAAGCTTCAATTCTGCTTTGGAGGCTTCCCATGAGGCCGGTATGAGCAGATTTTACGGAGGCATTCATTACAAGACTTCCGTACTGGAATCATTCAAGCAGGGCTCAAAACTGGGAGAACTTTTAATGTCTAAATTCCAAATGCGTAAACCACAAACAGCAACAATAAAGTAACCGGACTATATAAATATTTATTCATCTCAAATATTTCTTCATTTCAAAATCAATTGTCATGCGCAGATTATTCTTGTTCATTTTCGCTGCCTTTCTGGTGAATCAGAAGGCTACTGCTCAGGGTTGTGTTGCCATACGCAGTACCGGTGGAACTGCCAGCACACTGGAGCACATGAATGACACCGGCAAGGGGAAAGACTGGACCCTGAATATCAATAACCGATATTTCAAATCATTCCGGCATTTTGTAGGAACCGCAGAACAAAAACAAAGGAAAGAGCAGGGTACTGAAGTGATCAACCATGCCTATACCATGGATCTCTACCTGCAGCGCAACCTCAATAAACGCTGGTCTGTGGCCCTTGACGTACCCATCATTGCAAATAGCCGTTCCTCTTTGTATGAACATGGAGGCAACAATGCGGGACCAGGTGGCAGACATAGCACTCATTCTTTTGGCATAGGAGATGTGAGATTTGCCGTTTATAGTTGGCTGTTAGATCCCGCCAGGAATCCCAAATGGAATGTTCAGGCCGGCCTTGGAATAAAGCTGCCTACTGGTGATTACCGTTACCAGGATTTTTTCATTAAAAATGACAGCACCAAAGTACTCGGTCCGGTTGACCAGTCTATTCAGCTAGGTGACGGAGGCACGGGGATTACTTTAGAACTCAATGCCTTCTATAGCCTAACCCATTCTCTAAGCGTTTATGGAAATTTATATTATCTCAGCAGTCCCAGGGAACAAAATGGGGTCTCAACTGCCAGAGGCGGCACGGCTTCTGCAGGCGCAAAAGCAAATGGCAGCGATGTTATGAGTGTACCGGATCAATTCATGGTCAGGGCCGGAGCAAATTTTATGTTTAATCGCTTTTCCGCTTCGCTGGGTGTTCGCGACGAGTGCCTTCCTGTTCATGACCTCATAGGAGGAAGTAATGGGTTCAGGAGACCAGGTTATATTATTTCAATTGAACCGGGTTTGAATTACAGCTTGAAAAATGTGAATCTCTATGCCTATGTTCCTGTAGCAGTTGTACGCAACAGAACCCAAAGTGTTCCAGACAAGCTCACCACTGAAAGAACCGGGGTGTACGCACAGGGTGATGCCGCCTTTGCCGATTATGCGGTGAATATTGGATGCACCATCAGGTTCTGATACAGAACAAGGAGAACTGGTATGTTCAAAAGCCAAACGATGAAAGTCCTTAGCCCTTAAAACTGAAATTGATTTCTCATTAAGCAATCGAAAACTAACTGCAATGAAAATTCTAAGAGGGTACAGGTTCAGTGCGGGCTTTGTGGCAATATTATTTTCCATACAATGCCTGCAGGCACAAACCGATATGGATGCCATCATGATGAACAAGACCCAATTTTGTAGTGGGCCGATATACGCCCATTCATCCTGGGATCACTATTGGGAAGGCACCCTGAAGAGGAACAATGAAAACCTGGGTACGGTGAGCACACAGTCCCTGATGTATATGGCCAATTACGGAATCAGCGGTAAACTCAATGTGATGGCAGCCGCATCCTATGTATGGACGAAGGCGTCTGCGGGAGTGCTTCATGGGCTGCATGGAGTGCAGGACATATCGGTATTGGTAAAATGGAAAGGACTGACACAGAATTTTGGAAAGAATAAAATATCCCTGTTTTTAATGGGAGGATTTTCCACTCCATTGACAAATTATGTGATCGACTATTTGCCTCTATCCATTGGATTGGGATCATCAAACGCCACGGCCAGGGGAATGATTGACTACCAAAGGGGGAGAATTACAGTTACAGGCTCTGCGGCATATATTGCACGCAGCGACGTTAAGCTCGACAGGCCCTCCTACTTTGATACGGAACTCCATCTCACCAACAAGGTCAGAATGCCGAATGCCGCACAGTTCCAATTGCGTGGGGGTTACCGGGGCAAATACCTGATCGCTGAGGCCCTGGTCACTAATTGGACCACATTGGGAGGATTTGATATAACACGCAACAATATGCCTTTTCCCAGCAACCGTATGAATGCGACATCCTTTGGCGCGATGGTAAAGTACACGCTGAAGCAACATACTAACCTGGCGTTTGTAGGAGGAGGAGATTACACGGTGGCAGGCCGCAATGTGGGCCGGTCAACCACATTGCATGGAGGCATATTCTATGCGTTCTATTTCAATAAGAAGAACAGACCAAATTCACCTTCATCCTTCTAAATAACGGAAAATGAAAAAGATATTCTATCTGATAAGTGCATTGGCAGTCTCGGCCCTGCTATTGCCGGTTTCCTGCTCGAAAAGTATTTCCGACAGAACGGCCAACCTGCCGCCGCTAAACCAGGATCATCTTGACCTGGATGCTGGCGCCTGGAAGCCTGTCTTACTCAATGCCCCTACTGATATTGTGGTCGCTTCCCCTGCAGCCATAGGCTCTCCTGATTATATTGCCCAGATCAATGAGATCAAAACCTGGCAGGTTAAAATCACTGCGGAGCAGGAGGCGTCAATCAAATATTGGGGTGCCGGTGCCGTATTGCGTTGGAATGAAATCCTGAGAGATCTTGTGGCAAAACATAACCTTCCACCTTATCAGAATCCCGATGGCACTTACCCGGCTCCCAACGCCAATAACCCGCTGGCCTACCCGCAGTTTCCCTTTGCTAATCCACCCTACGCGGCCAGAGCCTATGCCTATGTGAGCGCGGCTCTTTATGATGCGCTGGTAACGACCTGGTATTATAAGAAACAATACAATCGCCCCGCGCCATATAAAGTTGATTCATCGGTAAAAGTATTTGTATCCAGGTCAGAACTTCCTTCTTATCCGTCGGAAGATGCCGTAGTGATAGGCACCGTAGCTGAAATGCTAAAGCTGCTTTTCCCCGGCGACCAGGATTTCATTCAGCAAAAAGTAGAAGAGCACAGACTGGCGAGGATTATTTCAGGTGCCAATGTGCGCAGCGATATGGAAGCAGGCGAAGCACTTGGGAAAGCGGTGGCTCAGAAATTTGTGGCGCGCGCGAGAACCGACAAAGCCGGCGCCGCAGGCGGTAATCCTACATTGTGGGCTCAATATGAAACAGACGCCAAGGCAAAAGGTGAGATTCCCTGGTACAGTCTGGAAGTTCCCAAGAGACCACCCATGCTGCCCCTTTTTGGAAAAGTGAAGCCCTTCTTATTTGATTCGGCTACGGAAGTGGCTCTTCGGCCAGGTCCACCACCTTCAACTTCCAGTGAGGAAATGAAAACACAGACGCAAGAGATCTACGACCTGGTCAAAAATCCAACCAGGGAACGCATTGAGATTGTGCATTTCTGGGCCGATGGAGTGAATACTTCCACTCCCGCGGGGCATTGGGATGCCATTGCCGCAGATGATTTTATTAAGCAAAATTATAGTGAAGTGAGATGGGCTAGAAACATGGCGCTGCTCAATATGGCCCTGATGGATGCGGCAATCGTTTGCTGGGATACCAAATACTACTATTTCAATCCGCGCCCTACTCAATTGAATCCTAATGTGAAGACGCTTACGGGGTTGCCTAATTTCCCCTCTTATATTTCAGGGCATTCAACTTTCAGCGGAGCGGCGGCCACTATATTGGGACATATTATTCCTGCGAGGGCAAATGATTATACGGCAATGGCACAGGAAGCTTCCCTGTCAAGAATGTATGGAGGAATTCATTATCGCGCCGATTGTCAGGTGGGTTTGGATGTTGGAAAAAATATAGGACAGAAGGCGATAGATCGCGCTGTTACAGATGGCGCGGAATAAATTGATTTTGCAGCATGAGTCATAATGCCAGACACCGTAATTCTTTACGGTGTCTTTAAACCCAGCCCGAAGATGGGTTGAGTCAGAGACAGAATCCTGAAAAATATTGAACCTGAAAAGTTCTTTTAAAATAAGTTTTGGAAAATAGTCATAACCAAACAGACAGCGTAATTCTTTACGCTGTCTTTAAACTCAGGCTGAAAATCAGGTTGAGTCAGAGACAGCAGTTTGATAAATATTGAACCTAAAAAGATCTTTAAAATAAGTTTTGGATTATAGTCATAACCAAACAGACAGCGTAATTCTTTACGCTGTCTTTAAACTCAGGCCGAAAGCCAGGTGGAGTCAGAGACAGAATCCTGAAAAATATTGAACCTAAAGAGATCTTTAAAATGAGTTTTGGAAAATAGTCATAACCAAACAGACAGCGTAATTCTTTACGCTGTCTTTAAACCCAGCCCGAAGATGGGTTGAGTCAGAGACAGAATCCTGAAAAATATTGAACCTGAAAAATTCTTTTAAAATAAGTTTTGGAAAATAGTCATAACCAAACAGACACCGTAATTCTTTACGGTGTCTTTACTCCCTGCTTTCCTGCCGGACTCCGGGGCGCCTGAATCCATTCTTTTTATCTCCAATAAATTCTGATCATGAAGAAAATAATCATCCCGGTTATGTCTGGGCTCTTCCTCTCAAATATTGCTATAGCGCAATTGTATCCCATTGCTTCGGATACATCCAGGGTTAAGCAACTGGATAGTATTTTTGTAAGTGGCCAATCAAATAGCTCCCGGATGTCATATCTACCCGAAGTGGACTGTTTTACGATAATGCCAAATATGTGAGCGGATCAATGAACTATGGTGGGAAAAATGTTGATTTGACTGGCAAGATGGTCGAAGGCAATCCCACATGGATCAATA
>CALFNL010000001.1 GCA_937902875.1 uncultured Bacteroidota bacterium | reverse complement strand
AATGACTAACTACCATCAATACCTGCCTTCACCTTTACTTTCAGGTTTTGTGGAATGTTATTGGACATTACGTTCTCCCGGAAAAGGTGCCGATTCCATCCAAAGGTTGATCCCCGGGGGCCGGGTTGAACTGATCTTCAATCTTGGAGATAGATTCCATTGGCAATTCCCCGGCATGGAAGCCCAATCCCTCGCGTGCGGTAGAATAAAAGTCATGGGTCAGCGCAATAAAATTTCTTTCGCCTGGCAGGAGGGAAACCCTCATCTTATTGGCGTCAGGTTCAAACCCGGTGGATTAGCGGCTTTTAGCAAGGTACCAGTTTCAGAAATATTAAATCAGCTCCTTCCCGCCGAATATCTGTTTGGTTATTCAGTTCATGACTGCATCGCCAGACTTCAGGGCTCAGTGCTGGACGAAAATCAAATTAAATTGCTGGACGAATTTCTTGCAAAAGCAATAAGATATGAACCTGCTCAATGGTCCCTCGTTAGCAGCACAGTGAACTTCATGAGGACCAGTCCAGACAATATTTCTATAGGGGAAATATGCAGGGAAAACCAGGCTTGCTATAAGAAATTGGAGAGAAAATTTCTTCAAATAGTTGGATACACTCCCAAAAATTATTACAGGATCATACGCTTCAACAGGGCCATCAGAGAGATGGCATTTCGCAAAAATAGCCTTACCAGTATCGGTTACGAATGTGGATTCTATGACCAGGCCCATTTCATAAAAGACTTCCGTCTCTTCACCGGCACCACACCCAGCCTGTTCAGGAAAGAAGACCATTTTATGGCCGACTTCCTGATCCACCACCAACCTGTCTAATTCTTACAATTTCGGGTAATGAAGGATAGTTATATTTGAGACGGATCAATTAAAGCAATTGATAAGCAAGATGAAACCCGAATCTCGAATCAGTCCTTTATTGAAGAGCATACTCCTGCTTTCCGGGATCATCATTTCGGGCATTTGCTGGTATGCTTCCTGCGGATTAACAGGGGGTTTCTGGTATTTGCTATGGCTGGCGCCGGTTCCGGTATTGCTGATATCCCTACGGGTCTTGGCCGGAAAAGCATTTATGGTTGCCTTTGTGGCTTTCCTAATAGGAAGATTGAGCTGGCTCGGCTATCTCTTTTCCGTGGTGCCTCCACTACTTGCCATCATGTTCACGCTTATTCTGCCCTTGGTCTTTGCCGTTATTATAGTTCTGGTGAGAAAAATCATGCTGAATTCAAAAAGCTGGACGGCAGTATTCGCCTTTCCGGTACTCTGGGTAACTTTTGAATGGCTCGCTTTCATGTTTTCGCGAGATGGAACCATCGGAAGCCTGGCCTACACCCAGGCTGAGTTTTTGCCCTTGGTTCAAATCGCTTCTGTAACCGGAATCCTGGGAATTAGCTTTGTGGTCACGTTGATGCCATCCGCAATAGCCCTGGCCTGGCACCTTAGGAAGAACAATGCTGCCCGGTATCCACTGATTGTTGCTTCGTCCCTCATAGTTTCCATGGCCATTGTATTTGGCTTGATCCGTCTGCAAAAGGAGCGGCCTAACTCCAGTTTACCGGTTGGATTAGTAGTAGTTGACAAGAAAATATATGAGAATGTATACGATCCGGGATTCGAAAATGAAATGCGGATAGCCGGTCTGCATATTGCTGAAATTGAGCGGCTAGCGAGTCAGGGTGCTAAACTTGTTGTATTGGCGGAAAAAGCGATACCCGTGACCGATTCCAGTGATCCATTCATCACCCGTATGTTTACAGATGCCGCGAGAAAAAATAAAGTGGCGATCGTTGCTGGGTACACAAGGATCAAAAATGGCTACTTTGAAAATACGGCCCTGGTTATTTCGCCTGAGGGGCGCGTTATTGCGGATTACAGGAAAGTGAACCTGTTCGAGGGAGAAGCCTATGAAGGATTTCGGTCTGGCAAGGAACCGGGATTATTCAGCCTGAACGGTGTTCCATCGGGAGTTGCAATTTGCAAAGACCTGGACTTTGAGGGCTATATCAGCAAATATAATAAAGGAGGCTTGGAAATCCTCTATGTTCCCGCCTGGGATTTTACCGCCGATGGATGGTTACATTCAAGAATGGCGATTATGCGTGGTGTTGAAAACGGATATGGCATCGTGAGGGTAGCCCAGGAGGGCAGGCTAACGATTAGTGATAACCGCGGACGAATATTACGCGAAGAAAAGAGTCAGGCGGGACAAACTGTGGTAATGTCTGGAATAGCCCCTCTGGGTAAGGAGGCAACTATTTATAGCCAGACCGGTGATTGGTTCGCATGGGTAAATCTCGCAGTTGCTCTGCTGTTTCTTTCTTCTCTTATTTGGAAAAGAACGAAATAAAATACCAAAGGTCTTCTTCCGTTTATAGTCGGGGAGAAGACCCTGTGGGATCAGGAATTTTTCAATCCGGCCCTGCGGGCTTGATCTAAATCCCTGCATGCAATACGATGGGTTTGTTCAAAATTGGTGAATTCTAAGCCCTGAGAATCGCCTTCCCTATTAGGCCAAGCACCAGAATGCCGCCCATCAGGAATGGCATGTCGTAGCTGGCTCTTTCCCGAATGGTATTAGAATTCCTGTTGTCATTGCCAAGAGATACCAGCATTCTTTCCTTTGACTGCAGCTGGTCTGCATGATAAAAAAGGGCCAGCCCCGCAGTCTGTTTCTGGTATTCCAGGATTTCCCTCACCGGGATCCTCATACCTTTGTCCGCCGAGCTATTATTAAAATCCCATTCCTTGTAAACCTTTCCGTTTTCGTCTTTAAGCTCAATTCTACGGCCGGTACCCACTGTTCCGCAATGAGAATAATAGATGACCAGTTCTTCATTTCGATCAGCGGCCGTCAATTGCAAACCTTTCGACAGTGCGGTTGACGGTTTCCCTACCACTTCATT